>DASZLY010000246.1:0-12871 GCA_035552135.1 Allostellaceae bacterium | reverse complement strand
CTGATCCTCGCCTCGTTCTCGGTGCAGCAGATGCTCGACGGCATGATCGAGGTCATCGTGCAGGTCACGCACTGACGCGCTAAAGGTCGGGGACGGCGAATTTCTCCCTGAGGCGCATCAGCCGGTAGCCGAGCCCGAGATAGGCGCCGCATGCGGCACGTGCGGCGATGAAGTCGGCGGGCGTCGTGCCGTGCCGCTCCTTCAGATGCGCGACGACGACCGAGTCGACCGGGATGCGGCTGAAATCCTGCAGCAGCATCCGGCAATGCGCCGCCGCGTAGGGGCCGATCCCCTTGAGGCTCACGAGATACTCGTGGTCGAGGCGCGCGTCGTCGCCATTGCCGTGCGCATCGATGACGCCTTCGTCGAGCAGCCGCCGCGTCGCCGTCGCGACGACCGGCGCGCGAAAGCCGAGCTTCGCGAGCCGCCGCAGCCGTTCCTCGCCGTAATCGAGGATCGCCTCCGGCTCGGGGAAGGCGCCGTCGCCCGGCTCGGCGACCAGCGCCGCGCTCATCCGGCAAGTACCCGACCAGCTGGTGTTGACCGTCAGGATCGTCTTGACGAAATCCTCGTAGAAGGTCGAGCAGCGCAGGATGCGCCCGCCGCCGAGCGCGATGAGCTCGGCCTCCGGCGCAAAGCCGGCGGCCAGCGCGGCGAGGGCAGGGGCGGGGTCCCACTCCGCCGACACCCAGCGCCCGGCGCGGCGCAGGATCACCGACGGGTCGATCCCGGCGAACCCTTCCCACGACACGCCGAGCACCGTCGGCGCGCGCTGCGTCAGCGCGATCGTGCCGCGTACGTCGCCGACGCGCTCGGGATGCGACAGCACGCCGTCCGCCCAGCGCCACGGTTCGAGATGCACCCAGCCGTGGCTCGCCACCGTCAGCGCGAGGTCGAGCGGCCAGGACAGTTCGAGCAGTGCTTCCGTGACCGTCACGTCAGACCATAGCCGTCGTCCCGGCGAAGGCCGGGACCCACGTCAGCCGTGGATACCGCCCTTCGCCGGTATAACGAGCACATGAAATCCGCGCTACGCTGCATTCAGCGCCTGGTCGAGGTCGGCGATGATATCGTCCTCGTGCTCCAGTCCGATCGACAGCCGCACATAGCCGTCGGTGACGCCGGTCTGGAGCTGCTCTTCCGGCGTCAGCTGCGAGTGCGTCGTCGAGGCCGGGTGGATCGCCAGGCTGCGCGCATCGCCGATATTGGCGACGTGGTAGAACATCTTGAGCGCGTCGATAAAGCGCCGTCCGGCGTCGAGGCCGCCCTTCAATTCAAAGCCGAGCAGCGCCCCCATGCCGCCCTTGAGGTAAGCCTCGGCGCGGCGCCTGGCCTCGCCGCTCATCTCGCTCGGATGGATCACCTTGGCGACCTTGGGGTTCGCCTTCAGGTGCCGCGCGGCCGCCATCGCGTTGGCGCACTGCACCCGCATCCGCAGCGGCAGCGTCTCCAGCCCCTGGACGTGCAGGAACGAGTTGAACGGGGCGGCCGCCGCGCCGATGTCGCGCAGCAAGGTCACCCGCATCTTGAGGATATAGGCGATCGGCCCCAGCGGCTTTACCGCCTGCGTCCACACCGCGCCGTGATAGGCGGGGTCGGGCTGGTTCAGCAGCGGGAAGCGGTCGGCGTGTTTCTCCCAGTCGAAATTGCCGCCGTCGACGACGATGCCGCCGATCGAGGTGCCGTGCCCGCCGATGTACTTGGTCGTCGAGTGCATGACCACGGCGGCGCCGTGATCGAGCGGCCGGCAGATCACCGGCGCCGCGGTATTGTCCATGATCAGCGGCACGCCGAGCTCGCGGCCGATCTTGGCGACTTCGCCGATCGGGAATACTTCGAGCTTCGGGTTCGGCAGCGTCTCGGCGTAGTAGCAGCGCGTCTTGGCGTCGGTGGCGCGGCGGAAATTCTCCGGGTCGCTGGGATCGACAAAGCGTACCTCGATCCCCATCGTGCGCTGCATCGTGTGCAGGAACAGGTTCCAGGTTCCGCCGTAGAGGTCGGTCGAGGCGACGAAGTTGTCGCCGGCCTGGGCGATGTTGTTGACCGCGAACAGCGAGGCGGCCTGACCCGAACCGAGCGCCAGCGCCGCGACGCCGCCTTCGAGCTGCGCGACGCGCTGTTCCAGGACATCGCTGGTCGGGTTCATGATGCGGGTATAGATGTTGCCGAGTTCCTTCAACCCGAACAAGTTTGAGGCCTGCTCGGTGTCGCGGAACTGGTAGCTCGTAGTCTGATAGATCGGCACGGCGACGGCGTTGGTGGCGGGGTCGCTGCGGTAGCCGGCATGCAGCACGATCGTTTCGGGGTGTTTGCTTTCCGTCGGCATCGAGGTCTCCGGAGACTATGAGGGGTCAATGCGTCACGAACGCGGCGGGAAAAGGGCGACGGCACTTTGCCACGCGCCGTGCCCCGGCGTAAGGGCGATATGGAGGGCGAGTAATGCGGCTCGGCAGCGCGGTCGCGCTCGGCGTCGCGGTCGTGGCGATCGCTGTCGTTGCCGCGGTCAGCGTCGTCAACTGGCAGGCGATCGGCAATAGCGGGATCAGCCTCAACGGCTGGATTGCACTGGCCCTCGGCGTGCTGGCGACGCTGGCGGTCGGGGTCGGGCTGATGAGCCTCGTTTTCATCAGCAGCCGCCGCGGCTACGACGATCCACCGCAGGGTGAAGACCGCGGCTGAGATTTGTGGCAAATTCCGCGTCGGGACCGAAGATCATTAAACCGACAGCTTCGCCCGGGAATGTGGCTTGTCGCTTTACCGTTTTCGATGCTACGTGGCGCGCCCTGGCCATTCTTGCTGTCAGTTTCATGTAAGGAAGGGATAAGCACCTTTGAAAACCTTGAAGCCTGCTGGCGAGGCGCCCCGTTATGGGCGTGGCACTGGCATCCCAAACCCAATCGACGTGCATGTCGGTAAGCGCATCCGCATGCGGCGTCTGTTTCTGGGCATGAACCAGGAGACCTTGGCGAACGCGCTCGGTCTCACCTTTCAGCAGGTGCAGAAATACGAGGGCGGAGCCAACCGGGTCAGCGCCTCGCGCCTGTCGGCGATGGCCGAGATTCTGGGCGTGCCGATCTCATTCTTTTTCGGCGATCTGCAAAACGGCGACAGCCCGGTATCGCCGGCCGTTCAGGAAGCGCGCGAGCGCATGGAGCGGCCCGAGACGATCGAGCTCGTCCGCCTCTATTACACGATCCCCGATGGCCGGGTGCGCCAGCAATTCCTCGAAATGGTCAAGGCGGTGGCTGCGGCGACCGGCGGCAAGGGCTGAGCCCGGCCTTGCGCGGGGCGAGGCGATCACCTAGACCGCCCGCCATGCGCGAGACCACGCGACAATGTGCGGCATAGCCGGCGTCCTGCTGCCGCAGGCGACGCTGCCGCGCGCCGAGCTCGAGGCCCGGCTGTGGGCGATGACGCGCTCGGTGCAGCATCGCGGACCGGACGACCAGGACATCTGGACTGATGGGCTCGCCGGGCTCGTCCAGGCGCGGCTCGCGGTGATCGACCTGTCGCCGGCCGCCAACCAGCCGATCGCCAGCCAGGACGGCTCCGTGTGGCTGACCTTCAACGGCGAAATCTATAATTTCGCCGAGCTGCGCGCCGATCTCGAAAGACGGGGCTATGTCTTTCGCAGCCGCGGCGACGCCGAGGTCATCGCCAATGGCTGGCACGCCTGGGGCCCGCGGATATTCAGCCGGATGCGCGGCATGTTTGCACTGGCGCTGTGGGATGCGCGGGCGCGCAAGCTGATCCTCGCCCGCGACCGGGTGGGCAAGAAGCCGCTCTATTACGCGCCGACACGCGAAGCTTTTCTGTTCGGCTCCGAGATCAAGGCGCTCTTGACCTGGCCCGGGCTGCCGCGCACCCCCAACCTCACCGCGATCGACCATTACCTCAGCCTGCAATACGTCCCGGCGCCGGAGACGGCGTTTGCCGGGATTTTTCGCGTGCCGGCGGCGCACTACCTCACCATCTCGCCCGACCCCGAGGGGCGCTGGCGCAAGATGGAGCCGGTGCGCTACTGGCGTCTGCCCGAGCCGACTGCCGCACGCGCCGGCCGCCCGCAAGCCGAGCTCGAACGCGAGCTCGTCGCGCATCTCGAAGAGGCGGTGCGGCTGCGGCTGATTGCCGACGTGCCGCTCGGCGCGTTCCTGTCGGGCGGCATCGATTCGGCGAGTGTCGTCGCGACGATGGCGCGGGTCGGCGGCGGACGGGTCAAGACCTTCACGATCGGCTTTGGCGACAAGCGCTTCGACGAGACGCGCTACGCCCGTCTCGTCGCCGAGCGCTATGGCACCGACCACGAGGAGCTCGTCGTCGAGCCCGACGCGGTCGCGGTGCTGCCGCGGCTCGTCTGGCATTACGGTGAGCCTTTCGCCGACCCGTCGGCGATCCCCACCTATTACGTCTCGCAGATGGCCCGGCGCGAGGTCACCGTCGCGCTCAACGGCGATGGCGGCGACGAGGCGCTTCTCGGTTACTCCCGATACCAGGCGATGCGCCATTTGGAGCGGCTCGACCACCTGCCGCGTTGGAGCCGGCTGGCGCTGGCGCGGCTGTTGGGGCTCGCGCCGGCCGCGCTGCAGCGCGACCTCAAGCTGCCGCAGATTCGCGACGTGCTCGAAGCCTCGTCCCGTCAAGCCGAGCGGCGCTATGGCGGAACGATCGTGTTCTTCGCCGATCGCGACAAGGAGGCCGGCTACGGCGAGGCGATGCGCGCCCAGCTCGGCCACTCGGCGCTCGATCTGCTGGCGCCGTATTTTGCCGCTGCCGGCGGCCTGCTCGCCGGCGCCAACTGGGCCGACCTGCACACTTATCTGCCTGACGATCTGATGGTGAAGGTCGATGTCGCCAGCATGGCGCACGGGCTTGAAACCCGCTCGCCGCTGCTCGACCATGTGCTGCTCGAATGGGCCGCCGCGATCCCGGCCGAGGAGAGAATGGCCGGCGGGCAGACCAAGGCGCTGCTAAAGCGCGCGATGGAGCCCTATCTGCCGCGCGAGGTGATCTACCGCAAGAAGATGGGCTTCGGCATGCCAATCGACGAATGGCTGCGCGGCGCGCTGAAGCCGCTCGCGCACGACACGCTGCTGTCGCAGGCGGCGCGCGAGCGCGGTCTCTTCCGCCCGGATTACGTGGTGCGCCTGCTCGACGAGCACGGCTCGGGCCGGCGCAACCACCACACGCGGCTCTGGGCGCTGTTGATGCTCGAATTGTGGTTCCGCATGTGGATCGACGCGCCGGCCGAGCAGGCGATCCTGCGGCCGGCGGCCTGAACGGCGGCAAAAGCGATGTTGCGCGTGTGCAACAGTTCGTGATCGACGCCGCGATGGCGTGTTTCAACGCTTTGGTTTTGCTGCCGGAGCGGCTAGCTTGGCGGCTTCAACCGTGGGGGTTCGGATGCTTCTTTTGCCGTGGCGCGGCGTAGCTGTCGCTGCCGTGCTCGCCCTGGCTGCCTTGCTGCCGCTGCGCGCGCAGGCGCAGAACATCACGGGATCGGAGGTGATCCTCGGCGTGATGGACCACGATACGACATTACTCAAAGGCCGTGAAAAAGGCGCGGACATCAATCCCGAGCTCATTTTCGCCTCGCCGGTCAGCGACGCGTCGATCGCCGCCGCCCCGGCCTGGATACACTGGGCCTTGCAGCCGCGCCCGACGATCGGCGGCGACATCAACACCGCCGGGCAGACCAACCAGGCCTATATCGGCGCGACCTGGTCTTGGTACCTGGCGCAGAACCTCATCAACCCCGGCGACGGCATCGTCCTCGACTACTTCTTCGGCCCCGGCTTCAACGACGGCAAGATCGCCAACGGCAATTCGCAGCGCAAGGCGCTCGGCTCGCACATCCTGTTCCGCGAAGGGCTCGATCTCGGCTATCAGATCAACCCGATCTGGGTGATCTCGGCCCATATCGATCACATCTCGAATGGCGGCCTGGCCAAAGAGAACCAGAGCATCAACGATCTCGGCATCCGCCTCGGCTATCGCTTCTAAGCGAGCCTTTGAGCGCCTAAAAGGCGACCTTGAGCTGAGCCGCCTTTTTAATGCCGGCGAAAAGCGATTATTCCGCCGCCAGTACGCGGGCGAGCGCGCTCAGCGCTTCCTGGTGCCGCTCGTTGGGGATTTGCGCGAAATTCCGCGCCAGCTCGAGGCACATGCGCTCGCGCGGGCTGACCGCGCGGCCTTCCTCGCCCTCGAGCCCTTCGAAGAAATGGTTCACCAGCACGCTCAGCACATGGGCGATCTCGAACAGCCGCCCGGCCGAGATGCGGTTGATGCCGCGCTCGTATTTATGCGCCTGCTGATAGGTGACGCCGATCAGGTCGGCGAGTTGCTGCTGGGTGAAGCCCAGCATGATGCGCCGCTCGCGTACCCGGGCGCCGACATGCCGGTCGATGTCCTGCGTGCGGCCGCCTGCCCGCCGCGTGGGCCGGCGCGCGGCATCGCCGGTTGCGGTCGCCTCGCTATTCCCCCGATCCTGCGTCGTCATAATGCTCCACCCCGCATCGATTGACCCAAGCAAACACCAATCCCGCCGGCGCCCGCGAATTACTCGCGCCGAACGCGCTCAAGCAGTAGATTCCAGCGCGATTGAAGGCTGGCCCTGTGTCAAATTTGAGGCAGAACGGCGGCGCTTTTCGCGCGCGTCGGTTCCTCGGGGATCAGCCCTGCAATAACGTCTTGCGCGTACCCTTTGACAGCCCTCCCCAGCGGTGATACCGACGCTGACCCTCTTTTTTGCCGATGCGTCATGCCCCGAATTTCGATCAACGACGGCTCTCTCTATTATGAGCGGCACGGCGCCGGGTTCCCGGTGCTGATGATTTCGGGTTTGGGCGGACTGGCGTCGTTCTGGCAGGAGCAGGTCACCGCCTTCTCGAAGCGCTACGACGTCATCACCCATGACAGCCGCGGCGTCGGCGAGAGCGACCCGATCCGCGGCGGCTACACGGTCGACCGCATGGCGGGCGACGTCATCGCGCTGATGGACCGGCTGGAGATCGAGCGCGCGCACCTGATGGGCCACTCGACCGGCGGGGCGATCGCGCAGGCGCTGGCGATCGAGCATCCCAGGCGGGTGGCGAGCATTGTCCTGTCGGCGACCTGGACCAAACCCGACGCCTATTTCCGCCGCATGTACGCGTTGCGCAAGGAAGTGCTGCAGCGCCTCGGCCCCAGCCAGTACGTCCAGACCTCCACACTATTCCTCTACCCGAGCTGGTGGATTGCCAAGAACAACGAGAAGCTGCGCCACATGGAAGCGCAGAACCTGGCGCATTTCCCGCCGCTCGAGATCGCGATGAGCCGCATCGACGCGATCCTCGCCTTCGATCGCACCGCCAGCCTGGCGAAAATCCATACCCCAACGCTGGTCGTCGGCGCCGAGGACGACATCGTCACCCCGGCCTATTTCTCCGAGGAGCTGGCGCGGCTCATTCGGGGTGCCGAGGTCAAGATCTTCCCGCGCGGCGGGCATTGGTTCCCGCATGTGCTGGCGCGCGAGTTCAACCAGGCGGTGCTGCCATTCCTCAATTCGCACACCCCGGCCGATGCGCGAGTCCGCCTCCCGGAGCCCACCCCTTAAGGCTTCCTAAAGGGGTCGCTCGTTAGCCTTCCTTGGCGTGCCGGCGCCGCGTCGGTGCTGCGCCACAATCATCCCGGCGAGGGGCGGAGCCTGATGACTGCAAGCGACGCTGGGGCGGCCGAGCCGCGCGAACTGAGCGCGAAAGACCGGCAAAGCCAGCTCGAAGATCGGGTCAACTACGACGAGTTAACCGGGCACTTCAACCGCTCGCGGCTGCGCGAGGCGGTCGACCGCACGATCGCCCACGGCATGCGCCGGCCCGGCGCCGCCGCCTTCCTGGCGCTCGGTATCGACAACATGGCCGCGATCAACAAGCAATATGGCCGCGCCGCGGCCGATACGGTGCTGATCGAGGTCGGCCGCCGGCTCGACGATTGTCTGCGCGTCAGCGATCTCGTCGGTCGACTCGGCGGTGACCGCTATGGTGTGCTGTTGCCGCATTGCCCCGATGAATACGTCGCCGTCGCAGCGGAGAAGATTCTGGCGGCGGTGCGCGCGGCGCCGGTCGTCGCCGAGCGCGGGCCAATCGCGACGACCGTGTCGGTCGGCGCGGCGTCGTTCTGCGACCGCGGCTCGACCTCGTACGAGGTCATCACCCTGGCCGAGGCGGCGCTCGCCGACGCCAAGCGCACCGGGCGCAACTGCCACGTCCATTATCGTTCGAGCGAGGATCAGCGCGAGCGCGAGCGGCGCTATTCGGCGATCGGCGACGCGGTGCAGGCGGCACTGCGCCAGGACCGCGTGACCTTCGCGTTCCAGCCCGTGGTCTCGGTGGCGAGCGGCGCGGTCGAGTATTACGAATGCCTGCTGCGGCTGCGCGACGCGGGGGGCGAGGTGCTCGCCGCCGGCGAGTTCATCCAGGAGATCGAGCGCTTCGGCTATATCCGCCTCATCGACCGCTACATCCTACTCAAAGTGCTCGACGAGGCGGCGCGGCATCCCGACGTCACCTTCGGCTTGAACATTTCCGCGCTGACCACGGCCGACCGGACGTGGCTGCGCTCGCTGACCGCGCGGTTGCGCGCCAATCCCGGGCTCGCGCGCCGGCTGGTGGTCGAGATCACCGAGACCGCGGCGCTCTACGACATCGAGGAATCGGCGCGCTTTGTCGACGCGCTGCGCCGTGCCGGGTGCCGCGTCGCACTCGACGATTTCGGCGCCGGCTATACCTCGCTCAAGCATCTGCAGAGCCTGGCAGTCGACATGGTCAAGATCGACCGCTCGTTCATCCGCGACATCACCACGAACACCGAGAGCCAGGCTTTCCTGCGCCACCTGCTGGGCCTGGCGCGAGGCTTCGGCTTCACGACGATCGCCGAGGGTGTCGAGACCGAGGCCGAGGCCGATATCCTGAAGCGTGAAGGCGTCGACTTCGTGCAAGGCCATTTCTACGGCATGGCGCTGCTCGATCCGCCGTGGCGCCGTTCGGCGGCGTAAACAACCGTGGTCATTCCGGGTCTGCCGCCGCTCCGCGGCATCCCGCAATGGCCAAAGGCCTACGACTTCCCTTTGGTCAGCGCATCCAGCTGCCGGCGCATCGCTTCCATTTGCGACTCCATCCGCTTCAATCGCGGATCCTCGGCCGGGGCTGGCGACGGCTCGGGCGTAGATGACGGTTTCTCGGCCGGCGCGCCGCCGCGGCCATAGGGCGACAGCATTTTCAGCGTCTGCTCGAAGAGGGCGATGTTCTGCTTGCCCATCTCCTCGAACTGGCCGAATGGGAACAGGCCAAAGGTCGCGCGCAGCGTGTCGCGCATCTGGTCCTGGTTGCGCGCGAACGACATCATCGCCTGTTCGAGATAGCCGGGCACCAGGAACTGCATGCTGTCGCCGTAGAAGCCGATCAGCTGCCGCAGGAAGCTGATCGGCAGCAGGTTCTGCCCCTTCTGCTCCTGCTCGACGATGATCTGGGTCAGCACCGAGCGGGTGATGTCCTCGCCGGTCTTGGCGTCGTGGACGATGAAGTCGCCGCCGTCCTTGATCATCTTGGCGAGGTCTTCGAGCGTCACGTAGCTGCTTGTCGCCGTGTTGTAGAGGCGCCGGTTGGCGTATTTCTTGACGAGGACCGGTTTCGAATCGCCTGCCTGTTCGCTGCCTGGAGTGTTCATCCGCCAATGTCCTTGTGCGGCGACGATGCTGCTTTGCAACAATACCGCGAATCCGCGCGGTTTCGTGATGTTTCGCGCTGGAAGCAGCGGTGCGGGCTGGGCGCGCCGGGCTGGCGCCGCCTATAATCGCGGCGATGACCGACGCCCCCGACGATCTGGCGCAGCGCTATCTGACCCTGTGGACGCAGTACCTGACGGCGCTGCTCGCCAACCCGCAGGCGATGGAGACGCTGAAGCGCTGGATGGCGCTGACCCGCCAGTTCGCCTATCCCGCCTCGGGAGTGCCGCAGCCGGGCGGCGCGGCGCCTCCCGCCTGGCCGCCTTTCTTCGGACCGTTCGGGATGCCCGCTGCGCCAGCCGCCGCCGCGACTGAGAGCCCCGATGCCATCGCCGTCCTGGCCCTGCGAGTCGACGAGCTTGAGCGCCGGCTGGCCGCGCTCGAGCGTCCACCGAAGCCGCGCCGCCGACGCACTGCAACGCGCTGACGACGCTTCCCGGCGGCGGTCTCATGGCGGGGTATGGCACCCGTGCTTCGCGGCGGCTGGACTTCTGCGTATCGGCCTTTTTTGATACGACCTCGCCGCCCACATAGGCGTTATCCCGATCAGGAGATCCGCAAATGCCCGACATCGTCATCGCCAGCGCCACCCGCACCGCCGTTGGAGCCTTCAATGGCGGGCTCGCGAGCCTGCCGGCGCACAAATTGGGCGAGGTGGCGATCGCCGAGGCGATGCGCCGCGCCGCGGTCGCGCCGGGCGAGGTCAACGAGGTCATCATGGGCCAGATCCTCGCGGCCGGTGAAGGGCAGAACCCGGCGCGCCAGGCGGCGGTCGCCGCCGGCATTCCGTACGAGGCGACCGCTTACGGCGTCAACCAGCTGTGCGGCTCGGGGCTGCGCACGGTCGCGCTCGGCTACCAGGCGATCCGCAACGGCGACAGCGACATCGTCGTCGCCGGCGGCCAGGAATCGATGAGTCAGGCGCCGCACTGCCTGCATCTGCGCAACGGCACCAAGATGGGCGACGCGCAGATGATCGACACGATGATCCGCGACGGGCTGTGGGACGCGTTCAACGGCTACCACATGGGCAACACCGCCGAGAATGTCGCCCAGCGCTGGCAGATCACCCGCGAGCAGCAGGACGAATTTGCGGCGGCCTCGCAACAAAAGGCCGAGGCGGCGCAGAAGACCGGCCGGTTCAAGGACGAGATCGTGCCGGTAAAGATCGCCAGCCGGCGCGGCGAGACCATTGTCGATACCGACGAGCATCCCAAGCACGGCACCACCTTCGAGGTGCTGGCGGGGCTGCGCCCGGCCTTCGACAAGAACGGCACCGTCACCGCCGGCAACGCCTCGGGCATCAATGACGGCGCCGCCGCGGTCGTGCTGATGACCGCCGATGCCGCCGCCAAGCGCAACTTGAAGCCGCTCGCCCGCATCGTCTCGTGGGCGACGGCCGGGGTCGATCCGGCGATCATGGGCTCGGGGCCGATCCCGGCGTCGCGCATGGCGCTGAAAAAGGCCGGCTGGTCGGTCGACGATCTCGACCTCATCGAGGCCAATGAGGCGTTCGCCGCGCAGGCTTGCGCGGTCGGCAAGGATCTCGGCTTCGACCCGGCCAAGCTCAACGTCAATGGCGGCGCGATCGCGCTCGGCCACCCGATCGGCGCCTCGGGCGCGCGGGTGCTGGTGACGCTGCTCTACGAGATGCAGAAACGCGACGCCAAAAAGGGCCTTGCCACGCTGTGCATCGGCGGCGGCATGGGGATTGCGATGTGCGTCGCGCGGGATTGAGTTGCGGAAGCGTTAGGAGCGGTAGGATGGGTTGAGCAAAGCGAAACCTATCGGGCGGCAAGAACGGTGGGTTGCGCTGCGCTTAACGCACCCTACGATGGTGAAAAAGGGAGGAAACCATGGCCAGGGTGGCGGCGGTCACGGGCGGCACGCGTGGCATCGGCAAGGCGATCGCGGTCGCGCTCAAGCAGGCGGGCTATAAGGTCGCGGCCAATTACGGCAGCGACGACGCGGCGGCCGACACGTTCCAGAACGAGACCGGCATCCCGGTCTTCAAGTTCAATGTCGGCGACTTCACTTCGTGCCAGGAAGGCATCGCCAAGATCGAGGCCGAATTGGGCCCGGTCGAGGTGCTGGTCAACAATGCGGGCATCACCCGCGACACGACAATGCACCGCATGTCGTTCGAGCACTGGAACGCGGTCATCCAGACCAACCTGTCGTCATGCTTCAACATGTCGAAGGCGGTGATCGAAGGGATGCGCGAACGCAAATTCGGCCGCATCGTCAACGTCGGCTCGATCAACGGCCAAGCCGGGCAGTACGGCCAGGTCAACTACGCCGCCGCCAAGTCCGGTATTCACGGTTTCACCAAGGCGCTGGCCCAGGAAGGCGCGGCGCGCGGCATCACCGTCAACGCCGTCGCGCCCGGCTATGTCGACACCGACATGGTGCGCGCGGTGCCGGCCGACGTGCTCGAAAAGATCGTCGCCCGCATCCCGGTCGGCCGCCTCGGCAAGGCCGAGGACATCGCCCGCACCGTGCTGTTCCTCGTCGCCGACGATGCCGACTTCATTACCGGCTCGACCCTATCGGTCAATGGCGGCCAGCATATGTATTGAGGTGGCCGCAACCATCTTCACCATCGGCCATTCGACGCGCTCGGCGGAGGAGCTTATCGCGCTGTTGCGCGAGGCTGAGGTCGATCTGCTGATCGATGTGCGCACCGTGCCGCGCTCACGCTTCAACCCGCAGTTCAACGCCGACGCGCTGCCGAAGTCCCTCGCCGCTGCTGGGATCGGCTACCGCCCTTTCCCGGCGCTCGGCGGCTTGCGGCATCGGCCGAAAGGCGCGCCGCCTTCGCCCAACGGCTTGTGGCAGAACGAGGCGTTCCAGGCCTATGCCGATTACGCGCTGACCCCGGCCTTCCGCGCGGCGCTCGGCGAGCTGCGCGGCCTCGCCGGCGAGCATACTCCGGCGATCATGTGCGCCGAGGCGGTGTGGTGGCGCTGCCATCGCCGTATCGTCGCCGACTACCTGCTCGCGGCCGGCGACACGGTCGAGCACATCATGGGGCCGGGCAAGATCGAGCCGGCCTCGCTCACCCCGGGCGCCGCGCCGCGGCCGGACGGCACGATCGTCTATCCGCCCGCCCAG
>DASZLY010000245.1:0-2623 GCA_035552135.1 Allostellaceae bacterium | reverse complement strand
CCCGGCGACGACGCGGATCTGGAAGGAGAGAAACGCGGCGAGCTGCGACAGCGTCACGATGTCGGCGGTCGACCAGCCGGCATCGATGAGGGCCTGCAGCGCCGCGGGCGCGGCGTCGCGCGGGTGGAACACCAGCATGTGGATGTGCTCGAACGCGGCCGCGAGGCGCGGCCCTAGCGCGGCGCGGGTCGCCACCGCGACATGGTGCGCCGGCCCCGTAGTGTCCTCGCGGCTCAACGGCCCGGCGGGATAGGCGCCGTAGGGACCTTGCCCCTTCGCCGCCGCGACCGCGGCATCGATCGCGGCGCGCAGCGCCGCCGACGCCCCGGTTGCGGCGAGGCGAGCGGCGTAGAACGCGGCGGTCTCCGCCTCGCCGTGCAGGCCGGTGATGAAGACCGCGACCGCGAAACGCTCGATCGCGCTGACGCCGCCCTCGTCTTTCGGCACGAATAGCGCGCGATAGCTCGCCTGTGCCTGCTCGCGCGCCTGCTTGCGCCGGCCGCGGATCGCGTCCAACGCCGAGCCGGGGGCGATCCTGACCAGCGTGTCGATGACGTCGGTGTCCGTCATGCTTCCCCCGTCTATCGTCAGGTCCCGTCTACCGTTACGCAACCTGCCGCGCGGCCGCATCGCCGCCGCGAACCCAGCCGAGTGCCGGCGCCACTTTTTCAGCCACCAGCTCGATCGAGCGCAGGATGAAGGGATGCGGCGGATCGATCGAATGCGACTGTACGGTGAGATCGGTGGCGCGCGCGAGCACGCTGTCGGCGCGCAGCGAGGCGATCACCTCGTCCGCGGTGCCGGTGTGGATGTCCATCGCGGCGATCTGGTCGTGCACCGACATGCCCTCGACAAAGCCGCCGCGGCCGATCGCGGCGTAGCGCGCCCGCTGCCGCGCCAGTCCGGCCTCGGCCAGACGCAGCGCGTCGGCGCGGTCGTCGACGACGAAGACCGTGCGCGAGGCGAGGATGCGCGGCGCGCGGTCCGGCGGCAGCGCGTCGAGATAGGCGTCGATCATCGGGTTCTGGATGTCGGGCAGCGGCAGGTCGGGCGCCCCCGCCGGCCGCGGCTGGGTGCGCGACAGCATCAGCCCGTCGCCCGCCGCGCCCGCCCGCCGCGCGCCGTCGATAGTGAAGGTCGCCTGCCAGACGCGCTCGACGAGGCTCGGATTGGGCGGGTAGAGCCGGTCGCCGCCGGGCAGCTCCCGCCCTGCCCAGGCGTCGAGCAGCACGCGATGATGGCGCACCAGGAGCGCCGTGCGCTCGGCGCTGTCGCGCTCGAACGCGTGGTAGGCCGAAAGGTTGCCGCCGGGCCCGACCCCGACCTCCAGCCGCCCGCCGCACATCAGGTCGAGCACCGCGGCGTCCTCCGCGACGCGGATCGGCAGTTCGAGCGGCAGGGTGACGATCCCGGTGCCGAGGCGGATGCGGGTCGTCCGTGCGGCGGCCTGGGCGAGGAACACGAACGGCGCAGGCAGCCCGCCTTCGTCCTCGTGAAAATGATGCTGTGCGATCCACGCGGAATCGAAGCCGCAGCGCTCGGCATGGGCGATCTGTGCGAGCGCCAGGCGGTAGCGCTCGGCCGCGTCCGCCTGGTCGAGCAGGCGGGTGAAGAAGCCAAGGCGTATCGGCGGCTTCTCTCTCATGACCGGCTATACTCTCGCGGCGACGTTGACCTGCGCCGCAGCATAGCCTAGCTGTCCCGCCCTCGTCATACTGCCCCGAGCCTGAGGCCGGGTTCCGCCATGGGGCGGGGCGGTAGGCGCAATGATACTGGTCAAGGAGAGAGCAATGTTCAGCCACATCATGATCGGGAGCAACGACGTCACGCGGTCGAAGAAGTTCTACGACGCCATCTTCGGCGTGCTCGGCGTCGCCCCCGCCACCCCGGACGCCCGCGGCCGGCTCGCCTACGCGCATAATGGCGGGCGCTTTATGGTGTCGCAGCCGATCAACGGCCAGCCGGCCTGCGCCGCCAATGGCGGTACGATCGGCTTTGTGATGAGCAGCGCCGAGCAAGCCAAGGCCTGGCATGATGCGGGCGTGGCCAATGGCGGCACGACGGCCGAGGATCCGCCGGGCATTCGCCAGGGCGCGGCGGGCCAGATGTACCTCGCCTATCTGCGCGACCCCGACGGCAACAAGATCGTCGGGCTGCATCGCGTGCCTGCCTGAGTTATCGCGAACGCGTGTAAGGAGGGCCGTCCTTCGGGGCGGCCCTCAGCCGTTCTGCAGCCGGTAGCGCAGCCACACCGCGCCGCCCTCCAGCACCTCGCAGCTTTCGAGCGTCATGGCTTGGAGCGGCGCCCGCGCGTCGGTTTCGTCGTCGTCCGAGTCGAGGAAATGCCCGATGCCCCTGGCGCCGTCGACGGCGGGGCACAGCGCCAGGCTGATCTCGTCGATCAGCCCGGCGCGCAGGAACGAGCCGTTCGACTTGCCGCCGCCTTCGAGGATCAGCCGCTCGATCTTCAGCTCGCGGTTGAGGACTTCCAGCACAAGCCTCAGATCAAGCTCGCTTTTACCGGCAAAAATATAGGACACGCCATCCTGGCGTAGCCCCGCCAGATGGGCGTCGGAAACCTGCTCGGTCAGCACCGCGACGATCGGGTCGCCGCCGATCTCGG
>DASZLY010000244.1:0-4359 GCA_035552135.1 Allostellaceae bacterium | reverse complement strand
TTGCGTTTGCGGCGGCCTGCTACGCGATAGCGCTTTCGCCGCACATGACTGACGAGGGGATCGTGGTGACTCAGCCCGTGCCCTTCAGCCATCAGCACCATGTCGGCGGCCTCGGACTCGACTGCCGGTATTGTCACAACGATGTCGAGACTTCCGCGGTCGCCGCTGTGCCGCCGACCGAGACCTGCATGACCTGCCATTCGCAGATCTGGACCAACGCCGCGATCCTCGAACCGGTGCGCCAAAGCCTCGCTTCGGGGACGCCCCTCCGCTGGCGCCGGGTCAATCAATTGCCGGACTACGTCTATTTCGATCACAGCGTTCACATCGCCAAGGGCGTCGGCTGCACGACCTGCCATGGCGATATCGAACACATGCCGTTGATGCGGCAGGCGGCGCCGCTGACGATGGAATGGTGCCTCGACTGCCACCGCGACCCGGCGCCGAACCTGCGGGCGCTCGCGGAAGTGTTCGCCACCGATTGGCGCCCGCCGAAGGACCAGGATGAACGAGGCAAGCGCCTGATGGAGACCTATCAAATTCACGTCGCGACCCTGACCGACTGCTCCGTGTGCCACCGGTGAGCGGCGAGGCGACATTGTCGCGGCGCACGGCGCTGAAGTTGCTCGCGGGGCAAATGACGCTGCTCGTCGCGGGGTGCTCGCGACCGCGTGAAGAGATCGTGCCTTATGTCCGCATGCCGGAGCGGTTGATTCCGGGCGTCCCGCTGCAATTCGCCACGACGCTCGAGCTCGGCGGCTACGGACGCGGCGTTCTCTGCACATCGGTCGAGGGCCGCCCGATTAAGATCGAAGGCAACCCGCTGCATCCCGCCAGTCTCGGCGCGACCGACGCCCTCGCCGAAGCCGCCGTGCTCTCGCTCTACGATCCCGACCGTTCGCAGGCGCCGCGCCACGCCGGCGAAATCAGCGATTGGCCGGCGTTTATCGACGCCGTCAAACCAAGGCTCGAAGCGCTCGCCGCCGGCAACGGCGAAGGACTGCGGCTGTTGACCGGCCCGGTCGGTTCGCCGACCTTGTCGCGGCAGATCGGGGTTCTCCGCCGACGATTTCCCGCCCTGCAATGGCACGTCCATGATCCACTGTTCGATTCGGCCGCCCATGACGGCGCCGTCGCCGCTTTCGGCCGCCCCGTGCTGGCGATTCCTCGGCTTGGAGACGCCGAGATCGTGGTTTCGCTCGACGCGGACCCGCTTGGACCCGGCCCGATGCAGATCGTCAACGCGCGCGGTTTCGCCGCGCGGCGCCTCGCGCGCAAGGATGGCGCGGAAATCGGCCGGCTCTACGCGATCGAGGCTTCGCCGACCCTCACCGGCGCCAATGCCGATCATCGGCTGGTCGTTCCGCCCGCTGAGATCGCTGCGATGGCGATCGCCATCGCGCGAGGGCTCGGCGCCGATTTGCCGAAACCGGATCTGCCCAGGGAGGCCGCCGCGTTCGGCGACGAAATCGCGCGCGATGTCGAGGCTCATCGCGGCCGAGCGCTCGTCATCCCCGGCGCGGCGCTTCCAGCTGACATCCATGCGCTTTGTCATTGGATCAATGCGCAAGTCCAGGCGCCGATCGACCATTTCGAGGCCCGACAGCAACTGACGTCGGCGCGATCGCTGGCCGATCTCGTCGGCGACCTCGACGCCGGGAAGGTCGAAGACCTCTTTGTACTCAGCTGCAATCCCGCCTACGATTCGCCGCCGGCCCTCGGCTTCGTGGAGGCCGTCGCCAAGGCGAAATTCAGCGTCCATTTCGGTGGCTATTTCGACGAGACCGCCGCGCAGTGCCAATGGCATTTGCCCGCGACGCACGGCCTGGAAGGCTGGTCCGACCTGGAGGCCCCGGACGGGACGGCGAGCCTCGTGCAACCGTTGATCGCGCCGCTCTACGATACGCGCTCGCTTCACGAACTTATCGACGTTCTCGACGGCGGCATCGGCTCTGGTTACGCGCTGGTGCGCGAAACCTGGTCCGCGCGCGCGGCGCCCGGCGAATTCGAAACCTGGTGGCGGCGTGCCCTGAACGACGGGGTCATCGCCGGCACTGCGGCCGAGAAACTTTCAGGTCTTTCACCGGCCCTCCCGAAGTTGAAGCCGCCTGCCGCCGCTACGCCTCTGGCGCTCGTGCTTCGCCCGGATCCTTGCGTCTATGACGGCTCGTTCGCCAACAACGCCTGGCTGCAGGAACTTCCCAAACCGCTGACCAAGGAGGTCTGGGGAAATTCGATCGGCGTTTCGGCCGCCGACGCCGCCGCGCTCGGCGTCGGCGACGGCGATGTCGTCAATCTGTCCGCCGGCGGCCGCGCGGTAGCGGCCCCCGTGCGCGTCGCTGCTGGACATGCACGGGGGGTCTTGAGCCTTTATCTTGGCCATGGCAGGACGGCGGCGGGTCACATAGGAACCGGCGTCGGCGCCAACGCCTACCGATTGCGCGCCGACCCCTCATGGTTGGTCGAAGGCGTTGTCGCGGCGCCGAGCGGAGAACATCGGCCGCTGCCCTCGACGCAGCATCAATTCAGGTTGGATGGCGAAGCCGCCGAGCTCTTTCCGTCCTATGCCCTCGATCAGTTCCACTCGCTCGCCAGCGAGAAGAAGGTCGCGCTCGCGTCGTTCTTCCCCGAAGAGCCGCGGAGCGGCGCTCGATGGGGAATGGTGATCGACACTTCGCTGTGCATCGGCTGCAACGCGTGCGTCGTCGCCTGCCAGGTCGAGAACAATTCGCCGATCGTTGGCCCCGACGAGATCGCGCGTGGACGCGACATGCATTGGCTGCGTATCGACGCCTACGAGATCGGGCCGCCGGAGAGACCGCAAATCGGCTTCCAGCCCGTGCCTTGCATGCATTGCGAGACGGCGCCGTGCGAGCCCGTCTGCCCGACCGCCGCGTCGGTTCACGACCACGAGGGGCTGAATGTCCAGGTCTACAATCGCTGCATCGGCACTCGGTTCTGCGAAGCCAACTGTCCCTACAAGGTTCGCCGATTCAATTATTTCGGCTATGCCGACGGCCAGGAATATGCCGACCTCGGCGCCGATCTCGTGCGCGCGCACAACAACCCGGACGTCACGGTGCGAAGCCGCGGCGTGATGGAGAAGTGCACCTATTGCGTCCAGCGCATCAGTCGGGCGCGCCGCGCCGCCGACAAGGAAGACCGCCGGATCGCCGACGGCGAGGTCGTCACCGCCTGCCAGGCGGCATGCCCGACCCGGGCGATCAGCTTCGGCGATCTTTCGCTCAGTGAGGCCAAGGTCTCGATACAGAGGCAGGAGCCGCACCATTACAGCCTGCTCGGCCATCTCAATACCAGGCCGCGGACCACCTATCTGGCGCAGGTGCGCGATTTCAATCCTAATCTGGCGGGGAGGCGGGGATGAGCCTCGCCGTCGCCTCGGAAGGCGCCCGAGACGAGCCCCAGCCGCTGGTCCCCGAGCGTGCGACCAATTCGTCGATCACCGCGACGATCGCCGATCCGGTGTTGAAAGGCTCGCCCGGACGTGGCTGGTGGCTCGCGATGGCCGTTGCGGCGCCGCTCGCGCTGATCACGATGATCGCGATCGTGCGGCTGCTCTGGACCGGCATCGGCGTTCTCGGCAACAATACGACGGTAGTTTGGGGGTTCCCGATCGCCAATTACGTCTGGTGGATCGGCATCGGCAACGCGGGCACGCTGATCTCGGCGCTGCTGCTGTTGACCCGCCAGCCGTGGCGGGCCTCGATCAACCGCTTCGCCGAAGCGATGACGCTGTTCGCGGTCTCGATCGCCGGGCTGTTCCCGATCCTGCATCTCGGGCGGCCGCTGTATTTCTACTGGTTGGCGCCCTACCCGAACACCATGAAGCTGTGGCCGCAGTGGCGAAGTGCGCTGGTCTGGGATTTTTGGGCGATCCTCAGCTATCTCCTGTTCTCGATCGTCTTCTTCTATGTCGGACTGCTCCCCGATCTCGCGGCCTTTCGTGATCGCTCCCGGTCGAACAGCGGCAGGTTGATCTACGGCGCCTTCGCGCTCGGTTGGCGCGGCTCGGCGCGCCAGTGGCGGCTGCACAATACTTTGTACACGACGATGGCGGCGCTCGCGGTTCCGCTCGTGTGTTCGGTACATTCGATCGTCGGCCTGGATTTTGCCGCCAGCCTGATGCCGGGCTGGCAGGAAACGATCTTCCCCCCTTATTTCGTCGTGGGCGCCATGTTCTCCGGCTTCGCTATGGTCGTGCTGCTCGCCGCCGCGGTCCGCTGGGGCTTTGGCTTCGAGCGTCTGCTGACGATGCGGCATTTCGAAGCGATGGCGCTCATCATCCTCGCAAGCTCTCTTATCATGGCGCTGTCCTATGCGACCGAATGGTTCTCGGGC
>DASZLY010000243.1:0-5424 GCA_035552135.1 Allostellaceae bacterium | reverse complement strand
CCCGGCCACAGCGTCAGATATTGCGACATGCGGCTGATAAAGGTGGCGACGCCGTAGAGCATGTGATTGGTCTGGAAATTGTCGGTTTCCTCGCCGTTGACGCGGACGATGGTGCGCGCCGCCTCGAGGTCGAAATCGGTCTCGATCCACGGCCCCATCGGCTTGAACGTGTCGGTGTTCTTGGCGCGCCACAGCGTGCGGTCCTGGCGCTGCCAGGCGCGCTCGCTCATGTCGTTGCCGATGGTCCAGCCGAGCACGCAGGAAAGCGCCTCGCTCTCGGAGAGGTGCTTGGCCTTGGTGCCGATCACCGCGACGAGCTCGCCCTCGTATTGCACCAATTCGCCGGCGTCGTGCGGGATGACGATGTTCTCGTTATGCGCGATGAGCGCGTTGTTGGCGCGGTAGCCGACATCGGCGGCGGGCGGGATGTTGGGTTTTTCACCGCGCTTTGCCGCCATCTCGGTGATGTGCTCGACGTAGTTGAGCCCGGCCGCGTAGAAGGTCTTGGGGATCACCGGCACGAGGTACTTGACGTCGCGCAGCCGGTGCCTGGTGCGGGTCATCTCGTAGCCGGCGAATGGGTCGCCCTTGACCGCGACGACCTCGTCGCCCTCGATGATGCCGTAGGATTCCTGCCCGTTTGTCTCGTAGCGGAGCCAGCGCATCGTGTCCCTCCCCGGAGCGAATTCTGCGCTCGACTATAGCGCGCCCCCGCGCGGCGGCAACGCGATGCCTGTTATCCCTGTTACTTGCCGCTTTTTATCAGGGATAACAGGCTCGGCCGAGCGTCTCTCGCGTCCCTGCCGCGCTACCGACCGGAGCGATCAGATCACTGAATTTTGGCAAAATTAGCGTCGACGCAAGCTATTCCTGCGCGTAGCGCCACGGCTTGTCGGGCTGCTGGGCGGTTTCGTCGATCGTCCATTGCGGCAGCGCGATACCGGCCGACACGTCGGAGAACACCATGCGCACGCGCGTGCCGACGCCGACCCGCTTGACCATCTCGGGCGGGGCGAACTGGCCGTCCGGGGTCACGAGGTTGGCGATGACGCGCAGCGCCTCGTCGGGGGTGGGCTCGCCCTTTTGCGTGTCGAGATCGACGAGCAGCACCATATACGGGGTCTTGCCGCGGAACGCGGGCTGAATCGCGTGGTGCACCTCGGTGTAGGAATGCACCGTGCCCTTGCCCTCGACCTTTTTCCAGCTCGACTCGCGGCTCATGCACCACGGACAGGCGGTGGTCGGCGGGTAGCGCAGGCGGTTGCAGGCATTGCACGCCTGCAGGTGGAAGTCATGTTCGGCGCAGTGCTTGAAATAGGCGACGTTCTCGACATCGAGATCGTCGATCCGCAGCCCCATGCCCATGTATTCGCCGTCGATCGTGGCCATGTGATTTCTCCGAATTCTGCTCGATCAGGCTTATGGCTGAATCGACGCTGTGCGTCCTTCGAGGCTCCACTTCGTGGAGCACCTCAGGATGAGGGCTTTTCTCGGTGCCATCGAGATTTCTTCCTCACCCTGAGGCGCCTCGCGCAGCGAGGCCTCGAAGGGCGCAGGTTGCCGATGCAGCCGGCTCATTGAATGAAACTCACCACCCCTTGCGCATCACCATCGACGACGCGGTCGCCGGGTTGGCCCAGCCGAGATTGGCGCTGATTTCCACGTCCTTGACCTGGCGGCAGCCGCCCTCGCTGTAGTCGTAGGTGTGCTGCCGCTTGCCATCGGGCCCGAGCGGGCAGGAATCGTCGGCGTCGTGGCGCAGCTGGCGGGTGTTCTCGATCACCATGTTCATGCCGTGGGTGTAGCCCTCGCAGAGATGCCCGCCGCTGGTGTTGTTGGGCCGCTTGCCGCCCAGGGTGATCGTGCCGTCCGACACGTACTGCCCGCCGTCGCCCTTCTTGCAGAAGCCGTAATCCTCGAGCTGCAGCATCGTCGTGAAGGTGAAGGCGTCGTAGGAGCCGGTGACGTCGACATCCTCCGGCCCGACCCCGGAGTTCGGCCACAGGATTTCGCGCGCGTAACGCCCGGCGACGGTCGAGATCGGCCCGTGCTGGTAGTGCATGTCGAGGCGCGGCTTGTTGCAGCGGCCGACGACGCCGCGGATCAGCACCAGCGGCTGCTTCATGTCCTTCGCCCGGTCGGCGCGGGTGACGATGACGCAGGTGGCGTTGTCGGTCTCGACGCAGCAATCCAGGAGATGCAGCGGCTTGCAGATGAAGCGGCTGTTGATCACGTCCTCGACGGTAAAGCGCTTCTTGTAATAGGCCTTGGGGTTGTTCGAGGCGTGGCGCGAGTGGAACATCTTCACATGCGCGACCTGCTCGGGCGTCGTGCCGAAATCGTACATGTGGCGCATAAAGGTCGGGGCAAAGCTCTGCCCGGCGCTCTGCCAGCCATAGGCGCGGTTGTGCAGCATGTCGCCGGCGACCGGCGCCGCCGAGCGCGCGCCGGTGCCGCCGATGCGCACCTGCGAAAACCCGTTCATCGAGCGGAAGATGGCGACGCACTTGCAGAGGCCCGCTTCCATGATGCCGATGGCGATGCCGATCAGCGCCTCGGTCGACGAGCCGCCGCCGACGCAATCCATGTAGAAATTGAGCCTGAGGCCCAGATCGCCGGCGATAAAGGTCGCCGAGGTCGAGTCGCCGCCCGAATAATCGAGCATGCCGTCGACGTCCGCGGGGCTGAGCCCGGCGTCGAGGATGGCGTTGCGCACCGCCCAGGTGCCGAGCGCGCGGGTCGAGATCCCCGAGCCGCGGGTATAGGTGGTCTCGCCGACCCCGACGATCGCGTATTTGTCGCGCAGGTATTTCGGCGTGGTGCCGTCGACCTCTTGGCGTGGCAATGGCATCGGTGCGTTCTCCCTCTTTCCGCTTCGGCACCATCCCGGCGGAGGCCGGGACCCATTCATCCGCTGCTGGAACGATTGAAGCATAGGCCCCGGCCTTCGCCGGGGTGGTGCGTTTTCCCTAATACAGCCGGTAGAACTTCAGCGCGGTGTTGTGAAACATCGCGTTCTTCTCGTCGTTGGAATAGCCCTCCGAGAGGCGCTTGAAGGCGTTCCACAGATTGGCGTAGCTGCACATCCCCTTGTCGACCGGGAAGTTGCTCTCGAACATCGCGCGGTCGGGGCCGAACGCCTCGATACAGGCATGCAGATACGGCCCCCAGGCCTTGGCAAGCTGCTCGGACGACGGCGCCGATTCCTGCTGCCCCAGCTCGAAGCCCATCAGCGACGGCATGCCGAGCCCGCCCAGCTTCATGTAAACATTGGGGAACTGGCCGAGCTTCTGGATTTGCCCGCGCCACTCCTTGAAGACCTCGTCGCCCTTGCCGGCATAGGGGCCGACCGCGAGCGAGCCGCCGACATGGTTGACGACGATCCTGGTCTCCGGGAAGGCGGCGGCGAGGCTGACGATGTCGCCGAGCTGGGTGTGGAAGGCCCACGCCTCGAAACTGAGGTTGAGCGCCGCCAGCGCGGCAAAGCCGTCGCGGAAGCTGCGGTCGAGGTAGAGGCCCTCGCCCGAGCCCGAGGTGAAGACCCGCAGGCTCGCGTCGCTGTGCCAGGTCGCGCCGTTGCGGATGCCGCGGAAGCGGCCGCCCGAGGCGGCGACGTGCTGCTCCAGGACGCCCTTGGCGCGGCCGCCGACCGCGCGCAGATCGACATTGCCGATGATCCCGGCGCAGTGCCGGGTCGCGCCGTATTTGCCGCTCTCGCTCATCGCCGCGACGCCGGCGACAAAGGTGGTTTCGCCGAGCGAGCGGGTCTCGGGCGGGCCATCGGCGCGGTACATCTCGCGGCATTCGAGAAACACGGTGGCGCGGATATTGTGGCCGCTCGACGTGTCCTCGACGAGGTCGTGCAGCAGATAGCGGTTGCCCGGCCGGTCCCACAGATGGTGGTGCGGGTCGATGATCGGCCGGTCCGGCTCCAGCGCCTTCTCCTGGGTCGCGGCGAGCCAGTCCTTGCGGATCGGCAGGTGGCGCTGGCTGGGCGCGGCGGCGGTCGATGGCATCGCGAGGGCTCCTCCCGGGGGGACTAAGGTTTGCCCAAGTCTGCGACGGCATAGAAGCGTGGCGCAAGCCGTGAATCCGCCGGCTTCCTTCTCGGCCCTTCAGCCGGCGAGAATTTCGGCGACACGCCGCGCCAAAGGAGGGGCGGCATTGGTTACGGTATCCCACAACGTATCGATATCGACGTCGAAATAGGCGTGCACCAAGCGGTTGCGCATCCCGATCATCAGCGGCTACGGCAAGTCCGGAAATTCCGCGCGACCTTCTGGGGTCACCTTGCTCGCCGCTTCGCCGACGATCTCAAGTGCCCTCGTCAGCGCAAAGACGAGCAACCGGTCAGTGTCGAGATCGGCGCGCTCCCGGCCGCGGACAAAGTCGAGTGCCGTGTTCCGGGAGTCGGCAATATGCTCCAGGCGCCACCGATCCGATCCGTTCATGTCGACTCGTATTGAGGCTCTGCCTCGCGCACCACTTCCTCGCGGAAGTAGCGGCTCAATTCCCGTGGCGTACGCAAATCAACGCGCTTGCCGCCGAGCAGCGCGGACAAGTCCAGCTCGATCTGAGCCAGCGTGAAATAGGTCGGATGGGCATCCGGTTCGAACTCGACGAGCAGGTCGATGTCGCTGTCCGGGCGCGCGGTGCCCTTCAGCGTCGAGCCGAATAGCGACAGGCGCCGGATGCGGTGGCGGCGGCACAGCTCGCCCAAGGCTTGTTGATCGACGTCGAGGCGCATCGGATCACCGCGAAAAGCGACGCCGCAGTCTAGCACGCCCAGGTGTCGAAGCTATGAATGCGGATGGGCGTCCCGGCGGTGCGCGACAACGGTTGCGCAGTATCCTTCTTCCCCCGCCGCATCGGAATAAAATCGGGAACCCAAAAAAGTAATTGTCGTTCGCTCGGTGAACGTCTCAGGCATTAAGTAAATAACTGTAGCCTGATGTTGATCTGTTTCGCTCGCGCGAAAATAGATATACGGGACAAATGTAAACCACAGAGAAGACGGGAGACTGAAATGCTATCCAGTAAGTTTAAAAAGGCGGCTCTCGTCGCCGCACTGCTCGCCGGTACGGCGAGCCTAGGCTATGCGCAGTCGAGCTCGACGATCGGCGCGGGCGGATCGTCCGCCGGCGGCGGGTCGGTCGGCACCGCGCTCGGCACCGGCGGCTCGTCGGCCGGCGGCACCGGCTCGGGCAGCGCCTCGACGCTGGGCGTCGGCGGCGCCTCGGCCGGCAACGGCTCGGCCAGCACCGCGCTCGGCACGGGCGGCTCGGCCGCCGGCAGCGGCACGGGCTCGGGGTCTGCGTCAACGCTCGGCACCGGCGCAGCCAGCGCTGGCGGCGGCTCGACCGGCGCCGCGCTCGGCACCGGCGGATCGTCGGCCGGGACCGGCAAGAGCGGCAGCGGCTCTGC
>DASZLY010000242.1:0-7919 GCA_035552135.1 Allostellaceae bacterium | reverse complement strand
TGCAAAAATCGGCGATCATCCCTGCGGGAATCGGCAAGACCGCCGCGCCCGGCGGCGCGCACCCTCGGCCGGTCAATCCCGGTCGAGGCGCGCGATGCACACAATCTACCTCATCCTCCACTGGTCGGCTCCGGCGGTGATGCTGTTTGCCGCGATCGAGGCGGCGGCGCTGCTGGCGATCCGCCGGGGCGCCTATGACTGGCGCGCCGCGCTGTGCTCGTTCGCCGACATCGTGGCGCGACAGTACGTCGTCTATGTCTATCTGGCGTTCGGTCCGCTCGACTGGCTGACCGGCTGGATGTGGGCGCATCGCCTGTGGACCGTGCCGCTCGGCACGGTGCCGTCGATCGCCGCCCTCTTTCTCGGCCAGGAGCTCGCCTATTACTGGTTCCATCGCTGCAGCCACCGGCTGCGCCTGTTGTGGGCGCACCATGCGGTGCACCATTCGACCAACGAGCTCAACCTGGCGGCGGCGTTGCGCATTGGCTGGACCGGGCGGCTCGTCGGCACGACGCTGTTCTTCACCCCGCTGATGGCACTCGGCTTCGCGCCGCGCGCGGTGTTCGTGACGCTCAACCTCAACCTGCTCTACCAGTTCGCGATCCACGCCACCTGGATCCCGAAACTGGGACCGCTCGAATGGCTCCTCAACACGCCGTCGCACCACCGCGTGCACCATTCGGCGAACCCGCAATACCGTGACAAGAATTTCGGCGGGGTGCTGATCGTCTTCGACCGGCTGTTCGGCACCTTCGCCGCCGAGCGTGACGATCTGCCGTGCCGCTACGGGCTGGTGACGCCGCTCAATTCGTACAACCCGCTGTGGATCGCATTTCACGAATTCGTCGCCGTCGGCCGCGATTTGTGGCGGGCGCGCGCCTGGCGCGAGGCAGCGGGCGCGGTGCTGGCGCCGCCCCGCGCGAACCCGGCGCCGGCCGAGTGATCGAGAAGCATTGCCGCGCCGCCGGGCTTGCGGCTCAATAGCGGCCATGAACAATCTGCTGGCGGATTTGCGCGTCGTCGAGTTTTCGGCCTTTGTCGCCGCGCCTTTGGGCGGGATGACGATGGCGCAGTTCGGCGCCGAAGTGATCCGCATCGACCCGCTGAAGGGCGGCATCGACCATTATCGCTGGCCGGTGACCGATGACGGCGCCAGCATCTACTGGGCCGGGCTCAACAAGGCCAAGCGCTCGGTCGCGCTGGCGCTCGACAGACCCGAGGGGCGCGAGCTGGCGAAGGCGATCGCCACCGCGCCCGGCCCCGGCGCCGGGATCGTGCTGACCAATCTGCCGCCGCTTCCCGGGCTCGACTATGCGAGCCTCAAGGCGGCGCGCGACGACATCATTCTCCTGCGGCTCATCGGCAATCGCGACGGCAGCGCCGCGGTCGACTACACGGTCAACGCGGCGAGCGGCTTTCCGCTGGTGACCGGGCCCCAGAATTCCGGTAGAGGCGACGGCAACCCGGTCAACAACGTGCTGCCGGCCTGGGACGTCGCGACCGGGCTCTATCTGTCGACCGCGCTGCTCGCCGCCGAGCGCCATCGCGGCCGCACCGGCGAGGGCCAGGAGGTCGTCGCCGCGCTCGCCGATGTGATGCTCGCGATGGTCGGGCACCTTGGCTATATCGGCGACGTGCAGGTCAACGGCCGCTCCCGGCCGGCGCTGGGCAACGATCTTTACGGCAGCTTCGGCCGCGATTTCGCTACCGCCGACGGCCGGCGGGCGATGGTCATCGCGCTGACCCCGCGGCAATGGCGCGCGCTCGGCCGCGCGACTGGGCTCGGCGACGCGCTGGCGGCGCTCGGCCCGCGCCTCGGCGTCGATCTCGACACCGAGGCCGGCCGGTTCGACGCGCGCGACGACATTGCCGCGATCGTTGGGCCATGGTGCGCGGCGCGCACGCTTGCCGAGATCGCGGCGGCCTTCGCGGGCAGCGGCGTGCTGTGGGGCCCGTTCCAGGATTTTGCCGGGCTCGTCACCCGCGACCCGCGCTGCTCGACCGCCAACCCGCTCTTCGCCGAGATCGACCAGCCCGGCATCGGCCGCTACCTCGCGCCCGGCCTGCCGCTCGATTTTTCCGCCGCGCCGCGCGAGCCGACGCGCCCCGCGCCGCTGCTCGGCCAGCACACCGACCAGGTGCTCGCCGAGGTGCTCGGCCTCAGCGCCGTCGAGATCGGCCGTCTGCGCGACGCCGGCATCGCCGCCGGTCCCTAGCGCTACGCGACGCACCCCCGGCCCCATTGCAGCGATGCGGCCGGTCACCCGTTAGCATCGCAAACCAACCCGACCGGCGCGACAAACCTCATGGATGAGCCCAGCAGCCTCAAGCGCAAAATGGCGGGGATTTTCGGCGCGGCCGCCGCGGTAGCGCTGGTGATCCTCGCCGGGCTGCTCGCCTGGCATTTTTGGCTGCGCCCGCCGCAAGCTCCCGCGCCGCACCCAGCGCCGGTGACGGCGCGCCCGGCGACCCCGCCGCAGCCCGCGCCCGCCGCTCCGGCTCCGGCAAAACCGGCAGGACCACCGATCACGATCCCGCCGGCGCCGGAGCCGAAACCCGCGCCCCCGCCGACCGCCATACCGCCGCCGCCAGCCGCCTCTGCCGCGCCGCAACCAGCGCCCGCCGCCGAGGCGCCGCAACCGCCGCCGCCTACGCCGCCCAAGCAGACCGCGAGCGGGTCCGGGCGACCGAAGACCTTCCGCGACTGCCTGAACTGCCCGGAGATGGCTGTGATCCCCGCCGGCCGCTTCGCGATGGGCGCGCCGGCGGGCGAGAACGAGCGCTTCCAGGTGCCCGCGACCGAAGCCGGACGCGACGAGCCGAGCCACCGCGTAACCTTCGCCAAGCCCTTTGCGCTGGCCAAGATCGACGTCACCCGCGCCGAGTTCGCCGCCTTTGCCGGCGCCGCCAGTTACCAGCCGCAGCCTGGTTGCCTGACCCCGAGCGGCGCCACCTGGGTCCCGCAGCCGCAGGCCGGCTGGGAGGATCCCGGCTATCCGCAGACCGCCGACGACCCGGCGGTCTGCCTGAGCGAGCAGGACATCGACTTCTACCTCGCCTGGCTGCACCGGCAGACCGGCAAGGATTACCGGCTGCCCAGCGAGGCGGAATGGGAATATGCCGCGCGCGGCGGCACGACGACCGCGTTCTACTGGGGCGACGACGACGCCGAGGCCTGCACTTACGAGAATGTCGGCGACGAATCGCGTCGCGAAAAATACGGCGGGACGGCCGCCCTGCCCTGCCGCGACGGTTTCGCCGATACCGCGCCGGGCGGCTCGTTCAAGCCCAACCCGTTCGGGCTTTACGACATGCTCGGCAATGTCTTCGTGGTTACCGCCGATTGCTGGAACGAGACTTATGCCGGCGCGCCGGATGACGGCTCGGCCTGGATGTCGGGCGATTGCACCCGCCATCCGGCGCGCAAGGCGGATTTCGGCACCGCGCGCGCCTCGATGCTGCGCGCCGCCAACCGTTTCCCCGAAGGCACGCTCGCCCGGCGCAACCGCTTCGGCTTCCGCGTTGCGTTGAGCCTGCCCTGAGAATATCGCCGGTAAATTCGCCGCTACGGCGAGAGTGTCACCGAACCGCCATGCGACAGCCATAATTGCTGCGTAACTCGACCAGAGCACGATGTCTCGCGGATTACCGAATAATGCCCGATAGTTACGCGGCCGACCTCCACGCTGCCGGTCATCGCCTCGCGCCGCCGCTGGCCGAGCGTTTTCTCGTGCCCCCGGGCTTTGTCTGGGGCCGTTTCACCACCGCCGACGGCGCGACGCTGCGCTGGGGCCATCTCGCAGCCGAGAATCCGCGCGCCGAATGCGTCTTTGTCGGCGGGTTCGGCGATTTTATCGAAAAGCAGTTCGAGACGATCCGCGACCTCGCGGCGCGCGGCTTTTCGGTGTGGCTGATGGATTGGCGCGGCCAGGGCGGCTCGACCCGGCCGCGCCGCCTGCCGCACCGCCCGCGTGCCCGCCGCTTCGACCGCGACGCCGCGGAGCTGGCGCAGTTCGCCGGCCAATACCTCACCTCCGCCCGGCGGCGCGTACTGATCGCGCATTCGATGGGCGGCGCGATCGCGCTCCTCTGCCTGCACCGTCATCCGCGCCTGTTCGACGCGGCGGTGCTGTCGGCGCCGATGCTGGGCGTGCCGATCGGCCGCACGCCGCCGGTGCTGCTGCGCGCGCTGACCGGCCCGGCCCGGCTCACCGGGTTCGGCATGTGCCATCTGCCGGGGACGATTCGCTGGCCCTACCCGGCGCCGAGCCCCGAACGCAGCCGCATCTCGAGCGACGCCGAGCGCTGCCGCATCCGCCACGCCTGGATTGCGGCGAACCCGGCCTTGCGGCTCGACCAGCCGACCTATGGCTGGCTCGACCCGGCACTGTCGCTGATCGGACGGATCGGCAAGCGCCGCTTTCTCGCCGGCATCAAGACGCCGATCCTGCTCGGCAGCGCCGGCCGCGAGCGGGTCGTGGCGTCCTCGGCGCATTACCGCGCGGCGCGCCTCCTGCCCGACTGCACGCTGGTCGAGCTGCCCGATTCGAAGCACGAGCCGTTTCTCGAACGCGACGCGATCCGCGACGCCTGGTTCGACCGGATCGACCGCTTCCTCGGCGAGCGGCTCGGCCTACCCGCCGCCGGCGGTCACTCGACGTTGCGCAACGGCGTCCAATAGATTTCCGGCGCCGCGCCGGCGCGCTCGACCTTGACCTTGACGAGGCCGTGGCCGCTGCTTTCGACGATGGTCACGCCCTCGCCGTCGGTGAAATAGGCGCAGCGCCCCTCGGCCAGCGCCGAGGAGAGCTTCAAGTCGAAGCTCGTGCTGAGCCCGAGGAACAACAGGTCGATGAGTTCGCCCTTGTCGCGGCAGCCCCAGGCGGCGCTGCGGCCGATGTGGTGCGGCGCGGCCGCAGCGGGCGCCGGCGCAACCTCGACGGGAGGCGGGGCGGCGGCCAGGGGAATTGCGACGAGGATCGTTCCGGTGAGGAACATGGCGCCAAGCTTTGACATCTGCTCCCTCATGAATGGCTGAACCGAGTGGAGGGGTCGCGCCTCAGCCAAGCACGGCATGCGTCAATATGGCGTCATTCGGGGCGCACCGCATCTCCATCCGCGGCGCATGGCGGTTGCGGCGCCGGCGGGGACTTGAAACCAGCGCGAGGGTACAGGTAACCGGCTCGGTCAGCTGCGCGGCGCGTGCTTCGACAGGATGCGCTGCAGCGTGCGCCGGTGCATCTTCAGACGGCGCGCCGTCTCGGAAACGTTGCGGTCGCACAGCTCGAAAATCCGCTGGATATGTTCCCAGCGCACCCGGTCGGCCGACATCGGGTCTTCCGGCGGCTCGGGCGTCGCGCCTTCGAGCGCCAGGAGCGCCCGCTCGACCGCGTCGGCGTCGGCCGGTTTTGGCAGATAGTCGATCGCCCCGGCCTTCACCGCCGCCACCGCGGTCGCGATATTGCCGTAGCCGGTCAGCATGACGATGCGCGCGCCGGGCCGCGCCTCGCGCAGGGCGCTGACGATTTCGAGGCCGCTGCCGTCGCCGAGCCGCAGATCGACGACCGCAAAGGCCGGCGGGTTCGCCGTCGCGGCGGCGACGCCGCTGGCGACGCTGTCGGCGGTCTGCACGATAAAGCCGCGCCGCTCCATGGCGCGCGCCAGGCGCTGGTTGAGCGGCGCGTCGTCATCGACGATGAGCAGCGAGCGCTCGGATTCCGTGAGCCCCTGCAGCGGCGCGGCGTGCCCGTCCGCGCCCGGAACAAGGGAGGGTCGATCGATTGCGTTCATGCGGATTGCCTTTCTGTCACCTCGCGCGCGCCGCCTGCCGCCCGCGTCGTCGTGCGCGCTGCGGTTTCCAAATTGGCACGGTTCCACGAAATGGCAACATGCGCGCCGCCTTCGACAAGGTTAGCAAAGTTTAATGTGGCGCCGCTGCGTTCGAGGAGGCTCTGCGCGATGAAGATGCCGAGCCCCATATGGTCCTGGTCGCCGGCGCGGGTCGAGAGGTATGGCTCGCCCAGCCGCCCCAGGAGGTGCGGCGGGAAGCCGGGCCCGTCATCGGCGACCTCGACCGTGACCAGCGTGCGGTCCCAGTAGATCGTCACGCTGACCTCGTGCCGCGCGAATTGCATCGCGTTCTGGATCAGGTTGCTAAGCCCGTGCATGATTTCCGGGCTGCGCTGTACCAGCGGCTCGTCGTCCTGGGCGGCGTCGCCCGTGGTGGCGAAGATGAGCCGGATGCGCGTGTCGCGATAGGGCGTGCCGGCGGCCTCGACCAGCGCCGAGATCGGCAGGCTGGTATAGGGCGAGCTGCCGTCCTCCTCGGGCTGCTGCGCCAGTTCGGCGAGGATCAGCCGGCAGCGCTCGGACTGGCTCAAGAGCAGCGCCGCGTCCTCGGCATGCGGCGAATCCGCCGGCAGCTCGCGCGCCAGCTCCTTGGCGACGACGGCGATCGTCGCCAGCGGGCTGCCGAGCTCGTGCGCCGCCGCCGCGGCGAGCGCACCCACCGCCGAGACGCGCTGCTCGCGCGCCAGCGCGAGCTGCGTCGCCGCCACCGCGTCGCGCAGCCGCCGCGCCTCCTGCGCCACCGACAGCGTATAGCCCCCGATAAACACCGTGGCGATGACCAGCGCCACCCAGATGCCGAGCACCAGATCGGGCGGGAAGACAAAGGGCGTGGTGCGCCACGGCAGCGGGTCGTGCATCTCGCCGAGCACGGTGATCGCCGCGACCGCCAGCGCCGACAGCGCGATCACCGGGCGGCGCGACAGCGCCGTCGCCGCCACCGTGACCGGCGCCAGCATCAGGATCGCGAAGGGGTTTTCGAGCCCGCCCGTCAGATACAGCAGGATCGCCAGCTGCATCGTGTCGTAGGCGAGGTAGAGCGCCGCCGCCGTCTCGCCCAGCCGAGCCCCGGCGCGGTGATAGAGCAGCGCGCCGAGATTGAGCAGCACCGAGCAGGCGACGACGATCAGCGCCGGCAGCAGCGGCAGCTTGAACCCCAAGAGATAATGTACGGTCAGGAGGGTCAGCGCCTGCCCGGTCACCGCGACCGAGCGGATCAGCACCAGCCGGCGCAGGCTGATGCGGTCGAACGCGGTGCGCGGCTCCTGGGCCGCGATGGTTCTGGTGGCGTTCATCCGTGGCCTCCCTGGCCCATCGCCCATATCCTATATGCTGGCTCATCGCATGAATTTTCGCCATACAGAGCCGATGGCTTCACCCGTCATCGCCGTCGAAAACCTCGTCAAGCGCTACGGCAAGACGCTCGCGGTCGGCGGCATCAGCTTTACCGTCGAGCGCGGCGCCACCGCCGCGCTGCTCGGCGGCAACGGCGCCGGCAAGACGACGACCTTGTCGATCCTGCTCGGCCTCTTGCTGCCGAGCGAGGGCAGCGTGCATGTGCTCGGCGAGGATGTGCTGCGCCACCGCTTCCGCATCCTGCCGCGGATCAATTTCTCCTCGCCCTATGCCGACCTGCCGCATCGCCTGACCGTACGCCAGAACCTCGCGGTCTTTGCCCGGCTTTACGGCCTGCCCAGGCGCCGCGAACTGATCGACCGGCTCGCCGACGACCTGCAGATCACCGCGTTTCTCGACCGGCCCACCGGCCGCCTGTCGTCCGGTCAGAAGACCCGCGTCGCGCTCGCCAAGGCGCTGCTCAACGAGCCCGAAGTCCTGCTGCTCGACGAGCCAACCGCCTCGCTCGACCCCGACACCGGCGACTGGGTGCGCTCCTATCTCGAGGCTTACCGCGCGCGCACCGGCGCGACGCTGCTCCTCGCCTCGCACAATATGGGCGAGGTCGAGCGGCTGTGCAGCCAGGTGATGATGATGAAATCCGGCCTCATCGTCGATCGCGGCAGCCCGGCCGAGCTGATCGACCGCTACGGCCGCACCAACCTCGAAGAGGTGTT
>DASZLY010000241.1:0-13717 GCA_035552135.1 Allostellaceae bacterium | reverse complement strand
GCTCAACGAGATCAGGGACAATCCGGGCGCGCATTACCGCTCGAAGCGGCTCGGGCGCGGCATCGGCTCGGGCAAGGGCAAGACCGCGGGTCATGGCGGCAAGGGCCAGCTCGGGCGCTCGGGCGTCGCGATCAACGGCTTTGAGGGCGGCCAGACCCCGCTGCATCGCCGCCTGCCGAAGCGCGGCTTCAGCAACAAGATCTTTCAGAAGGACTACAAGGTCGTGAACCTCGGGCGGTTGCAGCAGGCGCTGGACGCCGAGAAGCTCGCCGCCAAGGAGACGATCGACGGCAAGGCCCTGGTCGCGGCCGGCGTGCTGCGCCGGCTCGGCGACGGCGTGCGCCTGCTCGCCAAGGGCGAGCTGAAGACCGCGATCACGATCGAGGTCGCCGGCGCCTCGCAAGCCGCGATCGCCGCGGTCGAGAAAGCAGGCGGCAAGGTGGTGTTGCCCGAGGGTGCGGCGAAGGAAGCCGAGGCCTAGGCGGAACTGTTGATGGACCACCCCGGCCCACGGGTCCGCGCCACGAGCGGCCCGAGGATAAACTCCGGCCGGGGCCCATGCTTGAACCATTCGGGCGGCGGACAAAGGGGTCCCGGCCTGCGCCGGGATGGGGCAAAGAGAAGCGGCGACCTTCCGGATTCGACCGCGACCGCCTATTCTATGAGATCAGCAAGCGGCCTCCGTCGAGGCAGGGAACAAACCGATGGCGTCAGCCGCCGAGCAACTCGCTAGCAGCATAAATCTCGGGGCTTTCTCGAAAGCCACCGAGCTCAAGAGCCGCATCTGGTTCACCCTGGGTGCGCTCGTCGCCTACCGGCTCGGCACCTATATCCCGCTGCCCGGCATCGACCCGGGGATTTTGCAGGAGATCTTCAACCGCAACGCCGGCGGCATTCTCGGCATGTTCAACATGTTCTCGGGCGGCGCGCTCGGGCGCATGTCGATCTTCGCGCTCGGCATCATGCCGTACATCTCGTCCTCGATCATCATCCAGCTCTTGACTGCGGTGTCGCCGCAGCTCGAGGCGATGAAGAAAGAGGGCGAGAGCGGCCGCAAGCGGCTCAACCAGTACACCCGTTACGGCACGGTGCTGCTCGCCGTCGTGCAGGCCTACGGCATCGCCGTCGGGCTCGAGGGCATGCGGTCGGGCGCGCAATCGGCGGTCATCGATCCCGGCATGTTCTTCCGCCTGGTGACGGTGGTGACGCTGGTCGGCGGCACGGTCTTCCTGATGTGGCTTGGCGAACAGATCACCGCGCGCGGTGTCGGCAACGGCATCTCGCTCATCATTATGTCGGGGATCGTCGCCAACCTGCCGCATGCGCTTGCCGCGACCCTCGAGCTCGGCCGCACCGGCGCGCTGTCGCCGGTGTTCATCATCCTCTTCCTGCTGATGTCGGTCGGCGTCGTCGCGTTCATCGTCTTCATGGAGCGAGCCCAGCGCCGCATCCTCGTGCAATACCCCAAGCGCCAGGTCGGCAACCGCATGTTCGGCGGCGAAGCCTCGCATCTGCCGCTAAAGCTCAACACCTCGGGCGTGATCCCGCCGATCTTCGCCTCGTCGCTGCTGCTGCTGCCGGCGACGATCTCGTCCTTTCAGCAGGTCGGCGGCCAGGATTTCGGCTGGCTCGGCACGATCACCGCCTATCTCGGCCACGGCCGCCCGGCCTATATGCTGCTCTATATCGGGCTCATCGTGTTCTTCTGCTTCTTCTACACGGCGATCGTCTTCAACCCGACCGAGACCGCCGACAATCTGCGGAAATATGGCGGGTTCATCCCGGGTATCCGGCCGGGCAAGAACACCGCCGACCATCTCGACTACGTGCTGACGCGGCTGACCGTGGTCGGCGCGGGCTATCTCGCGGCGGTGTGCATCCTGCCCGAGATCCTCATTTCGCAGTACTCGGTGCCGTTCTATTTCGGCGGCACGAGCCTCTTGATCGTCGTTAGCGTTACAATGGACACGGTCGCGCAGATCCACTCGCATCTCCTCGCGCATCAATACGAGGGGCTGATCAAGAAGTCGCGGCTGAGGGGACGCCGGGGATGAATGTGATCCTGCTGGGGCCGCCAGGCGCCGGCAAGGGAACGCAGGCCAAGCGCCTCGAACAGGCGCACGGGCTCGTTCAGCTTGCGACCGGCGACATGCTGCGCGCCGCGACCGCTTCGGGCAGTGAGCTGGGGCGCCGCATCAGGGCGATCATGGATTCGGGCGCGCTGGTCTCCGACGACATCGTCATCGAGCTCATCGAGTCGCGGATCACCGCGCCCGAAGCCAAAAGAGGCGTCATCCTCGACGGGTTTCCGCGTAACGTGCCGCAGGCCGAGGCGCTCGACGCGATGCTGGGCCGCCACGGGCTGAAGCTCGACCATGTGATCCTGATGGAGGTCGACGAGGCCACATTGGTCGGTCGCCTCGCCGGGCGGTTCACCTGCCGCAAATGCGGCGCCAGCTACCATGACGACAACAACCGCCCGAAAACGGACGGCGCATGCGATTTCTGCGGCGCGACCGAGTTCGTCCGGCGCCCCGACGACCGGCCGGAGGCGGTGCAGAAGCGCTTCGAGGTCTACCGCAACGAGACGGCGCCGATCCTTCCGTACTACCGCAGCCGCGGCGTACTCGAGACGGTGGACGGCATGGCCGAGATGGACGCGGTGACCCGCGACATTGAGCGCATCATTTCGCGCTGATCGAGTGCTCGAGGCCGATTGACGCCTGAGCGCCGATCCGTATAATCGCGCGTTCGCGTGGGAGCGATCCCACGCCCACTCCCTATGTCCGTAGCCGAGGAGATGCGCAGGTGGCGCGAATTGCCGGCGTAAATATCCCCAACCAGAAGCGCGTGCCGATCGCCCTGACCTATATTCACGGCATCGGTCGCACCAAGGCCCTCGAAATCTGCAACAAGGTCGGTATCCCGCTTGATCGGCGGGCGAACGACATGACCGATGACGAGGTGCTCCGCGTCCGCGAGCTGATCGACCGCGAATATACCGTCGAGGGCGATCTGCGCCGCACCGTGGCGATGAACGTGAAGCGGCTGATGGATCTCGGCTGCTATCGGGGGTTGCGCCACCGCAAGGGGCTGCCGGTGCGTGGCCAGCGCACGCATACCAATGCGCGTACGCGCAAGGGCCCGGCCCGGCCGATCGCCGGTAAGAAGAAGTAGCGCGCGTTTGATCAGCTTTCTCCAACGGCGGAACGGCTAAATGGCTAGAAGCACGGCGGCGGCGCCGCGGTTGCGGCGTCGCGAGCGCAAGAACATCACGTCGGGCACGGCGCATGTGAACGCGACATTCAACAACACGATGATTACGATCACCGATGCGCAGGGTAATGCGATCGCGTGGTCGTCATCGGGCAGCCAGGGTTTCAAGGGCTCACGCAAATCGACCCCGTACGCGGCGCAGATGGCCGCCGAGGATGCCGGCCGCAAGGCGATGGAGCACGGCATGCGCACCCTCGACATCGAAGTCAAGGGGCCCGGCTCGGGACGCGAGTCTGCCCTGCGAGCCTTGCAAAGCGTTGGTTTTGCTATCACTTCTATTCGTGACGTCACGCCGATCCCGCATAACGGCTGCCGTCCGCCCAAACGGCGCCGGGTCTGACCAGACCAGACGCCGCGCGGCTGCTTGGCGGCCGCCGCACGATGCAAGAATTGCCGGCGCCTTGCCGGCTCGGGTTGCCGATAGGAACTGCGCTCAATGACCGATGTCTTTGTGATTCAACGCAATTGGCAGACGCTGATCAAGCCGAAATCGCTCGCGGTCGCGCCGGGTGAGGATGCCGCGCGGGCTGCTACGGTGGTGGCCGAGCCGCTTGAGCGCGGCTTCGGGCTGACCCTCGGCAATGCGCTGCGCCGCGTGCTCCTGTCGTCGCTGCAGGGCGCGGCGGTGACGTCGATGCAGATCGAGGGCGTGCTGCACGAATTCTCGTCGATCCCCGGCGTGCTCGAGGACGTGACCGACATCGTCCTCAACGTCAAGAGCATCGGGCTGCGCATGGATGGCGACGGGCCAAAGCGGATGCGGCTGCGCGCCAACGGCCCCGGCGAGGTCCGTGCCGGCGCGATCGAGGCCGGCCACGGCATCGACATCCTCAACCCGGATCTGGTGATCTGCACGCTCGATAACGGCGCGCGCATCTCGATGGAGCTGACCGTTGAGAACGGCAAGGGCTACGTCCCGGCGACCGCGAACCGTCCGGAGGACGCACCGATCGGCCTCATCCCGGTCGATGCGCTGTTCAGTCCGGTGCGCAAGGTGTCGTACCGGGTCGAAAACACCCGCGTCGGGCAGGTGACCGACTATGACAGCCTGTCGATGCGCGTCGAGACCAACGGCGCGGTGACCCCCGAGGACGCGGTGGCGCTGGCCGCGCGCATCCTCCAGGACCAGCTGCAGCTCTTCATCAACTTCGAGGAGCCGCGCGGCACGGTCGAGAAGGAAGTGAGCGGCGAGCCGCTCATCAACAAGAACCTGCTGCGCAAGGTCGACGAACTCGAATTGTCGGTGCGGTCGGCCAACTGCCTCAAGAACGACAACATCGTCTATATCGGCGATCTAGTGCAGAAGACCGAGGCCGAGATGCTCCGCACGCCGAATTTCGGCCGCAAATCCTTGAACGAGATCAAGGAAGTGCTGGCGAATATGGGACTCCATCTGGGGATGGAGATCCAGAACTGGCCGCCCGAGAACATCGAGGATCTGGCCAAGCGCATCGACGAGCCGTATTAAGGCCGGCTTCGGGAAATAGGGGAGAGGCAGGGACATGCGCCATGGCATGCACGGACGCGGCTTCAGCCGCCGTTCCGCCCACCGCAAGGCGATGTTCGAGAACCTCGCCGCCGCGCTGATCAAGCACGAGCAGATCAAGACGACGCTGCCCAAGGCCAAGGATTTGCGGCCGATCGTCGAGAAGCTGATCACGATGGGCCGGCGCGGCGGGCTGCATGTCCGCCGCCAGGCGATCGCCACGCTGCAGGACAGGAAGCTCGCCGACAAGCTGCTGACGACGCTGGCCGAGCGCTACAAGACTCGGCCCGGCGGCTACACCCGGATCATCAAGGCCGGGTATCGCTACGGCGACAACGCGCCGATGGCGTTGATCGAGCTGGTCGACCGCGACGTCTCCGCCAAGGGGCAGGATTCCGGCCCGGTACCCGAGCGCGAAGACGAGGAAGAGGCGGCGTAGCCTCGGAGCGTCGTCCCGGCGCAGGCCGGGATCACCCTTCGGCAGTTTCGGGTGCGGGCAACTGGGTTCCGGCTTCGCCGGAACGACATGTACCGTGTCCCGGGCTTACCCCACATCGCGATCCAACAGCTCGATCAGCACGTTTTGCGGCCCGCGCACAAAGGCGATGCGCACGCCGGCGCGGATCGTCTTGGGCTCGATGGTGAACTCGGCGCCCTTCGCCTTCAGCTCCGCGCACACCGCATCGATATCGTTGACCCGCAAGCCGATATGGTCGAGCCCGACAAAGCTGGTCTCCGGCTTCTCGGCGAGATCGGCGCTGCCCGGCACCTTGGCGATGAAATGGTTGACGCCGGCGAGCTTGATGTCGGTGCGCTCGATGCCGTTCGACATCACCGAATGAATGATTTCGGCGCCGAACATCTTGCGATACCACGCGGCGGTCGCCTCGGGGTCGGGGCTGCGCAGATGCACGTGGTCGTAGTGGAATTCGGTCATTCGCCGGTCTCCTCGTGCATGTCGTTATTGCGAGCCGCGTCGCGCCGAAGCGATCTCGGCGCGCCAGGGTTCCTGGCGACGAGATTGCTTTGCTTCGCCCGGAATGACAACGGGGAGTAGCGATGCGCTTCGGGTTGATGCTGCCGAGCTTCACATTCGCCGCTCGATTACGATCTCGGCCAGCTCGATTTGTGGGAGGAGGAAATCCTCCGCCATTGCCCCTGAGCTATTGCCGCGGCGGGGCCTGGGTGACGGGCGCGCCGGAGGCGAGGATTTCCGCGGCGTCGCGCGAGCGCGGCGGATAGATGCGCTGGCAGTTGATCGTGCGCTTGGTGTCCTTGGCGGCGGCGCCGGTGACGGCGACCTGGCGGTCCCAGCCCTGGCAGTAGACCGCACCCCAGGCGCCGAGATCGAGGCAGGTCACGTAATAGCCGATTTCGAGCGGGATTGGCGCCGCGCCGACCAGGTCGCACACCGCGTTGTGCCCGGCGATGCGGCCCATCGGGCGGGCATGCTGGCACGACATTACGGAATAATGCTCGCCGTCGAGCAAAGCCGCCGCGACATCGCCGGCGGCGAACACGTCGCCCGTGCCCTCGACCTTGAGAAAGCGGTCGACTGCGACGCGGCCGAACCGGTCACGCGGGCCGGGAAACGAGGCCGCGAGCGGATGAGCACGCATCCCGGCGCACCAGATGACCGTCGCCGCGGCGATGTCCTCGCCCGAGCTCAGCCTGACGCCGCCGGCATCGACCGCGGCGATCGTCACGCCGGGCCGGCTCTCGACCCCGAGCGCGGCGAGCGCCTCGTCGATCACCGCGCAGGCGGCCTCGCCCATGTTCGAGCCGATGCGCGGTGCGCGATCGGCGACGATAACCCGGGCCGCCGCGCCGCCGGACAGCGCGCGCAGCCGGGTCGCGAGCTCCGCGGCCATCTCGACCCCGGTGAGGCCGCCACCGACCACCAACGCGGTGAAGCCGCCGGGCGCGTCCGGCCGGGCGGGCAGCGCGTCGAGATGTACGGCAAGCTTCGCCGCCGCGTCGTAGGTGTCGATGTCGAAGCCGTGCTCGGCAAGGCCGGGGATCGCCGGGCGCACCAGCTCGCTGCCGAGCGCGAAGACCAGCCGGTCATAGGGCAGGGTGCGTCCGTCGGTGAAGGCGACCTCGTGGCGGACAGGATCGATCGCGCTCGCCTCGCCGATCGCCACATCGACGCCGATCGGCGCCATCACATCGTCGAGCGGCACGCGCACATCGCTGAGGTCGGTCTCGTAATTGCGCACGCGGATCGCATGCCAGCGGTCGCGGTTGACGATCGTGACCGCGACGTCCGATTTGGCGATGCTCAGCTCGGCGAGCTTGCGCGCGGCGCCGACCGCGGCGATCAGCCCGGCGAACCCGGCGCCCAGCACAACAATCCGCTTCATATGGCATCCTCTTGTAGCCAGGCTCGCAAAACCGCGAGAGACTGGCCGCGAGAGTCGGGGTAGCGGAAACGGCGATGAAAATCAAATCGGTCGCGGCGCATTGGGTGCACATCCCGATCCCGCCGGCGCGCCAGCATACCAGCGATTTCGGCAAGACTTTGTCGTTCGACGGGACGATCGTGCGGATCGAGACCGAATGCGGTCTCACCGGCTGGGGCGAGGCCAAGGCGCAGGTCGGCGGCATGGCGCAGAACCAGGCGCTGACGACGCTGATCAATGACGAGTTCGGCCCGCTCCTGAAAGGCGAAGACCCGCGCGACATCACCGTGCGCGGGGATTTTCTCGAGAAGCACGCGGTGACGCCATGAAGGCGCTGTTCCTCGGCAATGTCGCCGCCGATACCTATGCCGGCATCAAGGACGAGCTGACCGCGGCGCTCGAGTGCCAGGTGATCGACGACCCGGTCGATCGCGCGCTGCTGCCCGCGGCGGCGGAAGCTGCCGATATCCTCGTCAGCAATCGGTGGCTCGCTGATTTCCCGCCGGCGCCGAACTTCCGCCTGGTGCAGTCGGTGGCGACCGGGGTTGAGCTGTTCGACATGGCCTCGCTGCCGAAGGGCTGCGCGGTCTGCAATTCCTTCGGTCACGAGACCGCGATTGCCGAATACGTGGTGATGGCGATGCTGGCGCTGCACCACCGCTTCTTGCAGATTTCCGGCGAGTTCCGCGAGCGCGGCAGCTGGGCGACGAGCTGGGTGCAAAGCGGCAAGCCGCATGGCGAGGTGCGCGGCTCGACGCTCGGCATTGTCGGCTATGGCCGGGTCGGGCGCGAGGTGGCGCGGCGGGCGGCGCCGTTCGGCTGCCGCATCCTCGCCGCCAATCGCAGCCCGCGCGCCGCCGAGCCGGGGGTCGAGCGCGTCTATCCGCTCGCCGCGCTCGACGAGATGCTGCCGCTGTGCGACACGGTGGCGATCTGTACCGCGCTCGGGCCCGAGACGACCGGGCTCCTCGACAGGAGGCGCCTGTCGCTGATGAAGCCTGGCGCGTTCCTCATCAACATCGCGCGCGGCCAGGTGATCGACGAAGACCCGCTCTTCGCGGCGCTTGCCGAGAGCCGGCTCGGCGGCGCGGCGATCGATGTCTGGTGGCAGTATCCGAGCCCCAACGAGCCCAACCGGCGCGGCTCGCGCCACCCGTTCCACGAACTCCCCAATGTCATCGTCACGCCGCATAATTCCGGCTGGACCGGCGGCATGGTGCGCCGCCGCTGGGACGAGATCGCCGACAACATCAATCGTTTCGCGCGCGGCGACAGCCTCATCAACCTGGTTACCACCGTCTGAGGATTATCAATGAAAGTTTCGTTTGTCGGCAATTTCGGCGCGCGGCCCGAGGTCGCCCAGGCCATCCTGGGCAAGGTCACGGAGAAGATCGAGCCGACCGTCCTGTTCGATATCGGCGACAGCCAGCGCCTTATTCCGGCCTTGGCCGAGGCGGAAATCGTCGTCAGCCATATCTGGAAGACGGACTTCCCCGAGGCGCCGCGCCTCAAGTTCCTGCAATCGCCGGCGGCCGGGCTCGATCTGATCGACGTGCCATCGCTGCCGGGCGGGGTCACGGTGTGCAATGTCGACGGCCACGAGCAGGCGATCGCCGAATATTGCCTGATGACGATGCTGGCGCTGAGCCATCGCCTGATCGACATCGCGACGGCGTTCCGCCGCGAGGGGTCATGGTCGGGCGGCGGCGCCGGCGGCGGGCCGTTGCACGGCGAGCTGCTCGGCAAGACCGTGGGGATCGTCGGTTACGGCAAGATCGGCCGCGAGGTCGCGAAACGCGCCGCGGCGTTCGGCTGCGAGGTGATCGCCGCCAATCGCAGCCCGGTCGCGGACAAGGGCGATGCCGTGCAAATCTACCCGCTCGACGAGCTCGACCGCATGTTGCCGCGCTGCGACGTCGTGATCGTCGCCGCCGGGCTTGGACCCGAGACGCGCGGCCTCATCAACGCCGAGCGTCTCGCGCTGATGAAGCCGACCGCGCAGCTCATCAATATCGGCCGCGCCCTGATCGTCGACGAGGAGGCGCTCTACACCGCACTCAAGAACGAGAAGATCGGCGGCGCGGCGATCGATGTGTGGTGGCGCTATCCGACGCCGGCGGAGCCGAACGCGCGGCCGTCCAATTTCGCGTTTCACGAGTTGCCGAACGTGCTGATGACGCCGCATTGCTCGAGCGCGACCGACGGTGCGCGCAGCCGGCGTCTCGGTGGAATTGCCGCGAATATCGATCGCTTCGTGCGCGGCGAGGCGCTGCGCAATATCGTGCTGAACACCTGAGAGGCTGCCATGTCGGACGAAATCGCCTTTCTGCCGGCGACCGAGCTGCTGAAATGCTATCGCGCCAAGACGCTGTCGCCGGTCGCGGTCGTCGAGACCGCGTTGCGCCGGCTCGTAGCCTATGAGGGCACGCTCAACGCCTTTGTACTCTACGACCCGGAGGGTGCGCTCGCCGCGGCGCGCGCGTCAGAGGCGCGCTGGGCGAAGGGGCAGCCGGACGGTCTGCTCGACGGCGTGCCGGTCGCGATCAAGGACACGCAGCTGACCCGCGGCTGGCCGCGCCTTGTCGGCTCGAAGACGATCGATCCGAAGCAGCCCTGGACCGAGGATGCACCATCGGTCGAAGGTTTGCGGCGCGCGAACGCGATTTTTCTCGGCAAGACGACGACGCCCGAGTTCGGCTGGAAGCCGACGACGGATTCGCCGCTCAGCGGCGTCACCCGCAACCCGTGGAACGTGGAGCGTTCGCCCGGCGGGTCGAGCGGCGGCAGCGCCGCGGCGCTCGCCGCGGGCATCTGCCCGCTCGCCCTCGGCACCGATGCGGGCGGGTCTATCCGCATTCCGGCCGCGTTCAGCGGCGTATTCGGGCTGAAGCCGACCTTCGGGCGGGTCGCGCTTTACCCGCCCTCGGCGTTCGGCGACGTGTCGCATGTCGGGCCGATGTCGCGCAGCGTCGCCGACGCGGCGCTGATGCTCGACGCGATGAAAGGGCCCGACGCGCGCGACTGGTACAGCCTGCCCGATGACGGCATCGCCTATCGCGAGCGCGTGGCTGAGGGTTCGCTGAAGGGCAAGCGCGTCGCGCTGTCGCCGACGCTCGGCTATGCCGAGCCGGCGCCGGCGGTGCGCGCGGCGGTCGAGGCTGCGGCCGAGATTTTCGCGAAGGCAGGCGCGATCGTCGAGCGCGCCGACCCGTTTGCGGAATCGCCGCTGCCGATCTTCCAGACGCTGGCGCTGGCCGGGTTCTGGGCGCTGATCCGCTCGATGACGCCGGAGAAGATCGCGGTGATGGACCCCGGCCTCGTCGCGACCTGCCGTGCCGGCGAGGCGGTGACCCAGGAGCAGTTCGTCGAGGCGCTCGGTAATCGCGCGGTGCTCGGCGCGCAGATCCGGCAGTTCTTCGAGCGCTACGACATCCTCTTGTCGCCGACCATGCCGATCACCGCCGCCTATGCCGAGCCGCGCGACGACGGCCAGCCCGATCCGAGCAATTACCGCGACTGGCTGACCTATACCTGGGCCTTCAACCTGACGCGCAACCCCTCCGCCTCGGTCCCCTGCGGCATGGCCGGCGGCCTGCCGATCGGGCTGATGGTGACCGGGCCGCTCTACGACGATCTCGGCGTGCTCCAGGCCTGCCGCGCTTATGAAGAGGCGGCCGGCGCGGCGTGGCCCAGCGATGCGCTGACCGCGGCGCTCGGCAAGATCGCGCAGCCGGGCGGTGCCGCGGTGACGGCGAAGATCCGCCGGGCGAACGCGTAGGGCAGGCGGCGACATGAGAAGCCTGATCGGCTCGGTCTGCGGATTGATTGCGGCTTGCGTCGCGTCGCTGGCGTTGGCCGCGCCGCCGGTGCAGACGCTGGCCGGGCCGTGGGTCGAGCTCGGCGAGAACAATGATTTGCAGGTGCGGGTCGTCGTCGGCTCGGGTGTCACCGCCTGCCCGGCGGTGCTGGCCGACGGCAATAGCGTGCAGTCGCGCCAGCGCGGCGCGGCGGATGGCGATTTCCCAATCACAATCTGCAGCGCGAGCGTTCCGCTGGCGACCAAGAAGCTGTCGGTCGGGGGCGAGGCGGTGCCGGCGCTGCCTGCCGCGATCAACCGCATCGTCGTCATCGGCGATACCGGCTGCCGGATCGAGGGCAAGGCGGCGCAGGACTGCAACGACTCCAAGCAATGGCCGTTTCCGACGATCGCCAAGGATGCCGCCGCGCAGAAGCCCGACCTGGTGATCCATGTCGGCGACTACTACTACCGCGAGGACGCCTGCCCGCCGGGCAACAAAGGCTGCGCCGACAGCCCGCATGGCGACAATTGGGGTGCCTGGAACACCGATTTCTTCACCCCCGCGGCACCGCTGCTGGCGGCCGCGCCGCTGGTCGCGGTGCGCGGCAATCACGAGCTCTGCAAGCGCGGCGGCAGAGGCTGGATGCGGCTGCTCGATCCGCGCGCCGATCTGACCGAATGCACCGAAACCTCGCCGCCTTACCGGCTACCACTCGGCGGCCTCGATCTCCTGGTGTTCGACGATGCCGATGCCGACGATCTCAAGGCGGATCCGGCAAAGGTCATGGCGTATGCGGCGCAACTGGTGAAGCTCCTCGCCAACGCGCCGCTGCATTCCTGGCTGGTGATGCACCGGCCGCTCTGGGCGCAGGCGCAGGGCAATCTCGCCGGCAAGACCGTCAACCAGACGATGCAGGCGGCGATCAAGGGCCATGTGCCGGCCGGGCTCGATCTCGTGCTGTCGGGCCATCTGCACGATTTCACCAGCTACTCCTTCGGCCCGGCGCGGCCCGCGCAGCTGATCGTCGGCGACAGCGGCGACACGATGCTCGACCTCGCCAATACGCCGCTCGCCGCCGCCGAGATCGACGGCATGAAGACCGCGAAAGGTTTCGCGCTCGAACGCTTCGGCTTCTTCGTGCTCGAGCGCGGCGACAGCGGCTGGAACGGGACGCTCTACGCCCCCGACGACAAGACGGTGCTGGCGCGCTGCACGATCGCCGGACGCAACCTCGATTGTCATAACTGACGGCCGCATCGCGCGCTTGTCGCAGGCCGGCGAAAGCGGCTATCAGCGTCGGCAACGAAAAGCGGGGCGAGGGCGGACGTGACAATCATCAGCGAAAGCACCAAGGCGCATGTCGCGGCCATAGCGGCCGAGGCGACCCGCGTCGAGACGCCCTGCGGCGACGGTTCCCTGGTTTGGCACGTGTGGGGCAGCGGCCCGCCGCTGGTCCTGCTGCATGGCGGCTACGGCTCGTGGATGCATTGGATCCGCAATGTGCCGGTGCTGTCGCGCCGCTTTACGGTGATCGCGCCCGATCTGCCGGGGCTCGGCGAATCGGCGACGCCACCCGAGCCGTGGTCCGCCGAGGGGCTCGCCGCGATCGTCGTCGGCGGGCTCGACATGGTGCTGCGTGATGTCGTGTCCCCGGGGGGCGAGCGGCCGCATATGGCGGGGTTCTCGTTCGGCGGGGTGATCGGCGGGGTCGCCGCGGCGCAGCTCGGCGACCGGCTGAAGGCGTTCACCGTGGTCGGCTCGAATGGGCTCGGCCTCGAACGGTCGCCGACGCCGCTGGAGCGTGTCGCCCCCGATGCGGGCGAAGAGCAGGAATTCGCGACGCATCGCTACAACCTCAACCAGCTGATGATCCACGACCCGGCCAAGATCGACGAACTGGCGCTGTGGCTGCAGAAAACCAACCATGCGCGCGCGCGGATGCGCAGCCGCCGCTTCTCGCGTTCCGGCGCGCTGATCGAGGCGCTGCCCAAGATCACCGCACGGCTCGACGGCATTTGGGGCGAGCGCGACGCGACCGCCTATCCGCAGGTCGCCGAGCGCAAGCGCCTGCTGCAAAGCATCCAGCCGGGCGCGCGATTCACCGTGGTACCCGGCGCCGGGCATTGGGTGCAGTTCGAGGCGGCGGACGAATTCAATCGCATCATCACCGAGTACGCCAGCAGCTAATCCTCGACCCGGATCGTGCTGCCGATAGCGAGGCCGAGCGCCTCGCCGGCGCGCCCGCCATTGACCGCGATCTCGGCGAGCCCGTTCGAATTGACGTACCAGAATGCCTCGCCCGTCCGCACCGCCGAGAATGTCGCCGCGTGGCTGAGCGTGCGCCCGCCGGCGGCGAGTCGTGCGCCGGGCGGCAGCAGCGCGCCGCGCAGCCCGGTCATCGCGTTGCCGTAATGGTCGAGATAGACGATTTCGGCGAGATCGTCGGGCCAGCCTCGCGTCGCCCGCTCATCGTCCGCGGGTTGCGCCAGCGACGCGATTGCCTCGCCGCGCGCCAGCCGCGCGGCGACGGGCGCGAACAGGTCGCGGCCATGAAAGCTCGCCGACAACTCGCCCGGCTGCCAGGTAATCTCCCATAGCCGCGCGCCGGACGTCCGGCGCATCGCGATGTCGAAGAGCCCGTTATCCGGTCCGACATAAAGCCGCTCGCCGGCCTCGGCGACGACCGCGCGACGGGTGCTGCCGACGCCGGGATCGACGACGCAGAGCAGCACCGTGCCGGCGGGAAACCATGC
>DASZLY010000240.1:0-10718 GCA_035552135.1 Allostellaceae bacterium | reverse complement strand
CGGGATTTCTTGAAAAGCCCCGATTGGCATGCCTCGGCGATGGTGTAGGCGATCCGGGGAACAGCGGGGAGAGAGAGGGTAGCGGACATGGCGCGTCTCCAGGTCGGAGGCGCGGAAGGGTCTTTGAGCGCAAACAGCGATCACCAGCCCAGCCGCGCGCATTGCGGGGGTTTGGGCCTGGCTCGCTTGTGACGTTGAAGACTTGGACGACGCTTTTGACGCTGAATGACCCGCACAGTACATAGGATCGGATGTACGATCTGTCAATATCCGCCAGCTCTTTCAACCTTCCGCGGCGCCGTGATGATTTCCGCAGGAAAAAAGGCATACGCATTGACACACTAGACCATCAAAGGCGGCTAAAGTCCGCAGATTTCCTAGGCATTGACCGGATGCCTCTTCCGCCTATTTTTCATATCACAGTGGATTTCCGCTGCCGCTCGGCGAGGTTGAAAATCTGGTTTTCGGGTCGGAAGCGCCGCGCATCGCCTCGAAGCATCGTCCGTGTGCATGGGTTCCGGGGTCGTCGCTGCGCGACGTCCTAAAGCGCCGCAAACTCCAGCCGTACCTTGAGCCCCGGCTGCCCATCCCCTGGATAAACCTCGCCGAGCGCCACGGTGCCGTTGTGCAGCCGCGCGACCGCGCGCACCAGGCTGAGGCCGAGCCCGTTGCCGGGCGTGCTGCGCGAGGGTTCGAGACGCACGAAGCGGTCGAACACCGCTTCGCGCTCGGCCTCGGGGATGCCAGGGCCGCTGTCGCAGACTTCGAGCGCGGCGCGCCCGTCCGCCTGATGCGCCGACAGCCGCACCTCGCCGCCGCCATATTTGAGCGCGTTGTCGAGCAGATTGGCGACCGCCTGCGACAGCAGATGCCGGTCGCCGCGGATCATGATCCCCGGCTCGACGTCGAGCGTCAGCGCGCAGCCTTGTTCCTCGGCCACCGGCTCGTAAAGCTCGGCGGCGGCGCGCGCGGTCTGCGCCAGGTCGAGCGGCTCGGCGGCGCCGCGCCGCGTCCCCGATTCCGCTTCGGCGATGTTGAGCAGCGCGTTGAACGTCGCGAGCAGCCGGTCGGCCTCGTCGATCGCCGCGCGCACCGCCGTGCTCTGCGCGCCGTCTTCCGGCTCGTCGTTATCCCTGTTCCCGATGAGGCTCAGCTCGAGCCGTGCGCGCAGCCGCGCCAGCGGCGTGCGCAGATCGTGCGCGATATTGTCGGACACCTCGCGCATCCCCGCCATCAGGCGCTCGATCTGGTCCAGCATGTTGTTGAGGTTGGCGGCAAGCTGGTCGAACTCGTCGCCGGTGCCCTTGCGCGGCACGCGGTCGGAGAGGTTGCCGCCCATTACCCGCTCGGCGGTGCGGTTGACCTGCTCGACGCGGCGCAACAGGTTGCGGCTCATCACCGCGCCGCCGATGAGGCCGGCGATCAGCGCGACAAGGCCCGACCACAGCAGTGTCTCCTTGATCCGCTCGCGATAGAGCGCGGCGTCGCTGATGTCGCGCGCCACCAGCAGGCGATAGCCGTCGGGGATGACGATCAGCGCGCCTTGCGCCGGGCGCATCTGGGTTCGGCCCTTGACCTTCATCTCGACATTGAACGCGACCGGCCCGGGCGCGACCGGTGTCCCTTGCGGCCAGCCGGTGATGTTGCCGGCGAGCGGGTGGCCGTCGGCATTGGTGACGAGATAGAGCATCCCGTCGCCGCGATCGCCGGCGGCGCGCGCGGCGACGATCTGGATGAGGCCGGAAAGCCCGCGCTGCGCGTATTGCTCGGCGAGCCCGGCGATCTCGGCGTCGAGCGTCGCCTGGGTCTGGCGCTCGACGAAATCGGCGCTCATCCAATAGACGGACAGCAGCACGCCGAACACCGAAACCGCGAATACCGCGAAATAGAGGCTCGCCAGGCGAAAGGCGTGCGTCTTTACCAGCCGCCGGATCTGCCCGAGCAGGCGCCGCATCGTCTCAATCAGCCGCGCGCAGGCAATAGCCGGCGCCGCGCACCGTGTGGACCAGCGGCCGCTCGAAATTGCGGTCGATCTTTTGCCGCAGGCGGCTGACATGCACGTCGATGACATTGGTCTGCGGGTCGAAATGATAGTCCCAGACGTGCTCCAGCAGCATCGTGCGCGTCACCACATGGCCGGCGTTGCGCATCAAATATTCGAGGAGCTGAAACTCGCGCGGCAAGAGGTCGATCGCGGTGTCGCCGCGCTTGACCGAGCGGGTCAACAGGTCGAGTTCGAGATCGGCGACGCGCAGCTTGGTGGTGGCGGTCGCCGCCGCGCCGCGCCGCAACAGCGCCTCGACCCGCGCCAACAGCTCGCTGAAGGCGAAGGGCTTGACGAGATAGTCGTCGCCGCCGGCGCGGAGCCCCTTGACCCGGTCGTCGACGCTGCCCAGCGCCGAGAGGATCAATGACGGCGTGCCGATCGCGGCGGCGCGCAGCGCGCCGAGCACCGCCAGCCCGTCCATCCCCGGCAGCATGCGGTCGAGGATGATCGCGGCGTAGCTGCCCGAGCTGGCGAGGAACAGCCCCTCGCGGCCGTCGCCCGATTGATCGACGGTATAGCCGCTTTCGCTGAGGCCCTTGACGAGATAGGCGGCGGCCTCGCGATCGTCTTCGACGACGAGCAGTTTCATCTTGGCGCACTCGGGTCATTCCCCAATCGCCTCAAGCAGATGGTCACGATCTGCGCGAGCCACAAGCGCGGCCCTGCGGGACACGCTCGCCCGGTGGCGATTCGCGTGCCGTGGTGCTCTGCGACGTCGTCCGCTCGCGCCATGCGTGAGCCTTTCCGCGAACTTAGCGGCCATCGCCGGGAGGGGCCGCACCGCGGCGATAGAATCCGCGCGGTTTTTTATTGTGCGTAGGCAAGCCATGGCGGCCCGGTTTCTCGGCATCATTGCGGCGGTCGCCCTGGTTACTGCAATCCCGGCATGGGCCGGCTCGGGAACTGTCGACATTTCGGGAAATGGCGACATTGTCGACCGCATTCTCTATCCCGATGGGCCACCCGCCGCGGCCGCGCCGCAACCACCGCCCGCGCCCGTCGCCGCCCCGGCTCCGCTCGTGCCCCCGCCGGCCCCTGCGCCAACGCCCATCGCCGCGCCGGCGCCGACGCAGCTCATTGCGCAGCCCGCGCCAGGTCCCATGCCGCTCGCGACGCGACCGGCTCCGCCGCTCGCGCCGATCGGTGCGGCGATCGTGCCCTCGGCGCCCGCCAGCTTCGCGCCGGGCGGCGGCGACATTATCGACCGCGCGCAGGCGAATTCACCGCCGCCCCCGGCGTTCGGCGCCGCCAGCACGGTGCCGTGGACCGGGGTCTACGGCGGCGTCAATATCGGTTACGGCACGACGCGCGGCGGCGGCGAGGAATCCTGCATCAATACCCAAACCAACACCAATTCGGGCTGCCAGAGCATCCCTAGCTCGGCGCTGAGCAGCAGCGGTTTCATCGGCGGCGGCCAGGTCGGCTACATGCAGCCGCTCGACCTCAATCTCGGCGGCCTCAATCTCGGCGCCTGGCCGCTGGTGGTGGGCGTCGAAGCCGATCTGCAGGGGGCTGACCTCAGCGCGACGCAGAATGTTGCCGGCCCCTTCCAAACCGTGAATTTTCCGCTCGATCCCTGCAATAACTGCAGCTATACCGCGCATCAGAGCGTCAACTGGCTCGGAACGATCCGCGCCCGCGCCGGCGTGCCGGTCGATCAGTTCCTGATTTACGGCACCGCCGGCATGGCGGTGGGCAGCGCGACCGGCTCGCAGACCGAGTTCTTCGGCAGCACGCCAGGCTATGTCGCTTCGGTCACAACGACCCTCACCGGGCCGACCGTCGGCGGCGGCGTCGAGCTGATGCTGCCCGGCGACCTGCCGCTATCGGCCAAGCTCGAAGGGCTTTATTACGACCTCGGTGACGTGCAGACGAAGGCATTGCCGCAAACCAACGTCGCCACGAATTTCAACAATCTGAAGACCTTCGGGTTTCACGGCGCGATCTTGCGGCTGGGGATCAATTTCCATTTCGGCGCGCTCGGCGGGTATTAGAAGCCCGATCCGGGGCGGCCGAGCCGCCTGGTCAAGCCGTCCGGTAACGTCGCGCGCGGGCGGAATTCCCGCTTCGGCGGATTTTCCCTTGATTCGGGGTTGTCGAGCGACGATGTATCGCGTACCAAATTAGTACGAATTATCCCCTCTATTATCCCCGGGCCGGGACAACCATGATCATTCTCTCCAAGCTCGCCGATTACGGCGTTATCGTCGCGACCCATCTCGTGCTGGTGCCCGACCGGCAGGAGAACGCCGCCTCGGTCGCCGCGGCGACGCGGCTGCCTTTGGCGACGGTCGCCAAGCTGTTGAAGGCGCTCGCTCATGCCGGGGTGGTCACGGCGACCCGCGGTGCCGCCGGCGGCTACCGCCTGGCGCGTCCGGCGGCGGCGATCTCGATCGCCGAGGTGGTCGCGGCGATCGACGGCGATATCGGCCTGACGCAATGTTCGGTGCATGTCGACGAGTGCGCGCACACGCAATACTGCCCGACCCGGCCGCACTGGGCGGCGATCAACCGCGCGGTCGGCGAGGCGCTGCAGGCGGTGACGCTCGACGAGATGATCTCGCCCTACGCCTTCCTGCCGCCCGCCGCGCTCACCGCGCACGGAGCGACAAGATGAGCGCGCCGGTCACGGAAATCACCGCCCTCAACGAGGGCTACAAATACGGCTTCGTCACCGAAATCGAGACCGAATCGGCGCCGCCCGGGCTCGACGAGGACACGGTGCGCTTCATCTCGGCCAAGAAGGGCGAGCCCGAGTGGCTGCTCGACTGGCGGCTCCAGGCGTTCCGCGCCTGGGAAAAGATGGAGGCGCCCAACTGGGCCAAGCTCAACGTCGCGCCGATCGACTATCAGGGCGCGACCTACTGGTCGGCGCCCAAGAGCAAGGATGACGCGCCCAAGTCACTGGACGAGGTCGATCCCGAGCTCCTGGCGATGTACGAAAAGCTCGGCGTGCCGATGCGCGAGCGCGAGGCGCTGGCCGGGGTCGCGCCCCAGGGCGTCGCGGTCGACGCGGTGTTCGACAGCGTCTCGGTGGCGACGACCTTCAAGGAGGAACTCAGCAAGCACGGCATCGTCTTCTGCTCGTTCGGCGAGGCGGTGCGGGAGCATCCCGAGCTGGTCCGCAAATATCTCGGCACCGTGGTGCCGCAGAACGACAATTTCTTCGCCGCGCTTAATTCGGCGGTGTTCAGCGACGGGTCCTTCGCCTACATCCCGCCCGGCGTGCGCTGCCCGATGGAGCTCTCCACTTATTTCCGCATCAACGCGGCGAAATCCGGCCAGTTCGAGCGCACCCTGCTGATCGCCGACAAGGGCGCCTATGTCAGCTATCTCGAAGGCTGCACCGCGCCGCAGCGCGACGAGAACCAGCTTCACGCCGCGGTCGTCGAGCTGATCGCGCACGAAGACGCGCAGATCAAATACTCGACCGTGCAGAACTGGTATCCGGGCGACGCCGAAGGGCGCGGCGGCATCTACAATTTCGTCACCAAGCGCGGCGCCTGCCGCGGCGCGCGGGCGAAAATCTCGTGGACCCAGGTCGAGACCGGCTCCGCAATCACCTGGAAATACCCGAGCTGCGTGCTCGAAGGCGACGACTCGGTCGGCGAATTCTATTCGGTGGCGATCACCAACAACCGCCAACAGGCCGATACCGGCACCAAGATGATCCATATCGGCAAGAATTCGTCGTCCACGATCATCTCCAAGGGCATCTCGGCGGGGCGCGGGCAGAACACCTATCGCGGCTTGGTGCGCGTGCAGCCGCGCGCCGAGAATGCCCGCAACTATACGCAATGCGACTCGCTATTGATCGGCGACCGCTGCGGCGCGCACACCGTGCCCTATATCGAAGTGCGCAACCCCTCGGCCAAGGTCGAGCACGAGGCGACCACCTCGAAGATCAGCGAAGACCAGATGTTCTATTGCCGCTCGCGCGGCCTCAGCCAGGAAGACGCGCTGTCGCTGATCGTCAACGGCTTCTGCCGCGAGGTGTTGAAAGAGCTGCCGATGGAATTCGCGGTCGAGGCGCAAAAGCTCCTCGCGGTGAGCCTGGAGGGCAGCGTCGGATGATTGCTCTCGTCGTCATTCCGGGGCGATGCGCAGCATCGAACCCGGAACCCATGAACACGGACCTGCGGCAACGAGCCGCCGGCGTTCGCGAGAATTGGGATGGGACGGCGTTCATAGGTTCCGGGCTCGCGCCTGCGGCGCGCCCCGGAATGACGGAATTGGATTAATGCTCGAAATCACCAATCTCCATGCGCGCCTCAAGGATGGACGCGAAATCCTCAAGGGCATCGACCTGTCGGTCGCGGCCGGCGAGGTGCATGCGATCATGGGGCCGAACGGCTCCGGCAAGTCGACGCTTGCCGCGGTGCTGGCCGGGCGCGACGGCTATGAGATCACCGAGGGCGGCGTCGCTTATCAGGGCCGCGACCTGCTCGACATGCCGGCCGACGAGCGGGCACGCGAGGGCGTGTTCCTTGCCTTCCAGTACCCGGTCGAAATCCCCGGCGTGAACAACATGTACTTCCTGCGCGCCGCCTTGAACGCGGCGCGCCGCCACCGCGGCGAGCCCGAGCTCGACGCCGGCCAGTTCCTGCGCGGGGTGCGGGCGAAACTGAAGCTGCTGGAGATCAGTGAAGATCTGATGCAGCGCGCGGTCAATGTCGGCTTCTCGGGCGGCGAGAAGAAGCGCAACGAAATCTTCCAGATGGCGATGCTGGAGCCGAAGCTGGCGATCCTCGACGAGACCGATAGCGGGCTCGACATCGACGCGCTGCGCCTTGTCGCGCGCGGCGTCAACGGGCTGCGCGCGCCCGACCGGGCGATCGTGATGATCACCCACTACCAGCGCCTCCTGGATTACGTCGAGCCGGACCGGGTGCATGTGCTGCAGGGCGGCCGCATCGTCGAGAGCGGCGACAAGGGCCTCGCCGCCGAGCTGGAACGCCGCGGCTACGGCGCGGTCGGCGACGCGGCGTGACGCCATGACCACCCTCGCCACTTTCCCCGTGAAGCCCGAAACGCGCCCCTATCTCGACGCGTTTGCCGGCGCGGCGGGCGAGCCCGAATGGCTGGCGGCGCGGCGCGAAGAGGGCCTCGCCCGCTTCGCCGAGCTCGGCTTTCCGTCGCGGCGCAGCGAGAACTGGCGCTATCTCGACTTGCGCGGGCTCGAAGCGCACCCGCTGCTGCCCTCGGTGATGGGCCAGCCGATGGGCATCCCGAATGGCTTGGCGCTGGATGATAATGCCGCGCGCCTTGTGTTGGTGGATGGCTGTTTTTCTGCTGTTTTATCAGCCACGGCAGCACTCCCGAGCGGCGTCTGGCTCGGCTCGACCCGGCAGGCGATCGCCGAACGGCCGGGATTGGTGCGCGCTGCGTTGGGCGGCGTGCACCAGTCATTCGCCGCGCTCAATGCCGCGTTCTTCGCCGACGGCTTCGTGCTCGACCTCGCGCCCGGCGCGGCGCTCGACCGGCCGATCGAGATCGTCCACCTCGCCTCGGGCGCGGCCGACGCCTCGCTGCACACGCGCAGCCTCATCCGGCTCGGCGCCGGCGCCCGCGCCACGGTGCTGGAGATTTTTGCCGGTCCCCGGGGCGACGACGGCCGCTATTGGCGCAACGACGTCGCGGTGTGGCAGCTTGCCGACGGCGCCGCGCTGACCCGGGTCGCGCTGGTCGAGGAAAGCGCCGCCGCGGTGCATCTCGGCGAGGTTGCGGCGACGCTCGGCGCCGGCGCGACGCTCGACGGCTTTGTCGCGCTGTTCGGCGGCGGCACGGTGCGGCACGAGGCGTCGGTGACGCTGGCCGGTCACGGCGCGCAATGCCGGATCGACGGCGCGTTCCTGGTGTCGGGCACGGAAGAAGCCAATATCGTCACCGCGATCGACCACGCGGCGACCGGCGGCACCACCGGCGAACTCGTCAAGGGCGTCGCCGCCGGCCGCGGGCACGGCGCGTTCCAGGGCCGCATCGTTGTGCGCGAGGGCGCGCAGCAGACCGACGCGCGGCAGACCAGCCGCAACCTGATCCTCGGCCGCCGCGCCTCGATCGACACCAAGCCCGAATTGGAAATCCTCGCCGACGACGTCAGATGCGCGCACGGCGCCAGCGTCGGCGAGCTGGACGAGGCGGCGCTCTTTTACCTGCGCGCCCGCGGCATTCCGACCGAAGAGGCCCGGCGGATCCTGGTCGAAGGGTTCCTCGCCGAGCCGGTCGAGGGCATCGCCGACCCGGCAATCCGCGAGCATTTGCTGCGCCGGCTGAGCCAGCGGCTCGCCCGGTTGGAGGATGTGGCATGAACGATTTGGCCGGAACCCGGCCGCGCGCCGCGCTCGACCCTAGAGAGCTGCGCCGCCAATTCCCGATCTACCAGCACAATCCGGGGCTGGTGTTTCTCGATTCCGGCGCCAGCGCGCAAAAGCCGGCTTCGGTGATCGACGGCGTCGCCGAGTTCTATCGCCGCGACTATGCCAATGTGCATCGCGGCGTCTATCAGCTGTCGCAGCGCTCGACCGACGCCTTCGAGGACGCGCGCGAGACCACGCGCGCCTTCCTCAATGCCGCCGACGTCAACGAGATCGTCTTCACCCGCGGCGCCACCGAGAGCATCAATCTCGTCGCGCAGAGCTGGGGCCCGGCCTTCGTCACGGAAGGCGACGAGATCGTCGTCAGCGACCTCGAGCATCATTCGAATTTCGTGCCGTGGCAGATGCTGTGCGAGCGCACCGGCGCCAAGCTGCGCGTCGCCTCGGTCGATGCCAGCGGCGGGTTCGACCTCGCGGCGTTCGAGGCGATGCTGTCCCCGCGCACCAAGATGGTCGCGGTGACCCATGTCTCCAACGTCACCGGCACGGTGACGCCGGTCGAGCGCATCGTCCAGCTCGCCCACGCCAAGGGCGCGCGGGTGCTGGTCGATGGCTGCCAGGCGATCCCGCGAATGCCGGTCGATGTGCGCGCACTCGGCTGCGACTTCTATGCCTTTTCCGGCCACAAGGCCTACGGGCCGTCGGGGATCGGCGTGCTGTGGGGCCGCTACGAGCTGCTCGCGGCGATGCCGCCCTGGCAGACCGGCGGCGGCATGATCACCCAGGTGACCGCGGCGCATACCGAGTTCCAGGACCCGCCGCACCGTTTCGAGGCCGGCACGCCCGACATTTCCGGCGCGGTCGGGCTCAAGCTGGCGTTCGACTTTATCGAGGGCCTCGGGCGCGAGGCGATCCGGGACCATGAGGACGAGCTGACCGGCTACGCGATCGACCGGCTGTCGCGCATCCCCGGCCTCGACCTCGTCGCCGCCGGGCAGCGCCGGCTGTCGGTGCTGTCGTTCAACCTCGACGGCATCCACCCGCACGATGTGGGCACCGTGCTCGACCAGCACGGCGTGGCCGTCAGGGTCGGGCATCATTGCGCGCAGCCGCTGATGGACCGGCTCGGTGTCGCCGGGACGGTGCGCGCCTCGCTCGGTGTCTACAACGACAGGGACGATATCGACGCGCTCGCCGTCGCGGTCGAGGCGTGCCGGGAGATGTTTTCGCGATGATCGATTTGCGCGAGCTGTACCAGGACATCATCCTCGACCACGGCCGGCATCCGCGCAATTTCCGGCCGATCGAGCACCCGACGCACACCGCCAAGGGCCACAACCCGCTATGCGGCGACCGGGTCACCGTGTACCTGACGCTCGACGGCGACCGCATCGAGGATGTCAGCTTCGAGGGCCGCGGCTGCGCGATCTCGACCGCCTCGTCGTCGCTGATGACCGAAATCATCAAGGGCAAGACGCTGGCCGAGGCGGAGGCGCTGTTCGCGCAGTTCCACGCCAAGGTCACCGGCGCCGCACCGCGCGACGTGCCCGAGGCGCTGGAAGAGGACGCCGAGCGGCTCGAGCCGCTGACCGGGGTCAAGGCCTATCCGGCGCGAGTAAAATGCGCCACGCTGCCGTGGCACGCCTTCGAGGCGGCGCTGAAAAACGGCAATGGCGCCGCCGCCGAACCGGTCAAGACGGAGTAGATAGGGTGCAGGGCGACCACAACCACGATTATTTCGCCTTCGATGGCGGGCCGCAGCTGCCGCCGCAGGAGCCGGCGCCGCCCGAGCCGAGCGAGGATGTGCCGCGGCCCGAAGGCGACGACGATCTCACGCTGTTCGATCCGGTGATGGACGCGCTCAAGACCGTGCAGGACCCGGAAATCCCGGTGAACCTCGTCGAGCTCGGCCTGATCTACGAGCTCTTGGTCAAGAAGGGCGGCATCGTCTTTGTCGAGATGACGCTGACCACCCCCTCCTGCCCGGTCGCCCAGAGCATGCCCGACGAGGTCAAGAAGGCGGTGAGCGGCGTGTCCGGCGTCGAGGACGTGCGCGTCAAGCTGGTCTGGACGCCGCCCTGGACGATGGATCGCATGAGCGACGAAGCGCGACTCGAACTCGGGCTGATGTAATACCCGCCCCCTCCCAGCCCTGCGGGCTGGGCCCCCTCCCTCTCCCGCGAGTGGCGCAAGTGGGAGAGGGGCCATCAAGCGCCGGCGGAAAATCCCCTCTCCCGCTTGCGCGCTTGCGGGAGAGGGTGGCTCCGGGCGCAGCCCGGAGACGGGTGAGGGTTATCCGCGCAACGCCTGATCGAGATCGTCGATCAAATCCTGCGGGTCCTCGATCCCGGCCGAAA
>DASZLY010000239.1:0-1992 GCA_035552135.1 Allostellaceae bacterium | reverse complement strand
AGGCCGAGATCGGCGACGCGCCCGGCCGGCACCAGCCCGCGATAGGCGACGCAACCGGCAAACTCCGGGGCCTCGGCGCCGAACAGCAGCGTGCGCACGGTCGAGTGGATGCCGTCGGCGCCGACCAGGATGTCGGCGGCGATGCGCCGGCCGTTGGCGAATGTAGCCTCGACCATACCGCCGCGCTCGGCAACGCCGACGAGGCGATGGCCGAGATGGATGCGCTCGGCCGGCAGGCCGGAGGCGATGATCCGCTGCAGATCGGCGCGGTGCATGGTCAGATGGGGCGCGCCGTACAGCTCGACGCAGCGCGGGTTGAGCGGCGCCTTTTGCAGCGTGCGGCCGTCGTCCCAGCGCCGCACATGCGCTGACAAGGGCCGCACCGCCGCCGTGTCGAGCGCATCGCCCAGCCCCAGCCGGTAGAGGATCCGCGCGGCATTCGGCCCCATATTGATGCCGCCGCCGACCTCGTTCAATTCCGGCGCCTGCTCGTAGATTTCGACGTCGAACCCCGCGCGATGGAGCCCCATCGCGGCGCTCAACCCGCCGATCCCGCCGCCGATCACGGCGATCTGTCGTGCCGTTCCCATCATTGGCGCCAGTGAGACGAAGCCGGCCGCGCCTGTCAATCATGCCCTCGTCATTCCGGGGCGCCGTGCCGCGGCGAACCCGGAACCCATGCACACAGGCGGTGCGAATTACCCTGCGGCGGCGCAAACCGTCTTGCTACAGTCCGTTTCCATGGGTTTCGGGTTCATCGCTTTGCGATGCCCCGGAATGACGGATTTTGAAGGAGAAACCGCCCTTGCCCCTGCAATACGAAAAGCGCGACGGGATCGCCTATATCACCCTCGACAATCCGGCCAAGGCCAACATCCTCGACAAGAAGATGTCGGACGACATCTCGGCGGCGTGGATCGATTTGTGGGAAGACCGCGCGATACGCTGCGCGATCCTCACCGGTGCGGGCGACCGGCATTTCTGCGGCGGCCACAATTTGACGCCGCGCCCCGACCTGACCGCCGAAGACCGCGAGTACCTGCGCACCAACCGCATCTACTGGCCGCTCGCCGGCACCGTGCACGGCCAGAAGACCGGGGTCGACGGCCGCATGGGCGACCATTACCCGCGCGTCTGGAAGCCGGTGATCGCCGCGGTCAACGGCTGGGCCGCCGGCGCGGGGCTTTACATTCTCTTGTCGTCGACCGATATCCGCATCGCCAGCGCCGAGCATGCGCGCTTCAAGTTCGCGCTGCTGACCCAGGGCTGGCTCGGCAACGGGCCGGGCGCGGCGCTTCTGGCGAAGCAGCTGCGCTATTCCGACGCGATGAAGATCCTCCTGACCGACGAGCCGTTCGACGCCGCCGAGGCATTGCGCATCGGCCTCGTCAACGAGGTGGTGCCGCACGCGCAGCTGATGGAACGCGCCGAGAAGATGGCCCGGCACATCTGCACGCTGCCGCCGCTCGCGGTCAGGATGATGAAGGAGTACGTGACGCGCTTCGGCGATTTGCCGACCGATCAGGCTTGGCACATCCAGAACCTGATCAACCACCTCCTCATCCAGACGACGATGGACGGCGAGGAAGGCCGCAAGGCGTTCAACGAAAAGCGGCCGCCCAATTTCACCGGCACGCTGCGCAAGCGCGGCGAACCGTGGCCCGACCTGTCGCCGGAGGATGCCGAGCGGCTCGACGAGGCTTACAGAAGTGGCGAGTTCTGAGTGGCGGCCGACCCTCACCCGTCTCCCGCAAGCCCGCAAGCAGAGAGGGGATTTTGCGCCGGAACCCTTTAACCCCTCGCCCCGCTTGCGGGAGAGGGAGGGGCCCATCGCGATAGCGATGGGAGGGTGAGGGTTCTACAGCGTCGCAGCGCCGGCCGCGGCGCAGTCTTCGTCTTCCTGCGAGGTGCCGCCGCCGACGCCGACCGCGCCGACCAGGTTGCCGTTGCGGAACAGCGGCACCGCGCCCTGGCCCATGATCATGTGGCCGC
>DASZLY010000238.1:0-16733 GCA_035552135.1 Allostellaceae bacterium | reverse complement strand
TATCTTTGGCGCATCATCCTTCGGCCGCCGCCGGCGCGGTGCCGAGCCGGTCGCCGCCGTAGCGGCCGTACCAGATCGGCTCCCACCACCAGCGATTGTCGAGATACCAGCGCACGGTCTTCTTGAGGCCGCTGTCGAAGGTCTCGCGCGGCCGCCAGCCGAGGTCGCGGGCGATGCGCGTCGCGTCCATCGCATAGCGCCGGTCATGCGCCGGCCGGTCGGTGACGAAGGTGATGAGCTTCTGGTGCGGGCGATACGGCGAATCGGGCAGCATCTCGTCGAGCAGCGCGCAGATTTGCGTCACCACTTCGAGGTTCTTGCGCTCGCCGTCGCCGCCGATGTTGTAGCTGGCGCCGGACTTGGCCTCGGTCAGCACCTGGTAGAGCGCGCGGGCGTGGTCCTCGACATAGAGCCAGTCGCGCACGTTGTCGCCCTTGCCGTAGACCGGGATCGCCTCGCCGTGCAGCGCCTTGAGGATGCACAGCGGGACCAGCTTTTCCGGGAAGTGGAACGGCCCGTAATTGTTCGAGCAATTGGTGATGATCGCCGGCAGGCCGTAGGTCTCGTGCCAGGCGCGCACCAGATGGTCGGAAGCGGCTTTCGACGCCGAATAGGGCGAATTGGGCTTGTAGCGGCTCAATTCGGTGAACTTGCCGCGCGCGCCCAATGAGCCGAACACCTCGTCGGTCGAGATGTGGTGAAAGCGGAACGCCTTGGCGCGCGCCGCCGGCAGCTTGCGCCAGTAATCGAGCGCCGCCTCGAGCATCGCGTAGGTGCCGTCGATATTGGTGCGGATGAACTCGCCCGGCCCGTCGATCGAGCGGTCGACATGCGATTCTGCCGCGAGGTGCAGCACTGCGTCGGGCGCGTACTCGGCAAAGAGGTGGGCGAGCGCCGCGCGGTCGCAGATATCCGCGCGCTCGAAACGGTAGCCCGGGTGGTCCTCGATCGGCCGCAGCGAGGCGAGGTTGGCGGCATAGGTCAGCTTGTCGACATTGAGCACGCTCGCCGCCTTCTCGGCGACGGCCAGCCGGCATACGGCCGAGCCGATAAACCCGGCGCCCCCCGTCACCAGCAATTTCATCGCCTGCCGCCGTCCCTCGGTCGCGCGCCGCCGCAGCGGCACGACTCATCGGGGAAACTTAGGAGAGACTGGCGGGTCGAGGCAACCGCCGCGCCTCGCATCGCCGCAAGCCGCAATTGCCAGAGCAACCGCCGCGTGTTTTTGTTGGACACAGATAACGCTCAGCGCAAGAGTCCGTCGAGCGAAGTTCCGCGTTGTTGACGAGAAGTGTGGTGCCCGGGATCGAGTGCCGATGAGCCGAGCCGTGGTGATCACCGGCGCATCGAGCGGGCTCGGCGCCGCACTAGCGGAAGCCTATGCCGGGCCGGGGGTGATGCTCGGCCTTGTCGCGCGCGATGCAGGGCGGCTGGGCGCAATCGCCGAGCGCTGCCGGGCGGCGGGCGCCGCGGTCGAGGCGGCGACGATCGACGTTACCGACCGCACCGCGCTCGAAGCCTGGCTCATGGCGTTCGACGAGGCGCACGCAGTCGACTGCGTTATCGCCAATGCCGGCATTTCCGCCGGGCCGGCACCCGGCAGCCCCGGCGAGGACGTCGCGGTCACGACGCAGCTGATCGCGGTCAACCTCGTCGGCGCGGTCAACACCGCGGCGACGCTGCTGCCGGCGATGGCGGCGCGCGGCGGCGGCCGGATCGCGCTTGTCGCCTCGCTCGCCGCCTATCGCGGGTTACCCTACGCGCCGGGCTATTGCGCGAGCAAGGCGGGGCTGCGGGCGTATGGCGAGGCGCTGCGCGCGCTGGCCGCGCCGCATGGCGTGCGCGTGACCGTGGCGTGCCCGGGGTTTTTCGCCTCGCCGATGAGCGCGCGCTGGGTCGGCGGGCGGCCGCTGCTGATCGATGCCCAGCACGCGGCGCGGCGGGTGATGCGCGGCATCGAGCGCGGCCGGCGGCGGGTGAGTTTTCCGGCGGCGCTGACGCTGGGCTTGCGGCTGTGCGACGCGCTTCCGGCGGCGCTCGGCGACCGGATCGTGCGTCGGTTCCGCTTTCACATCCGCTCAGCATGAATGGGGCGGCATGAGCGGCGCGGCGCAGATCGTCGCCGGGCTGATTCTGGCGCTTGCCGGCTGGCTCATCCCGCGGCGAATCGCCGGGGCGCGCGGCCTTGGCGTCGCGGCGCTGCTCGACGCCGCGCCGCTGGCGTTTGTCGCGGCGGTGCTGTTTGTCGCGAGCGGCCGGCCGGTCTTCGCGGGGGCGGTGGCATTCGCGCTTGGCGCCGGGTTCGCCTTCGCCGACCGAACGCTGCGCGACACGCTGCGCGAGCCGGTGGTCTTCACCGCACTGTCGGAGTTGCCGCAGGTGTTCACTCATCCGCAGCTTTACCTGCCGTTCGCCGGCACGGGCACGGTGCTGGGTAGTGCGGCGGCGGCATTGCTCGCCGGAACGGTGTTGCTGGCGGCCGAGCCGAGCGTCGTCGCGCCGCACCCGCGCCTCGCGCTGTTCGCGGCACTTGCGGTCGCGGCGGCTTTGTGGCGGCTCGGGCACGAGCCCTGGCTTGGCCGGACGGCACGCCGGCTGCGCCGGCTGCGACCGAGCGGGGCGCCGTTCGCCGACGCGGTACGGCTCGGACCGGTGGCGATGCCGGTCGCGCACGGCATCATCGCGCGCGCCGAACGCCCGGCGCGGTGGGCCGCGCTCGCGGCCCCGGCGCTGCGCGGCGAGAGGGCGGCGGCGCGGCCGATCGTCCTGGTGCAGTGCGAATCGTTCTTTGACGCCCGCCGTGCGCTTCCCGGGCTGCCGCGCGATCTGCTCGCTGGTTTTGATGCGGCCTGTGCCGACGGCATGCATGGCCGGCTCACCGTGCCGGCCTGGGGCGCCAACACGACGCGCGCCGAGTTCGCGGTGCTGACGGGGCTCGATGAGGCGCAACTCGGCTACGACCGGTTCAACCCGTATCACGCGCTGGCGCGCCGGCCGCTCGCCTCGCAGGTCTGGCGGTTGCGCGCGGCCGGTTACCGGACGATCTGCCTGCACCCGTTCGACCGGCGCTTCTTCCGCCGCGACCTGGCGATGCCGGCGCTGGGGTTTGAGACGTTTCTCGGCCGCGAGACGCTGGGTGGAGGACGCCGGCCGCCCTACCGGAGCGACCCCGAACTGGCCGGTGATATTCTGCGCGTGCTCGGCGAGGCGGGGCCGCGCACGTTCATTTTCGCGATCACGATGGGCAATCATGGGCCGTGGTTTAGCGAGGATGACGGGCTTGCGGCTTACCTCGCCGGCTTGCGGCGATCGGACGAGATGATCGGCTTGCTCGTCAGGGGGCTGGGGCGGCGGCGCGACGATACGCTGTTCGGCTTTTACGGCGACCATCTGCCGAGCCTGCCGCGGGTCTTCGCGCGGCTCGGCTTCGATGACTGGCGCAGCGACTACGCGATCTGGGGCGCTGGGCGCGATGAGCAGCGCGACATCGCGGCGCATGAGCTGGGACGCTGGCTCGCCGATCTCGCGCTGGCGGCTGGAAATAACGCCGTGCGCGACGCCGTTGTCGCCGAGACGCACGGCGCCTAGCATCGGGATCCGGCCGCAGGAGGGCAGCGCATGAACGAAATGCAGGGTCGCGCGGTGATCGTCACCGGCGGCGCCTCGGGGATTGGCCGGGCGACGGCCTTGCTGCTGGCGCGCGAGGGCGCTCATGTCTTTATCGGCGACATCGACGACGCGGGCGGCCAGGCGACCGCGGCCGCGTCGAATGGCGGCGCCGAGTTCCTGCCGCTCGACCTCGCCGACAAAGGCTCGATAGAGACTTTTGCGGCGGCGGTGCACGGCAAGGTCGGGCGCGTCGACGGGCTGGTCAACGCGGCCGGCTGGGATCGCATCGAGCCGTTCATGGAGAACCCGCCCGAGATGTGGGATTCGCTGATTGCAATCAATTTGATGGGCGCGGTGCGGCTGACCCGCGCGGCGCTGCCGCCGATGATCGAGGCGCAGAAGGGTAAGATCGTCAATATTTCGAGCGATGCCGGCCGCGTCGGCAGCATGGGCGAGACGGTCTACGCCGCCGCCAAAGGCGGGCTCATCGCCTTTACCAAGTCGCTGGCACGCGAGATGGCGCGGCACAAGCTCAACGTCAATTGCGTGTGCCCCGGCCCGACCGACACGCCGCTCTTCAACCGCCAGCCCGAGCGCATGCGCGAGGCGCTGACCCGGGCGATCCCGTTCCGCCGCGTCGCCCAGCCCGAAGACATCGCCGAGGCGGTGCTGTTTTTTGCCGGCGGCCGGTCGGACTACATCACCGGGCAGGTCTTGAGCGTCAGCGGCGGATTGACGATGGTCGGGTGAGCCACGATTTGAATAGCGAGCGTCGCGAGGGCGAGGACGCGAAAGAAAGGGGAAAAAGATGAAAAGGCGTTACGCAACGGTTCTTGTCGCAACCTTGTTTGCCGTCGCGCTGTCGGGCGCGGCGCTGGCGCAGTCGCAGCCTCCGGCCGCTCCCGGCGCGGTCAACGAGACGCCCGACCAGAACGTCAGGGCAAGCCGGCAGTACCAGCAGCTCGTCTGCACCAACAAGGCGTTCCGCCAGCATCGCATCGACAAGGAATGCGGGCCGTTGCAAGGTTCGCAGTTCTACGATTCCTGCGTCGCCTCGTTCAGCTGCGACAAGACCCCGAGCGACGCCAATTGGCGCAACGCGCCCCCCTCTGAGACCATCAAATAGGCCGAAACGATCAGGTAGGCCCTGAAAGGAGAGAGCAATGGCGAACCCCGCACCCGGTTGGGCCAAAAAGCCCGAGCACCGTGTCGACCTCCACCCCGACAAAGTGCATGTGCGTGTCATGTTCGGCGGCAAGGTGATCGCCGACAGCACCGACACGCTGCGCGTCGAGGAGACCGGTCACGGGCCGGTCTACTACGTCCCGGCCAAGGACATGGCGCTCGACGCGATGACCAAGACCGAGCACACGAGCTACTGCCCGTTCAAGGGCCACGCGTCGTACTGGACGATCGAGGCCGGCGGCAAGACCGCCGAAAACGCGATCTGGGGCTACGAGACGCCCTACGACGAAACCGCCCCGCTGGCCGGGCACTATGCGTTCTACGGCAACCGGGTCGATTCGATCGAGATCGGCTGAGGATTGGGGAAGCGTCCTGCGTCCTTCGAGGCTCGCTGCGCGAGCCCCTCGGGATGAGGGGATGCCATCACGAAAAGCCCTCATCCTGAGGTGCCTTGCGGAGCAAGGCCTCGAAGGACGCACCGCCGCAATGCAGCCGCAATATGGAGCCGCCTGAGATGGATGCGCTGACCCAGAACTGGATCGTCCGCAAGCCCGCGGTCGCGGCGCAGGGCGGCATCGTCGCCTCGCAGAACGGCGCCGCCGCGGCGATCGGCGCGGAGATCCTCGCCGCCGGCGGCACCGCGGTCGATGCCGTCGTCGCCACCGCCTTCGCGCTTTCGGTGCGTGAGCCGTGGAACAGCGGGCTGGGCGGCATCGGCTTCATGCTGGTGCATCCGGCGGGCGGCGCGCGCGCCGAGGTCGTCGATTTCGGCCCGGTCGCCCCGGCCGGGCTCGACCCGGCGCTGTTCCCGCCGACCGAGGAAACGCGCACCGAGCTCTTCACCTGGGCGCGCGTCGTCGACGACCGCAATGCGCATGGACCGCTGTCGTTCATGATCCCCAGCGCGGTGCGCGGCTATGCGCGCGCGGTCGAGCGGTTTGGCCGGCTGCCGTGGCGCGACCTCTTGGCGCCGGCGGTGGCGCTGGCGAAAGAGGGGCTGCCGGTCGACTGGTACGTGACCTTGAAAGTGGCGAACGCCGCCGACGATTTGCGGCGCTACGACGAAAGCCGCCGCATCTATCTGCCCGGCGATCTGCCGCCCGTCGTGCCGCCCAACGGCGCGCCGCCGCGCCTTGTCCAGGGCCGGCTCGCGGACACGCTGGCACGGCTCGCCGAGGAGCCGGAAGACTTCTACACCGGCGACATCGCTGCGGCGATCGCCGCGGACGTCAAGGCGGCGGGCGGTGTGCTCGGCACCGAGGATCTGGTGGATTGCCGGCCGCGCATCGTGCCCTCGCTCGACATTCCGTATCGCGGCTTCACCTTCCAGGCGGCGCGCGGCCTTAGTGCCGCGCCGACGCTGGCCGACGTGCTCGACCGGCTGCAGGGCAAGAGCTTCGCCAAACGGCCCGACGCCAATTATTTCGAGGCGGTGGTCGAGGCGCTGCAGCAGGCCTACGGGGCGCGGCTCGAAGGCTTGGGCGATACCGAGCCGCCGGCGGAAAGCTGCACCTCGCACATCACCGCGGTCGACCGCGAAGGCGGCATCGCCGCGTTGACCACGACGCTGCTGTCGAGCTTCGGCAGCCGCTATGTGCTGCCCTCGACCGGCATCCTGATGAATAACGGCGTGATGTGGTTCGATCCCGTCCCCGGCCAGCCGAACTCGATCGGCCCGGGCAAGCGGGCGCTGACCAATATGTGCCCGCTGATCGTCGCGCGCGACGGGCGGCCGCGCTTTGGCCTCGGCGCGTCGGGCGGGCGGCGCATCCTCGGCTCGGTGGTGCAGATGGCGAGCTTTGTCGCCGATTTCGGGATGAGCGCCGAAGAGGCGGCGCATCATCCGCGCGTCGATGTCAGCGGCGCCGAGGGCGTGGCGATCGACCGCCGCCTGCCCGAGGCGGTGATCGACCGGCTCTCCAGCCGGCGCGGCGCGCAGATCGTCGAGCACACGGTGTGGCCGCAGCAATTCGCCTGCCCGAACATGGTGATGCGCGGCGAGGACGGCATCAATCACGGCGTTTCCGACGTGATGTCGCCGTGGTCGGCGGCGATGGCCGAGCCGGGCTGACCCACGCAACAACAAAAAACTCGCCTCCCTCGGGCTTGTCCTGGGGGCTACGAATAGCTCGAGGCATTTCATGGATGGCTGGGCCAGACCCGGACTTGATCCGGGGGCCGGCCATGGCGATCAGGGGAATACTCTGTTGAACGACGTTCTCGACCCGATCTCGACCAAGCCGACGCCGGTGCGGGCGCGCGACGCGGCGTCCTTGATCCTGCTGCGCGGCGAGGGCAGGGAGCTCGAACTGCTCGCCGGAAGGCGGCCGTTGAGTGTGCGCTTCATGCCCGGCGTCTGGGTTTTTCCCGGCGGCGCAATCGATGCCGAGGACCGGCTGCCGTGGCAGAGCGAGATCGATCCCAGCGCGCTGCCGCCGCGGCTGATGCGCTCGGCGCGGGCGGCGCTGCGCGAGACCTGGGAGGAAGCGGGCGTATTCTTCGGCCGCGAGGGCGCGGTGCCGGCGGGGCTGCGCTCGGCCGGGCCGGCGGCAGAGGCCTATGCCGAGGCTGGGGTCGTCGCCGGGTTCGACCGGCTCGCCTATGTCGGCCGAGCGATCACCCCGGCGCGCGTCTTCCGCCGCTTCAACACGCGTTTCTTTCTCGGCGACGGCGCCGATGTGATCGGCGAGCCGGTAGCGACCGACGAGCTCGAAGAGGTCGGCTGGCACCCGGTCGGCCGCACGCCGCTCGAACCGTTTCGCGACGTCAGCCAGTTCATGCTGGCGCGCGCGATCGAGCTGCGCGCCGGGGCGGCGGGGCCGCCGCCGCTGTTCTATACTGTCGCCGGCAAGCGCCGCTTCGGCGTGTGCCGGGAAGGCGCCCCGGCCTGAGCCGAGCGGCGCGGGAGGTGACCATGCCCGGACAGGATATCCTCGTCGTCATCGACAATGCAGCGAGCGTGACGCGCAGCCTCGCGCCGGTCGCGGCGCTGGCGCAGCGCGGCGAAGTCCGCGTCACCGGCCTGTTCGCGACCGGGATGCCGGCGACGACTGCGTTCGCCGACCTCGATGGCTGGGCGCAGCTCGTCGACGCCTACATGACCGCGCAGCGCGCCGAGGCGGCCAAGGCCGAGCGCGCCTTTCGCGCCGCGGCGGGCCGGCTCAAGCTGGCCGCCGACTGGCATTGCCGCGAGAGCGACCTCACCGAAGGTGTCACCGCCGCGGCGCGACTGCACGATCTGGTGGTGATGGGCCAGCCCGATCCTGACGCCGCGACGAATGCGCTGCGCCCCGGCGAGGTCGTGCTTGCCGCCGGCCGCCCGGCGCTGATCGTGCCCTACACGGGTGAGTTTGCCGGGCTCGGCGGCCATGTTCTCGTGGCGTGGAACGGCACGCGCGAGGCAGCGCGGGCGCTGCACGACGCAGCCTTCCTGATCGACGCCGCCAACGCGGTGACGGTGCTGGAAATCGATGCGCCGGGAGACGGCAACCCGGAGTTGCGCGCCGCCGCCGCCGTCGCGGCGCTCAAGCGGCGCGGGGTCACGGCAAAGGCCGAGACCACCGTCGCCAGCGGCACCCCGGTCGCCGATGTCATCCTGTCACGCGCCGCCGATCTCGGCGTCGACCTCATCGTCATGGGCGCCTGGGGCCATTCGCGGCTGCGCGAATACGTGATGGGCGGCGCCAGCCGCGGCATCCTCGAAGAAATGACCGTGCCGGTGCTGATGTCGCATTGAGGGCGAAGCGCCTTAAAGACGTGGGTGGCCGGATCAAGTCCGGCCAAGGGGAAGTTAAGGGCGGCTCTGTCCGGATGGCTCCGACCTAAAGCTGCCCGGCCAGGATGTTGATGCTCAGCGCCAGGACGACGGTGTTAAACAGGAACGCCAGCACGCCGTGCGCCAGCACGAGGCGGCGCCAGAAGCGGGTCGCGACCTGCACATCGGAGACCTGGCAGGTCATCCCGACGACCAGCGAGAAATAGAGAAAGTCCCAGTAATCGGGTGCGTCGGGCTTGCCGGGGAAGATCAGTCCCGCCGGCCGCTTGGCCTCGCGATCGGCGTAATAGTCGTGCGCGTAATGCACCGCAAAGGCGATATGCGCGAGGAGCCACGACAAGATGATCGTCGCGCCGGCGAGGAGGGCCAACTCGACCGCGAGATGGCCGCCATTGCCGCGCGCCTCATGCAGGATGCCGAGGAGCGCGAACATGCTGAACCAGGCAGCGCAGGCCATCAGCGTGAGGAAGGCCCAACGCGTCGCGTCCTCGCGTCGCGCCCGGCGCCGCATTGATTGCGGCGTCGCCCGCGCCGCCATTACGAGGATGAGCACGAGGTAGCAGAGGATGCCGGCATCCCAGCCGATGACCGCGCGCATCGCCAGGCGCAGCGGCGCGGGAACCAGCAGGCCCACCGCAATGCCGAGGACGACGGCGATCAGCAGCCGCGGCCGGGCGAGCGACCCTGGCCATAGCTTGCGGCGGGCGGCAGGCCGAGCCGGCATATTTCAGCGCCGCGGAATCCAGAGCCGCGGGATCTCGATCGCCGGGCAGCGGTCCATCACCACCGCGAGGCCCTTGGCCTCGGCGCGGGCGGCGGCCGCGGCGTCGATCACGTCGAGCTGCATCCAGACGGACTTGGCGCCGATCGCGATCGCCTCGTCGACCGCGGCGCCGGCCACATCGGCGCGGCGGAAGATGTCGACCATGTCCACGGGCTCGGCGATGTCGGCGAGCTGCGCATGGACACGCTCGCCGAGGATTTCCTGGCCGGCGGCGAATGGGTTGACCGGGATGCAGCGATAGCCGTGGCGCTGCAGGAAGCGCATGACGCGGTGGCTCGGCCGGTGCGGGCGCGGGCTCGCGCCGACCACGGCGATCACGCGCGCGCCTTCGAGCACGCTGCGCAGATAGGCATCGGGGTAGCTGTCGTGATCCATGACGCCTCGCCAGCGTTATGCGCCTGTCGCGCCACTGGGTGAGGATCACAATAGACGCTGTTTGCGGGCAAAACGAAGGGTCTCCGAGGTGGCCCCGGAGACCCTTCGCCGCGATCTAGGCTAAGAAGGCATACCTAGCGACGATTGCGCGCCGCCTCGGCATGTCCTTCGGGATCGCCGTACCAGCCGCCATGGCCGCGCCCGCGACCGCCCTGGCGGTCGTCGTCATCGTCGCGCGACCGCGACCGCGAGGTGAAGCGGCCGTCGTCGTCGCGACCGCGCATCGGGCGGCGGTCGTCATCGTCGTAGCGCGAGCGCGAGCGGCCGCGATCGTCCCAGCCCTCGCGCGAGGCGCGCGAGTGACCCTCGGGATCGCCGTACCAGCCGCTGCCCTCGTGGTCCGAGTGCCGCCAGCCCTCACGCGAGGCGCGCGAGTGCTCCTCGCGGTCGCCATACCAACCGCTCGGGCCGTGGCGCGGGTCGTCCCATCCTTCGCGCGACGCGCGGGAATGGCCCTCGGGGTCGCCAAACCAGCCGCCGCGGCCATAACCGCGGCCGCTGCGGCGGTCGTCGGCATCATCGTCGTAGCGACTGCGCGAGCGATACCCGCCACGCTCGTCCCAACCTTCGCGCGACGCGCGCGAGTGTCCTTCGGGATCACCGTACCAGCCGCGCCCACCGCCGCCGCGGCGGTCGTCGTCGTCATCGTCGTAGCGCGACCCGGAACGCGATGTGAAGCGGCCCTCGTCGTCACGAGCGCGCATCCTACGGCGGTCGTCGTCATCATCGTCGCGCGACCGGGAACGCGGTGTGAAGCGGCCCTCGTCGTCACGAGCGCGCATCGTACCGCGGTCGTCATCATAGTCGCGGCGACTGGAAGAGCGGCGGCGGTAGTCGCGATCGTCGTCGTCGTCGCTCATGAACCGGCCCCGGTCGTCGCGTTCGCGTTCCATCGTCCCGCTTGAACCTCTTGCCATCATTCTTTCCTTTCCTCGTTGTTGCGTCTCGGCTTTGTTTTGGGCGCGGAACGACCGCGTCCGCGGCGGGCCGAGCGCATCCGCCTTTGCCTCTTCAATCAATTGCGCCCTGCATTCGGCCAGCCGCTTCGCCAACTCGGGCGTCGCGATGCCGCTCTCCTTTGCCTTGGCAAGAATGCCTTCGCCGGGCTTCTCCTCTTCGCGCACGTGATGCTTGATCTGCTCGGAGAGGACTTTGACCTTGGCGTTAAAGAACGGATCGTCGGGCGAGCCGTGCATGATCTCGTTGATCAGCGCCTTGGCGCCGTCATGCTCGACCTGCGCCTCGTCCAGCAGCCGCCGTTCCATGCGGCCCTGGCAACTCGGGTAGAAGACCTCCTCTTCGAGCAGCGTGTGCACCATCAGCTCGATGCAAATCTGCCCGGCAAGTTCTCCCTTTTGCCGGGCGCCGCTGGCTTTTTCGAATTGAGCAAACAATTGCTCGACCTTGCGATGGTCGGCCTTGATCAGCGCGGTCGGATCGTTGACGGTCGGCGAAGCCGTATCGGGCTTTGCCGCAGGGGCGGCGTGCATCGAGGAAGCCTTGCCGGTGCCGCTCTGGCTTTCGAGCCCGTTCGGGTTCGACGGTTTGGGCTGGCTCGGCTCAGTCTGGGCCATTCATTTCTCCATTGCTGATTTTGTGAAGGAGTGTGGCAATGGTTTTGTCGCGGTCGACAATAATCATCTCTGTTACCATTGACTTATCTGGTTTATTTGCCCCCGAATTTCGCCGCTCTCTTCAACTAGTCAAAATCAGAACAGGAACCGAGAGGGCGCGTTCCGTGGAAGTCCATGGATATTTTGTAACAACCGAACGATCTACTTATACATCGAATAAATGAGTGGATTTTTGCTGTTTTCGGGAGAACGGAAACCTGAGTTAAATCTTGTTTACAAGCGGGGAGAATTGTTCGGTGAGCGACAGTTCGTGCTTGCCTGCAAAAGCGCGACATGGATCATTGCGGAGACCCGTGAGGATGATGATTGCCATGCCGCTCGAAACGCGTTTGCTCCATCCGACCCTGGCGCGCGAGGTGATCGGCCTCAGGCTGTGGGAAAAGCTCGACGCGGCGACGGTCGAGGAATTGCGCGGGCTGTATGCGCGCCACGGCGTCCTGGTATTCCGCCGCCAGGCGCTCAGCGAAGCGGAACTCGCGATGTTCTGCGCGCTGTTGGGGCCGTTGGAGCGCACCGTGCGCGGCGACTGGGCGTCGCCCGGCGTGCCCGAGGTTACGGTGCTGTCGAACCTCAAGGACGGGATGGGCCGCAATATCGGCGGGCTCGGCGACGGCGAGCTCTTATGGCACTCCGACCAGTCCTACATGGAGGCGCCGGCGACCGGCGCGGCGCTCTACGCGCTGGAGCTGCCGCCCGAGGGCGGCGAGACATTCTGGGTCGATCTGCGCGCCGCCTATGCCGGGCTGTCGCGGCCGTTGCGCGCCAAGGTCACCGGCAAGCGCGGTATTTTCGATTACGCGAAGCGGCTCGCCGGCTACGGCCGCGACAGCGACGCGAAGATTTCCGACGAGGCGCGCCGGCTGACCCCGCCGGTGACCCACGCGCTGGTGCGCGCCCACCCGGAAACCGGCGAGCGCTCGCTCTACCTGGATTCGACGACGACGATCGGCATCGACTACATGGACACGACCTCCGGCATGGCGCTGCTCGACGAAGTCTACGCGGCGGCGACGCGCGACGAATTCGTCTACGCGCACCAATGGCAGGTCGGCGATCTCGTGGTGTGGGATAACGGCTTTACCATGCACCGCCGCAACCCGTTCGACCCGGGCGACCGCCGGCTGATGAAGCGCATGACGATGACGCTCGACAAGCACCGCCACGTGCTGCCCGATGGGAAACTCGCGGTAAGCGAAGTCGGGATGCCGATTTAGCTGTCCCGCCACACCGGCTTGCGCTTTTGGATAAACGCGTCGATGCCTTCCTCGGCATCGTGCGCCAGCATATTCCGGATCATGACATCGCTGGTATAGGCATAGGCGTCGGCAAGGTTCATCTCGAGCTGGCGATAGAACGCCTGCTTGCCGAGCGCGATGGCGAGGGCCGATTTTTCGGCGATCTTGCGGGCGAGCGCGTCGGTCGCGGCGCGTAAGGCGGCGGCGGGGACGACTTGGTTGACGAGGCCCAGCGCCTGCGCGGTCGCGGCATCGATGAAATCGCCGGTCAGCAGCATCTCCATCGCCGCCTTGCGGCCGACCGCGCGCGACAGCGCCACCATCGGCGTCGAGCAGAAGAGGCCGACATTGATGCCGCTGGTGGCGAAGCGCGAATCTTCGGCGGCGACCGCCAGGTCGCAGCTCGCGACGAGCTGGCAACCGGCGGCGGTGGCAATGCCGTGCACCTCGGCGATGACCGGCGCCTTGAGCCGCACGATTTTCTGCATCATCTCGGCGCAGCGGTCGAAGATGCGGGCATAGGCCTCGCGGCTGGGGTCCTGGCGCATCTCGCGCAAATCATGGCCCGGGCAGAAGCCGACGCCGGAGCCGGCGATCACCACGACCCTTGTCGCCCCGTCGGCGGCGGCGCGGTCGAGCGCATCGATCAGCGCCGCCATCAGCTCCATCGACAGTGCGTTGCGTGCCCGTGGCCGATTCATCGTCAGCCGCAGGATGCCGTCGCCGCCGCGCTCTTCGAGCAGCATCGGCTCATCGATCTGTTCCGCCACGCTCATCGCGCTCTCCCGTATCCGCCCGATAATCTGGCGTGCCGCCATCCGGCCGGCAACCGGCGCCAGGATATTGCGCCTTCTATTGATGCATCCGCCCGGCGGTCGGGCTCGACGACGTGCCGAGATCGGTCGGCTGAATGATCGGCACGTTCGGCCCGGACTGGCTTGGCCGAGACGGCGGCAGCGAGATCGGTGCATTGGCGGCGGGCAGCGTCCCCGGCAATTGGAGGCCGTTCTGCGACCTGCCTGTCTCTGCGCCCGATCGAGCCGAGTCCGATGAGGCCGGGGCGAACGAGGGCGCGGCCGGCTCGTATGTCGGGGCGCCATGCGATACGGTCGCCGCGCCCCTAGGCGGGCTGGCAGCGGCTCCCGGCATGCGACCACCCGCCTGCGGACCTTGCGGCTTTTCGGGGCCGCTCATGACCGAGGCCGTCAGGATGCCCAGAGCCAGGAAGGCAAGGGCGAATAGACCTGCCGCGATGAGGTAGAGTTTCATGCTGAACCCGGCTTGCCGTGGTCGGGCAATTCTATCATGGACGGGCAGCGCGCGGCAGCCGCCGCGCGGCGCGAACCCAAATGTCGGTATTATAATACCTCGCACAGAACACTATTGTTTTGCCTCGCCGATTGGCCTAGATACACGCCTCCGCGGGCGCCCCCGCGCAGGCTTGTGAGCCGCGACATGAAGACATTTTCCGCCAAGCCCGCCGATATCGACAAGAAATGGGTGGTGATCGACGCCGACGGGCTGGTGCTCGGCCGGCTGGCCTCGATCATCGCCATGCGCCTGCGGGGCAAGCACAAGCCGAGCTACACCCCGCACATGGATTGCGGCGACAACATCGTTGTCGTCAACGCCGAGAAGGTGCAGCTCACCGGCAACAAGCGCCAGCAAAGCATCTTCTACTGGCACACTGGCTATCCGGGCGGCATCAAGGGGCGCAGCAAGGGCGCGATCCTCTCGGGCAAGCACCCCGAGCGGGTGGTCGAGAAGGCGGTCGAGCGGATGGTGCCGCGCGGGCCCCTCGGGCGGAAGGTAATGGGCAATCTCCGGGTCTATGCCGGGCCCGAGCATCCCCATGCCGCGCAGCAGCCCGAAGCGCTCGATGTCGCCGGCATGAACCGCAAGAATGTGAGGGCCTGAGCATGGCTGACGACGACGCGCCGGAAAAAGAGACGCCCGAGCAACCGGCGGCCGATCAGCCGGCACGCCCGGCGCGCGCGGCGCAGACCTTTCAGGGCCTCGGCAGCCTGCGCCAGGCGATCGGCGCCGCGCAGCGCGCCGCCGTGACGCCCGCGGCGCCGACCATGCCGGTCGTCGTGCCGACCGACGTCCAACCCAAGATCGACGAGCAGGGGCGCTCCTATGCCACCGGCAAGCGCAAGAACGCGGTCGCCCGCGTATGGATCCGCCCCGGCAACGGCAAGATCGAGGTCAACGGCCGCGACAGCCCCATCTATTTCGCCCGGCCGGTGTTGCGCATGCTGATCAACCAGCCGTTTGTCGTCAGCGACCGGCTCGGCCAGTTCGACGTGTGGTGCACGGTGAAGGGTGGCGGGCTCTCCGGCCAGGCCGGCGCGGTGCGGCACGGCATCTCGAAGGCGCTGACCTTCTACGAGCCGGGGCTGCGCCCGACACTGAAGCACGGCGGCTTTCTTACCCGTGACAGCCGCGTCGTCGAGCGCAAGAAATACGGCAAGGCCAAAGCCCGCCGTAGCTTCCAGTTCTCGAAGCGGTAGTAACAAACGCTTCAACGCGAAGTTCGCGAAGTTACGCAGAGGACGCGAAGGGGCTCGGGCCGCTTCGCGTCCTTTGCGTATCCATGGCGCCCTTTGCGCTAAAATAGGCGATTGGCGCTTCGCGCCGTTGACCGCGGGGAGGGAAGCCCATGCGTTTCGCCATCGCTCTGCCGACCGACGCGACCTCGTGGAAGGTGGTGCGGCGCGCCGAGGAGCTGGGGTTTCACCGTGCGTGGTTCTACGACACGCAGATGCTGTCGGCCGACCCGTTTGTCGCAATGGCGGCGGCGGCGCTCAAGACCACGACGATCCGCCTGGCGACCGGCGTGCTGATCCCGTCGAACCGGCTGGCGGCGGTTGCGGCCAACGCCTTCGCCTCGTTGAACAAGCTGGCGCCGGGGCGGATCGATTTCGGCATCGGGACCGGGTTTACCGGGCGGCGGGCGATGGGGCTGGGCGCGGTCAGGCTCACCGACATGGAGGAATACATCCGGGTTGTCGCGGCGCTGTTGCGCGACGAGACGGTCGAGGCGGCGATCGAGGGCAAGAAGCGGCTCATCCGCCTGCTCAACCCCGAGCTGGGCCTCGTCAACACGCGCGATCCGGTGCCGCTCTACATCGCCGCTACCGGCCCCAAGGCGCGGGCGCTGACCGCGAAGCTCGGCGCCGGCTGGATCAACACCGCGGGCGACGCCGCCGGCGCGGCGGCGGGGATGCGTGAGATGGCGGCGCTGTGGCGCGATGCCGGGCGCGAGCACGCGGCGCTCGACGCGGTGGTGCTGACCGGCGGCGCGGTGCTCGAACCGGGCGAGGCGCTCGACAGCGACCGCGTCGTCGCGCAGGCCGGCCCGCGCGCGGCGATGCTGCTGCACCGTGCCGCCGACCAGGCGCTCGGCGGCTTGCCGCCGATGGCGACGCTGCCGCCGGCCCTCGCCGAGCCGATCGCCGGCTATGTCGAGACGGCGCGGCAGTTCCGCCCGCAAGGCGCGCACTACCTCGAAAATCACCGCGGCCACCTGATGTTCGTCAAGCCCGAGGAGCGCCCGTTCGTGACGCCCGAGCTCATCCGCGCGACGACGATCACCGGCAGCGAGGCCGAGATCAAGACGACGATCGCCAGCTTCGCGGCGGCCGGCTATACCGAGGTCGCGGTGCAGATCGTCCCCGGCCAGGAACACGCGATCGAAGATTGGGGCCGTATCAGACGGGCGTTTGCGTGAACAGCTTGGAGTGGCTGCTATTCGGCGCCGATTTTTGGCACTGCCATTCGCCGGCTGACATAGAGGACTTCAATGCCGATGACGTTGCGCTTTTCGTCAAAGTCGAGCATGACTCCCGGCGCGACTTCTTCGGTTTCGACAGATTTGGCGCCTTCAGGCGCGAACCAGACGAACATGGCGTCCGCCTCGGGGTCGTAACTGGTTCGCATCATGGTTTTGCGTTCCTGTCGAAGTGCACGGTGACGACGAGAATGTCGTTGCCCTCGGGTCGATGCACAACCCTGAGAATGCGGCCCGCAGCTTCGACGATCGCTTTGAAGGAGCGGGTGAGTGTCGGATCGGG
>DASZLY010000237.1:0-31433 GCA_035552135.1 Allostellaceae bacterium | reverse complement strand
TCGGTGCGGATCAGCTCCCGCTCGGCGAAAGGCGCGCCGCCCTCGTTATGCTCGACCGCGCGGTAGCGCAGCATCAGGTGCGGGAAGTCGACGTTGAACTCGTGCGGCGGCACATAGGGGCACTTCGTCATGAAGCACATGTCGCAGAGCGTGCACGCATCGGCGACCTGCTTGTAGTCGGCCTTCGCCACCGCATCGAGCTCCCCGGTCGGCGAATTGTCGATCAGGTCGAAGAGACGCGGGAACGAGTCGCACAGATTGAAGCAGCGCCGGCAGGTGTGACAGATGTCGAACACCCGCTCCATTTCCGCTTCGGTCTTCGCGCGGTCGGTAAAGTCCGGGTTTTCCCATTCGACGACGTGGCGGGTCGGCGCCTCGAGGCTGCCTTCGCGCATGACTGCACCTTCTTGCGGGCCGGCTTCTTGCAGGCTTGGAATGCGAAGGGCGCGAGAGATCGTCTCCCGCGCCCCCAGTCAGGTGACTAAAACGTGCGAGGGCTAGAGCGTGTCGAGCGCGCGCTGGAAGCGGCCGGCATGCGAACGCTCGGCCTTGGCCAGCGTCTCGAACCAGTCGGCGATCTCGTCGAAGCCTTCCTCGCGGGCGGTGCGCGCCATGCCGGGATACATGTCGGTGTATTCGTGCGTCTCACCGGCGACGGCGGCCTTGAGGTTGCTCGAAGTCTCGCCAATGGGCAGCCCGGTCGCCGGGTCGCCCACCTCTTCGAGATATTCGAGATGGCCGTGCGCGTGGCCGGTCTCGCCTTCCGCGGTCGAGCGGAACACCGCCGAGACGTCGTTGTAGCCTTCGACGTCGGCCTTCTGCGCGAAATAGAGATAGCGCCGGTTCGCCTGGCTCTCGCCGGCAAAGGCAGCCTTCAAATTGTCTTCGGTCTTTGAACCTTTCAGGGAAGCCATCCTACCCTCCTTGCCTGTCCGTCAGGGGACAATGTCGATCCGTTGCCACATCCCTTTATGGGTCGGGACGCACGTCGAGTCAAGGGAGGTTTAGAATTATTCTAAATTAGGTTGGCTGGGTCAGGCTTGCGCCGGGCGCGCGTTCTGGCGACGCACCCGGATGATCACGTCGACTCGGCTGATCTCACTGCCGGGCGGGGCGTGCGGCAGCTGGCCGACGGTGATCGCGGTGCCGGGGATGTCCTGCAGCGCGCCGGTCGACTCGCAGTAGAAATGATGGTGGTCGTCGACATTGGTGTCGAAATACGAGCGCCCGGGCTCGACCACCACCTCGCGCAGGAGTCCCGCGCCGGTGAACTGGTGCAGTGTGTTGTAGACCGTGGCGAGCGACACCGGGATCGCCGCCGCGGTAGCCTCGCCGTGCAGCTGCTCGGCGGTGACATGGCGGTCGGCGCTATCGAACAACAGCTTTGCCAGCGCCAGGCGCTGGCGCGTCGGCCGCAGGCCCGCGCCGCGCAGGCGCGCAAGGATGGTCGCTTGCTGGTTGGTTATCTGCATCAGCGACATATAGTAAGCCGTTGCTACGAAATAAAGCGCTGTTCTCAATCGCCCGGATTCAATCGCCCGGGTTCAATCGCCCGTCACGATACGGTCGACCAGCTCCTTGACCGTCGGAATATAGCCGTTGGCGTAGAACGGGTCCGTCGAGAAGCGATAGGCGTTGTGCCCGGCGAACATCAGCTCGGTCTCGATGTCGTCGGAATGGCAGATTTGCTGCAGCGTCTTCTGGATGCAGAAGCTGCGCGGGTCGGCCTTCTTGCCGGTGGTGCCCGCCTCGGTCTGCGCCCAGTTCGAGAACTGGCAGGCACTGAGGCAGCCCATGCAATTGATCTGGTCGGTGCGGATCGCGAAGGCTTGCGGCGGGGTCACGAAGATCAGCGTCGAATCGGGGGTGCGCAGCGCCTCGGTAAAGCCTTCGGCGACCCAGCGCTGCGCGGATGCGCGGTCCGAAGCGGTGAGATAGACCGAGCGGCCGCGCGCGCCGACATGGAACTCGGCGACGTGCTCGCCGACCGGCTCGACGGTATAGGCCACCTGGTGCTCGGCGCGTTGCTGCAGCTCGTCGAGGAAATTGTTGCGCACGGCCGAGGAATAGAAGCCGGTCGGACTGAAGTGGTTGAGGAAAACGTCGCCTTCCTTGAGCGTCACCAGCTTCCGCTTCCAGGCGTCGGAGATCGGGCTTTCCTGTGTCAAGAGCGGGCGCGTGCCGAATTGGAAGGCGATCGGCGCGACCTCGGGGTCGTCGATCCAATGTTCCCATTCGCGCAGATTCCACACGCCGCCGGCCATGAAGATCGGCGTCGATCCGACCCCGAATTCGGCCATCATCGCCCGCAGTTCGCGCACACGGGGATAGGGGTCTTCCGGGTTTGCGGGGTCTTCGACATTGGACAGCCCGTTATGCCCGCCGGCGAGCCAGGGGTCTTCGTAGACGACGCCGCCGAGCCAATCGCTGAATTTATGGTAGGCGCGCTTCCACAGCGCGCGGAAGGCGCGCGCCGACGATACGATGGGATAATAATAGACGCCGTAGCGCGCGCAGATTTCGGCAATGCGATAGGGCATGCCGGCACCGCAGGTCACGCCGTGGATGAGCCCGCGCGCGCCTTCCAGCACGCCGTGCAGCACCTTTTCGGCAGCGGCCATCTCCCATAGCACATTCGCGTGGATGCGGCCCTCGCCGTTCGACTTCTCGTGCGCGACCCGCGCCTGATGGATGCCGCCGGCGATCGCGTAGGCGATCAGCTCTTCGTGCCGTTCGCGCCGCGTGCGGCCGTGATAGATCTGCGGGATCGGCTGGCCGGTCGGGTCGAAGCTGTCGGCGTTGACGCCGGAAAACGTGCCGACCGCGCCCGACGCCGCCCAGGCGCCGGAGCTTTCGCCGTTCGACACCGAAATGCCCTTGCCGCCCTCGACAAGCGGCAGCACCTCGCGGCCCGAGATGACCAAGGGAATGAGCGATCTCACCAACGTGCTCCCCGTCGCGCGGCCGCAATCCCCGCGGTCGCCGCGGCTATTATATCGGGTGTGTCGGAGAAAACGGAAGCGACGCCCCACCCGAACAATTGCCGCGCCCGATCGGGATCGTTGACCGTATAGCTCAGCACCGGATACCCGCCAGCGCTGACCGCGGCGACGGCCGCCTCGGTGAGGTCGGCCTCGCCGAGATGGATCGTCGCGCAGCCGAGCGCCGCCGCCTCCGCCCGCCAGCCGCGCGACAGCCGGCGCCACAGCATCCCGCGCGGGATCGTCGGCATGAGGCGCGCGGCCTCGGCCACCGCGTCCGGCAGGAAGCTCGAGATCAGAATAGCGGGAGACATGGCGAGGCGGTCGAGGCAGGCGGCAAGCGCGGCGGCGGTCGCCCGGCCCCGGCCGCGCTCGGCCTTGATTTCGACATTGGCGCCGAGCCCGAGTTCGGCGCAGAGCAGCAGGACCGCGTCGAGCGCCGGCACGCGCTCACCGGCAAACCTGGCGCCGAACCACTGCCCGGCATCGAATGTGCCGATCGCGGCCAGCGGCAGTTTCGAGATGCGGCCCTTGCCGTTCGTGGTGCGGTCGAGCCGGTCGTCATGGCAGACGGCGAGGGCGCCGTCTCCGGTCAGCCGGACATCGAACTCGACCCACGTGCAGCCAAGCGCCTGCGCCGCGCGGAACCCGGCCAGCGTATTCTCGGGCGCATGCGCCGCGGCGCCGCGATGGCCGATGACGGGCGGAAGGTTCAGAGCCGTTCCTGGCTGCCCACAATTCCGCCTTGGCCGGGCGCGGCCCGGCCATCCACGAATAAGGGCGCTATTCGTAGACCCCCGGGTCAAGCCCGGGGAGGACGAAAGAAAGGCGCACCCTTGGTCATTTCGCGGCCGCACCCGCGGGGGCCGGCTGCTCCGGTTGGCGGCGCTGAGTGCCGAGGTCCTCGCCCGTCGCCTGGTCGACCTGGCGCATGCTGAGCTTGACCTTGCCGCGGTCGTCGAAGCCGAGCACCTTGACCTTGACCTGGTCGCCGACATTGACGACGTCGCTGGTCTTGCCGACCCGATTCTGCGCCAGCTCGCTGATATGGACCAGCCCATCCTTGGCGCCGAGAAAGTTCACGAAGGCGCCGAAATCGACGACCTTGACGACCTTGCCGGTATAGATGACGCCCAGCTCGGGCTCGGCGACGATGCCCCTGATCCAGTCGATCGCCGCCTTGGTGGCCTCGGCGCTGGTCGCGGCGATCTTGATCGTGCCGTCGTCGTCGATATCGACCTTGGCGCCGGTCACCTCGACGATCTCTCGGATCACCTTGCCGCCCGAGCCGATCACCTCGCGGATCTTGTCCTTGGGGACCGATATCGTGGTGATGCGCGGCGCGTTCTCGCTAACCTCGTCGCGTGCGCCGGTCAGCGCCTTCGCCATCTCGCCGAGGATATGGGCACGTCCGTCCCGTGCCTGGTCGAGGGCGATACGCATGATCTCCTCGGTGATCGAGGTGATCTTGATGTCCATCTGCAGCGCGGTGACGCCCTCGCTGGTGCCGGCGACCTTGAAGTCCATGTCGCCCAAATGATCCTCGTCGCCGAGGATGTCGGAGAGCACCGCGAAGCCGTCCTTCTCCTTGATGAGCCCCATCGCGATGCCGGCGACCGGCCGCTTCAGCGGCACGCCCGCATCCATCAGCGACAGCGAAGCGCCGCATACCGAGGCCATCGACGACGAGCCGTTCGACTCGGTGATCTCCGAGACGACGCGGATCGTGTAGGGGAAGCTTTCCTTCGACGGCAGCATCGGGCGCACCGCGCGCCACGCGAGCTTGCCGTGGCCGATCTCGCGCCGGCCGGGCGAACCCATGCGGCCGGCTTCGCCGGTCGAGTAGGGCGGAAAGTTGTAGTGCAGCATGAAATGCTGGCGGTATTCGCCTTCGAGCGCGTCGATGATCTGCTCGTCCTGGCCGGTGCCCAAGGTCGAGACGACGATGGCCTGGGTCTCGCCGCGGGTGAACAGCGCCGAGCCGTGCGTGCGCGGCAGGATGCCGACCTCGGCGATGATCGGCCGCACCGTCTGGGTGTCGCGGCCGTCGATGCGCTTCTCGCCGCGAATGATCGCCCCGCGGACGATGTCCTTTTCCAGGTCCTTGAAGAGCTTGGCGGCCAATTCCGCATGCGCTGCATTATCGGCGAACAGCCCCACGGCCTGCAGCTTCGCGGCGTCGAGCCGGTTGCTGCGCTCCTGCTTGCCCTGCTCCTTGTAGGCGGCTTCGAGCACCGGGCCGATTTCGGCGCGCAGCTTCGCTTCGATCGCCGCCTTTTCCGCCAAAGGCTCCGCCAGCGCCCACGGTTCCTTGGCGCAGGTCTCGGCGAGTTCGATGATCGCATCGATCACCGGCTGGAAGCCCTTGTGGCCAAAGGTGACGGCACCGAGCATCGTCTCCTCGGAAAGCTCCTGCGCTTCCGACTCTACCATCAGCACGCCTTCCTGCGTGCCGGCGAGGATGAGGTCAAGGTCCGAGCGTTCCAGTTGCTCGGCGGTCGGGTTGAGCACGTATTGGCCGTCGACATAGCCGACCCGGGCGCCGGCGATCGGCCCCATGAACGGAATGCCGGAGATCGTCAGCGCCGCCGATGCGCCGACCATCGCGACGACATCGGGATCGTTTTCGAGGTCGTGGCTCAGCACGGTGCAGACGACCTGTGTTTCGTTGCGGAACCCCGCCACGAAGAGCGGCCGGATCGGCCGGTCGATCAGCCGCGAGGTCAGTACCTCTTTCTCCGTCGGCCGGCCCTCACGCTTGAAGAAGCCGCCTGGGATCTTGCCGGCGGCAAAGGTTTTTTCCTGGTAGTTGACGGTCAGCGGAAAGAAATCCTGGCCGGGCTTGGCGGTCTTCGCCGCCACCGCGGTGCACAGCACCGTCGTTTCGCCGTAGGTCGCGAGCACGGCGCCATCGGCCTGGCGGGCGATCTTGCCGGTCTCGAGCACGAGCTTGCGGCCGCCCCAATCCAACTCCTTACGGTAAACCTGAAACATCGTTCATCCTTTGCGAACATAGGCGGCAGCCCTCGCGGAGGCGGATTCCCCCGCGTGCTGCCAGCGTTTCTTTGTGGCCCCAAGGTCCATTGACCGGGCCACGTCTTGGTGATGTGCAACTCGTGGACCGCCCGCGGGAGCCACCCGGAGATGGCGCCTTCGGCGGGAGCGGAAAGGGCGTTCTGCCAACAGGTCAGCGCCCCCAACTAACGCCTGAGGCCGAGGCGCCCGATCAGCGTCCCGTAGCGAGATGCGTCCGCTCGCTTCAGATAGTCGAGCAGGCGGCGCCGCTGGCCGACCATGACCAGCAATCCGCGCCGCGAGTGAAAGTCCTTTTTGTGCGTGCCGAGATGATCGGTCAGGTTACGGATGCGTTCGGACAAGATCGCGACCTGCACCTCGGGTGAGCCGGTATCGCCGGTGTTGACGGCATACTCGGAAATGAGCGTCTGCTTGCGCTCCGCGGTAATCGACATCGAGGGTTTCCCTTCGTTCAATCGTTGATCATGCGCACCGGCAGAAGGCGGCCTCGTTCGATGCGCGCCAACCCGACCAAAAGCTGGCCGTGCCGCGCTCCGACGATCGTGCCGTCGTCAAACCGGTCGAGGCGGGCGCCTTCGCTGGAGGCTTGCAGATCGATCTGTTGGCCGTGGCGAAGTCGGGCGGCCTCGTCTGCCGTCAAAGCCAGGGCCGGGATGTCGTCCAGCACGGCTTCGATTGGCAGCAAATGCCCGGAAGCGTTGAGACTATGCCCAAGATTCGTCGCCAAATCCAGTGAAATGGCTTGCGCCTCGCCAAACCGGCCGACGCTGAGGCGCCGCAATGCGACGATATGGCCGAGCGTGCCGAGCGCCTCGGCGAGGTCGCGGGCGAGCGCGCGGATATAGGTTCCCTCGCCGACGGTGGCGGTGAAGTCGCCATGGTCGGGGTCGGGGAGGGCGGTGAGCTCGAGCGCGTGGATCGTGATCCGGCGCGCCGCGAGCAGCGGCGCTTCGCCGGCGCGGGCCAACGCATAGGCGCGCCGCCCGGCGATCTTGAGCGCGGAGTAGGCCGGCGGCCGCTGCTCGATCGTGCCGATAAAGCGCGGCAGCGCCGCGCGGATCGCGGCGTCGCCGGGGCGCGCCGCCGTTTCGGCGGTGACCGCGCCTTCGCTGTCCTCGGTGTCGGTGGCGATGCCCCAGCGGACGCGAAACGCATAGCGCTTCTCGGCTTTCGACAGAAAGCTCACGGTCTTGGTCGCTTCGCCCAGCGCGACCGGCAGAATCCCGGTCGCCAGCGGGTCGAGCGTACCGGCATGCCCGGCCTTGAGACCGCTCGCCCGGCGCAGCTGCACGACGACGCGACTCGAGGTGATGCCCGCCGGCTTGTCGACGATCAGCCAGCCGCCGCGGCCGGGCTCAGTCTTCATTCCGTGGCTTCATCCTCGGCTTGCTCCCGCGGGTCTTCATCCTCGGTCCGCAGGTCGCGTTCGACCGGCTCGCTGTGCAGCAGCGTCGAGATGCGGTCGGCCGCGTCGAAAGCGCCGTCGAGTTCGAAGCCGAGATTAGGCACATGCCGCAGCCGGACAAGCCGCGCGATCTGGCTCTTGAGATAGGGCGCGCTGCGCTTGAGCCCGGTGATGATATCGGCGGCATTGGCGCCGCCCAGCGGCATCACGAACGCCGTTGCGCTGCGCAGATCGGGGCTCAACCGTACCTCGGTCACCGTGACGTTGGCGTCGAACAGGGCAGGGTCATGCAGCTCGCCTGGCCGCAGCAACTGCGCCAGCGCATGGCGCAGCTCCTCGCCGACGCGCAACTGGCGCTGGCTGCGGCCGCCCTGGCCGTGCTCCTCATTGGTCTGATGTCGCGGCATCTTTGCTGTACTGCCGTCTTGTGTGGTTCGAGACGCGGCGCTGTGCGCCGCTCCTCGCCATGACGGTGATTCTTCGTGTCATCGCGAGAGAGATCGTCACCTCGAGGAGCGCCTGCAAGGCGCGTCTCGAAGGACGCACCTCACCGATCGAGCTACAGCGCGCGGGCGACTTCCTCGATCTCGAAGCACTCGATGACGTCACCTGTCGCGATGTTTTCGTAATTCTCGAAGGCCATGCCGCATTCGTAGCCGTCGCGCACCTCGCGGACTTCGTCCTTGAAGCGCTTCAGCGTCTTGAGGGCGCCTTCGTGGATCACGACGTTGTCGCGCAGCAGCCGTACCTTGGCGCCGCGCCGCACCACGCCCTCGGTGACCATGCAGCCGGCGACCTTGCCGACGCGGGTGATGTTGAAAACCTCGCGGATCGACGCATTGCCGAGGAAACGCTCGCGCAATGTCGGGGCGAGCATGCCCGACAGCGCATTGCGCATATCGTCGATCACATCGTAGATGATCGCGTAATAGCGGATTTCGACCCCGTCGCGCCGGGCGAGGTCGCGTGCCGCCGGGTTGGCGCGCACGTTGAAGCCGACGATCACCGCGCCCGTCGCCTTGGCGAGGATCACGTCGCTTTCGTTGATCCCGCCGACGCCGGAATGCAGCACGCGCACCGCGACCTCGCCGGTCCCCAGTCGGTTGAGCGAGCCGTTGATCGCCTCGACCGAGCCTTGCGCGTCGGCTTTGATGACGATCGGCAGCTCCTTGGCGGTGCCCGCGGTGATCTGCGAGAACATGTCTTCGAGCGTACCCCGCGAGGAGGCGGCGGCCGCTTTCTCGCGGCGCGTGCGCTCGCGGTATTCGGCGATCTCGCGCGCCCGGCTCTCGCTTTCGACGACGACGAAGTCGTCGCCAGCGAGCGGCGCGCCGTTGAGACCGAGCACCTCGACCGGCGTCGACGGCCCGGCCTCGCGGACATTCTCGCCGCGATCGTTGACCAGCGCGCGCACCCGCCCCCAAACGCTGCCGGAGACGAAGATGTCGCCGACCTTGGCGGTGCCGCGCTGGATCAGCACGGTGGCGATCGCGCCGCGGCCGCGCTCCAGTTGCGCTTCCAGCACGACGCCTTCGGCGGGACGGTTCGGGTTGGCCTTGAGGTCGAGCAGCTCGGCCTGCAGCAGGATCGCTTCCTCGAGCCTGTCGAGGTTGGTCTTCTTGAGCGCCGACACCTCGACGTCGAGCACCTCGCCGCCGAGCTCCTCGACCACCAGCTCGTGCTGCAGCAGCTCCTGGCGCACCCGCTCCGGCTTGGCATCGGGCCGGTCGATCTTGTTGATCGCGACGATGATCGGCACCTCAGCCGCCTTGGCGTGGCGGATCGCCTCGACCGTCTGCTCCATGATGCCGTCATCGGCGGCAACCACCAGCACGACGATGTCGGTGGCGTTGGCGCCGCGCGCACGCATCGCGGTAAAGGCCTGGTGGCCCGGCGTGTCGATAAACGTGATCTGCTTGCCGCTCGACACGGTGACGCGATAGGCGCCGATATGCTGGGTGATGCCGCCGGCTTCGCCGCCCGCGACATCGGTCGCGCGCAGTGCATCGAGCAGCGACGTCTTGCCGTGGTCGACATGGCCCATCACGGTGACGACCGGGGCGCGCGACTCCAGTTCGTCGGCCGTATCGTCCTCGCCACGCATGCCGATCTCGACATCGGATTCGGCGACGCGGCGCAGGCGATGGCCGAATTCGGTGACGACCAACTCGGCGGTGTCGGCGTCGATCACCTGGTTGACCGTCGCCATTACGCCCATGCGCATCAATGACTTGACCACGTCGACGCCGCGTTCGGCCATGCGGTTGGCGAGTTCCTGGACGGTGATCGTCTCGGGGACGATGACCTCGCGCACGATCTTCTGCTGGTCGAGCTCGCCGTGCAGGCGCATGCGCTCGCGCTCGCGGGCGCGGCGGACCGAGGCGAGGCTGCGCGTCCGCTCGTCATCGTCCGACAGGGCGCGGGTGACGGTTATCTTGCCGGTGCGGCGGCGCGGCTCGTCGCGGCGCGCGGGCGTCACCGGACGGCGTATCTCGGGGCGGCCGCGGCGGAAGGCCGCCGGCGCCTCTTCCTCTTCCTCGGCCGGCATCGCGACCTTGCCGGCGGCGGCGAGCGCGGCCACCTTGGCGGCGGCTGCCTTGCCCGCGCGCTCGGCGACTTCGCGCCGCGATTCCTCTTCCTTGCGGCGGGCTTCCTCGTCGACGGAGCGTTGCTTGGTCTCTTCGACGGTGCGCTTCTTGGCTTCCTCTTCCTCGACCTTGCGGCGCGCCTCTTCCTCGGCGTGGCGCTCGGCTTCGGCGGCGGCGAGCTCGGCTTCCTCGCGGCGACGGTCCTCTTCGACGATAGCCGCGCGGTAGCGCGCCTCGGTGTCGGCCTTTTGCGCGTCCTGCACCGCGCGAAAGCGGCTGGCGCGCTCGTCGGCGGTCAGTGCCCGCGGAACGGAAGCGACGCGGCGCGGCTCGCCGCTCTCCGGCGTTGCGCCAGGCGCAGATTGCGGCGTTGTCGGCAAGGAGAGCGGGGCACGCGCCGTCGCCGGTGCGGCAGCCTCGGCCTTGGTCGGCTCGGGCGCGGTGCCGGGCAGGATGACGCGCTTCTTGCGCACCTCGACGGCCACGACCTTCGAGCGCCCATGTGAGAAGCTCTGCTTGACCTGGCCGGGTTCGCTCGGCCGGTTGAGGCCGAGTGTGCCGGACCGCAAGGTCAGCGAGGGCCGCTTCTGTTCCTGGTCTACGTCACTCATGCGTCTTTGTACCGCCATCCTGCCGCGACGGACCGGCCGCCGCGATGTCCATACCGTCACGCGGCGCTGCCGGGCGAAACCCGGCAAGCCGCGCCAATTCCCCGCCGAGCCGGGCACAGAGGGGGCCCGGTCCAACCGCAACGAACGCCACCATCTCGCGGCCGAACACGCCGCTCAATTCGCTCGCGTCGAGCGCGGTCGCCGACTCTATGCCGGGCGCGCTCGCCGCCATGCGGCGGCGGCCTGTCTCGGCGCCGTCGCGGGCGAATAGCAACAGCGCCGCGCCGCCGCGGCGCACCGCTTCGCCGACCCGTTCGTAGCCCGCCACCGCCAGTCCGGCGCGTCGTGCCAGCCCGAGCAAATCGCAGCAGCGGCGCGCCAGCAAGACCTCGACGCGGTCCACGAGCCCCGGCGGCACCGCCACCGGACGCCGCGCCGCCCGCGCGAACGTGCGCTTCGCCACCGCCCGCTCCACTATATCGCGGCGGGGCAGCAACCACAAACCCCGTCCGGGCAGCCGCGCGTCGACATCGGGGACGATCGTCCCGTCCGGGCCGACTACGCAGCGCAGCAAACGGCCGCGATCATGCGTCTCGCCGGTGACGATGCAGCGGCGCTGCGGCCCCGATTCCGGCGCGTCCGCGGCAGGCGTGAGCTCGGCTGGGGCGAGCTTGGGGGCGGGCGTGGCGCTACTCCTTTTCCGCCGGCTCGGCGGGCTCTTCATCGCCGAACCAGCCGAGATGGCGCCGTGTCGCCATGATCATCTCGTTCGCCGTGTCAAGGTCGAGCTCGACCCCGCCTTTATCCGACGCCGAGAGGAATTCGATCAGCTCGTCGCCCGCCAGATCGGCGAAATCGTCGAGCGTCTTGATGCCCTTCTCGCCCAGCGTCACCAGTATCCCGGGGGTCAGGCCCTGGAGTCCGGCGAGCTCGTCGCTGATGCCCAGCTCCTGGTAGCGCGCGGCATATTCCTCATCGCGACGTTCCAGCGCGGCGCGGGCGCGCGCCTGCAGCTCGTTGGCGATGTCCTCGTCAAAGCCCTCGATCCCGGCGAGATCGCCGGTCGCGACATAGGCGACTTCCTCCAGCGTGCCGAACCCTTCGGTCACCAGCAGGTGCGCGATCACGTCGTCGATGTCGAGCGCATCGATGAACAGCTGGCTTCTGGTACGGAATTCCTCGGTGCGCCGCTCGCTCTCCTCGGCCTCGGTGAGGATGTCGATGTCCCAGCCGGTGAGCTGCGAGGCGAGCCGGACATTCTGGCCGCGCCGGCCGATCGCCAGGCTCAACTGGTCGTCGGGGACGACCACCTCGATGCGCTTCTGCTCCTCGTCCATCACCACCTTGCTGACCTCGGCCGGCGCCAGCGCGTTGACGACGAAGGTCGCCGGATCCTGCGACCACGGGATGATGTCGATCTTCTCGCCCTGCAGCTCGCCGACCACCGCCTGCACGCGGCTGCCGCGCATGCCGACGCAGGCGCCCACGGGATCGATGCCGCTATCGCGCGAGATCACCGCGATCTTGGCACGGCTGCCGGGGTCGCGTGCCACCGCGCGAATCTCGATGATGCCGTCGTAGATTTCCGGCACTTCCTGCGCGAACAGCTTGGCCATGTATTGCGGGTGGGTGCGCGACAAGAAGATTTGCGGCCCGCGCGGCTCCTGGCGCACGTCGTAGATATAGGCGCGCACCCGCTCGCCCTGGCGGAAGCTTTCGCGCGGCAGCAGCTCGTCGCGCCGCAGCATCGCCTCGGCGCGGCCGAGATCGACGACGACGTTGCCGAACTCGACGCGCTTGACGAGGCCGTTGACGATCTCGCTGACGCGATCCTTGAACTCGTTGAATTGCCGCTGGCGCTCGGCATCGCGCACCCTCTGGACGATGACCTGCTTGGCGGTCTGCGCGGCGATGCGGCCGAAATCGATGGGCGGCAGCGGGTCGGTAATGAAATCGCCGATCTCCGCCTCGGCGTTCAGCCGCTTCGCGGCGGCGAGCGGGATATGCGTTGCCTCGTTCTCGACCGTCTCGACCACCTCGCGAAAGCGCAACAGGCGGATTTCGCCGTTCCGCCGGTCGATCTCGGCGCGGATGTCGTAGTCCTGGCCGTATTTCGAGCGGCCGGCCTTCTGGATCGCCTGCTCCATCGCTTCAAGGACCTCGTCCTTTTCGATGCCCTTGTCGCGCGCGACCGCGTCGGCGACCTGCAGCAGTTCGGGGCGGGCGTAGGTGAGGGTGCTTTCCATGATCTTCCGGAAGCCTCAGTGCAGCGGGGTGGAATGGGCCTTGAGCAGATCGTCGGTGATGACGAGCTTGGCCTTGGCGATGTTGGCGAGCGGCAGCTTGACCTCGCCGTTCTCGTCGGCGAGCCGGACATGATCCTCGGCGCGCCCGAGCAGCCGGCCGCGAAAGCGCTTGCGGCCGTCGACCGGCTGACTGAGCTCGACACGCGCCTCGAAGCCGGCGAAACGGTCGTAGTCATCGGGCCGGGTCAGCGGTCGGTCGATGCCCGGGGAGCTGACTTCGAGCATGTAGGCACCGGCGATCGGGTCGGCGACGTCGAGCAGCGCCGAGACCGAGCGGCTGATGTCGGTGCAGTCGTCGACCGTCATCGCCGCGTCGTCGAGCCGCTCGGCCATGATCTGCAAGGTCGCCCGTCGCGCGCCGAGAAACGCGACGCGCACCAGCCGATAGCCCATCGCCTCGAGCGAGGGCTCGATGATCGGCACGATGTCGTCCGCGGTCTTCGGTGCGGTGTCCGGCAAGCTTTGATCCTGCAGTGGATACGCAAATAAAAAGTGGGCCGCCGGCCCACTCAGCAAACTTCGGGTATGGGACATTATTGTTGCGGCATATATAGGCAAAGCCCTGCTTTTGGCAAGGGCATCGCCGTGTCCGGAGCCGCTCTGCGCGCCGTTTTACGGCTCGATGTCGATCGGCGTGCCGTCGGGCACGGCGTCCCAAATCTTGACGATCGCCGCGTTGCCGACGGCGATGCAGCCTTCGGTCCAGTCCTTCACCCAGATCGGCGGATCGTAGGGGCCGTAGTCGCGCGGCAGGCCGTGGATGAAGATGCCGCCGCCGGGATCGGCATGCGCGGCGCGCGCCTGCTCGCGGTCCTGCGCGCTCGGGTACGAGATGTGGAGTTCGCGCGTGTACGGCGTGTCCGCTGTCCGCCAGTCGATCCGGTAGACGCCTTCCGGCGTCCGCTCGTCGCCGCGCCGGTGCTTGGTGCCGACCGAACGCGGCCCGAGGGCGATGGCGAATTGCTCGATGGTCTTGCCGCCGCGCTGCAATTCGAGGAGCCGCCGACTCTTCAGCACGACGACGCGATCCGCCGCCGGCGCCGGCGGCGGCGCTCGTGCCGCGGCGGGCGCCGGCGCGGGCTGCGCGGGGGCGCCGAACAATGCGGTCACGGTGCCGTTAAGCGCGTCGCAGCCGCTCGTCAGGGCGGCGAGCGACAGCGCGAAGGCAACAAAACAGCTTCGGAGGAGAAAACGGGACATTCCGGGAGACTAAAACCACATGCCGAGGCGCGGCGGTTCAGGCGTTTCGCCGCGCCAGGCGCGTAAAGCTGAGGAAGATCGGCACGCGGCCGCCCTCGCGGGCCTTGCGCTCGTAGCGCGTCTCCGGCCAGTCGGCGGGGCGTTCGCGCCAATCGGCCGGGCGCCGCGCGGTCCAGGTAAAGTCCGGATGGCCGGTCGCATGCTCCAGCATCCACGACTGGTAGCCCGGATCGTCGCTCGCCAGGCGCAGCTCGCCGCCGTCGGTGATGATCTCCGCCAGCCGGTCGAGGGCCGGCGGCGCGACAAGACGGCGCTTATGGTGCCGCGCTTTCGGCCACGGGTCGGGAAACAGGACGAATACGCGCGACACCGAGCGCGGCGCCAACGCCGCCAACAGCGGCCGCGCATCCTTGGCGTAGACGCGGACGTTGCCGAGGTCCCGCCGCTCGATCTCGGCGAGCAGCTTGGCGACGCCGTTCTCGAACACCTCGCAGCCGATAAAGCCGATGGCCGGATGCCGCTCGGCCTGTTCGGCGAGATGCTCGCCGCCACCAAAGCCGATCTCCAGCCAAACCGAGCGCGGCGCCGGCGAAAACAGGCTTGCCGGATCGAGCTGCCCGGCTTCCGGCAGTTGAAACGATAGACGTGGCAAGAGATCGCCTTGCCGCGCGCGCTGTCCCGCACGCAACGGCCGGCCGCGCCGGCGGCCGTAAAGCAGCTCGCGATGCGAGGCTGCGCTCGCTGCAGGCTCGAGATGCGTTATGGCTTTCACGAACCACTCTTAGCGCCTTGGCCGGACTTGGCCCGGCGATCCAACGATAAGTTGAAGCTATTCGTAGACCCCCGGGTCAAGCCCGGGGAACTTCGTGGCATTTATGACTTACGCTCTCAGAACGCGCGGCGCAGGGCGTCGGCGAGGTCGGTGCGCTCCCATGAGAACGCGCCCGAAGCGTCCGGTTCGCGGCCGAAATGCCCGTAGGACGAGGTCGCCGTATAGATCGGCTTGTTGAGGGCGAGATGGGTGCGGATGCCGCGCGGCGACAGATCCATCAGTTCCTGCAGGACGCGGCCGAGCTTTGCCTCGTCGACGGCGTCACCGGTATCGACGAAGAACGACAGCGGCTTGGCGACGCCGATCGCGTAGGCGACCTGGATCGTGCAGAAATCGGCGAGCCCGGCGGCGACGACATTCTTTGCCAGATAGCGCGCGGCGTAGGCGCCCGAGCGGTCGACCTTGGTCGGGTCCTTGCCCGAGAAGGCGCCGCCGCCATGCGGCGCGTAGCCGCCATAGGTGTCGACGATGATCTTGCGTCCGGTGACCCCGGCGTCGCCGTCCGGGCCGCCGATCACGAAGCGCCCGGTCGGGTTGACGAGGAAATTGTCCTCGTCGCACATCCAGCCCGAGGGCAGCGCGTCGAGCACGAAGGGCCGCACGATCTCGCGCACATCGGCCTGGTCGAGCTGCTCGGAATGCTGGATCGAAACCACGACCTTGGTCGCGCGTACCGGCTTGCCGTCGACGTATTCCAGCGTCACCTGGCTCTTCGAATCGGGGCCGAGATCGGGCGTGCGGCCGGCGTGGCGCGCTTCCGACAACGCGCGCAGGATATTGTGCGAGTAGTAGATCGGCGCCGGCATCAGCGACGGCGTGTGATTGCAGGCAAAGCCGAACATCATGCCCTGGTCGCCGGCGCCCTCGTCCTTGTTGCCGGACATGTCGACGCCCTGGGCGATGTCGCTCGACTGGTTGTGGATGTGGCAGGACACGTCGGCGTGCCGCCAGTGGAAATTGTCCTGCTCGTAGCCGATCTCGCGGATCGCCTTGCGGGCGACCTCGATCAGCTGCTCGCCGGTGATCGAGGCGGGACCGCGCGTCTCGCCGGCGAGCACGACGCGGTTGGTCGTGACCAGCGTCTCGACGCCGCAACGCGCCTGCGGGTCGGCGGTGAGGTAGGTGTCGACAATGGCATCGGAAATGCGGTCGCAAATCTTGTCGGGGTGGCCTTCGGACACCGATTCGCTGGTGAACACGAAATCGCGCTTGTTCAAGATGAAGTCCCCCGTGATCAACCGCGCGCGCCGACCCGGCGCCGCCGGTGGGTTGTCGAATCTCGGCTGGCGGCCGTCAAGTGCGAACTTGCTGCCCGAACTTGCTTAACAAACGGTGGCGCTGGGACTAGGGCGTCTCCGCCGCGCTCGCGGCCGCGGCGAGCGACTTCGCCAGATCGAACAGGCGGCGGCGCACCGCCGGTTCAGCGATCTCGTAATAGGCGCTGACAAGTTCGAGGGCCTCGCGCCGGCGCAGCGGGTCGCTGTCGAATCCTTCCTGCGGCGATTCCTCGAACCCGGTCGGGATCGCCGGGGCGCGCACCGGGTCCGTCTCGTCGTAGAAGAATGATACCGGCACGTCGAGCACGCGGCTCAGCTCCAAGAGCCGGCTGGCGCCGATGCGGTTTGCGCCGCGCTCGTATTTCTGCACCTGCTGAAAGGTGAGGCCAATCGCCTCGCCGAGCTTTTCCTGGCTCAGCCCCAGCATGTTGCGGCGCAGCCTGACGCGTGCGCCGACATGCACATCGATCGGGTTGGGATGGTCCGACTTGCGGCGTCCGGGTCGTCGCGGCGTTCTGGTGGTCGCCATTAAAGGTGCGCTCGCCTGATGCGGAAAGGCGAGCTTGGTAATTCATACCATCGTATGCGTCAACCGGCGGCGGGTTGCGGCTGTATGCGCTCGTCTTCAGTGCTTGCTTCGCCGCCATGCCGGCGCCAGCGCGCCCGAGGCGCCGGCGAGCAGCATCAGGAGAAAAATCCAGTCGCCGAAGCGGCCATAGGGCGTCTCGCCGCCGGCGGCAGGAAGCGCGATGTCGGCGTGGCCGATCGCATCGAGGCTGGTATGGGCCAGCACCCGGCCCTCGGCATCGACGACGCCGGTGATGCCGTTATTGGCGACGCGCACCAGCGGCAGTCCTTCCTCGACCGCGCGCGTCCGCGCCATCGCGAAATGCTGAAAGGGGCCGGCCGAGCGCCCGTACCACGCGTCGTTCGAGACATTGAGCAGCCAGGCCGGCCGCTCGCCCGGATCGACGATCGCCCCGGGAAAGATCGCCTCATAACAGATCAGCGGCGCGAAGGGCGGCAGGTTGCCCAGGCTCAGCGTGCGCGGGCCGGCCCCGGCGCTGAGGTCGATGAGGCCGGGAGTGAATTTGTGCAGCGGCAGCACGTCCTGCAGCGGCATGTATTCGCCGAACGGCACGAGATGCGCCTTGTCGTATTGCGCCATGATCTTCCCCGCCGGGTCGATCACATCGACGCTGTTCCACACCTGGCTCAGCGGCCCGCTGAGCGGCGCGCCGTGCAGTACGCCGGTGATGACATAGCCGCCCGGCGGCGCGGCCGCACCGATCGCCAGGCGATGCTCGGGGTCGCGTTCGAGAAAGAAGGTCGCCGCCGCTTCCGGCCAGATCACCGCGGCGAGCTTGTGCTCGGACGGCGCGGTGCTCAATTCGACGAGGCGATGGAAATTGGCCTCGGCCGCCGCCGGATCCCATTTCGCGCTCTCGGCGATCGACGGCTGGACGAGGCGCAGCCAGATCGTGGTCTCGGCGGTCGGCGCCAGATGCAGCCGCAGCGCGCCGGCGCCGGCGGGAACCAGGATGAGCGCCGCTGCAGCCAGCGCCGGCAGCGAATGCCGCCAAGGCGGCACCGGCTGCAGCGACGGCGTGCCGAGCAGGGCGAGGAGCGAGGCCGCCAGCACGGTGAGGAAGCCGAGCCCGTAAATCCCCGTCCAGGCGGTGGTCTGCAGCATCGCGATCGCGCCGGGAAAGCCGCCGGCCCAGACATAGCCGGTGAGGTTCCACGGGAACCCGGTGAAGAGGTGGCCGCGCAGCCATTCCGACACGCTCCACATCACCGCGAAAGCGAGGACGCGGCCGAGTCCCGACAGGTTCAGCCGGCTGCGCGCCAGCGCGGCGGCGTAGAGACAGGCCGCGACAAACGCCGACAGGACGATCGGCATGCCGAATAGCGCGAAGGGCAGGGCCCACCAATAGCGCCCGATATCGACGAACAGCGCCGCGGCGATCCAGTAGAGCCCGGCGGTGAAATGGCCGAGCGCGAAGACATAGCCGAGCCGGGCCGAGGCAAACGGCGTCTCGCTGCCGTCGTCGAGCCACAAATAGAGCGGGAAGATCGCGAAGACGAGCGGCGTCAGGTCCACGGGCGGCAGCGCCGCCGCCAGCAGCGCGCCGAGCAGGAAGGCGATGCCATAGCGCCGCCAGCCCTGCTGTGCCGCCATCTCCTGCGCGATCCGGCATAGCGGCGTCGTCATGCGGGCACCCGGCGGGGCGCGCAGCAGCGTCGCTTCAGGCACTGGCAATGCTGCCCTTGCCGTCGCCGCCGGCCAGCGGCAAGCCGCGCACCCTGAGCCTTTTGACGCGTCGCGGGTCGGCGTCGAGCACCTCGAATTCGAGCCCGCCGGGATGCTGGATGACCTCGCCGCGCCGCGGCACCCGGCCGGCCAGTGTAAACACCAGCCCACCCAGCGTGTCGACGTCCTCGTCGTCGCCGTTATGGCGCAACCTGGTGCCGTGCTGTTCCTCGAACGCGTCGATCGCGATGCGGGCGTCGGCGATGATGCTGCCGTCGGGCCGCTCGATCGTCACCGGCGTATCGTCGACATCGTGCTCGTCCTCGATGTCGCCGACGATCTCCTCGATCAGATCCTCGATCGTCACCAGCCCGTCGATCCCGCCGAACTCGTCGACGACCATCGCGATATGGGTGCGCGACTGGCGCATCTGCACCAAGAGGTCGAACACCGGCAGCGACGGCGCCACCACCAGCGCCTTGCGGATCATCGAGGCGAGCTTGGCCGGCCGGCGGTCGGCCACCGGCGCCAGCACGTCCTTCACATGGACAAAGCCGATCACGTCGTCGAGGGTTTCGCGGTACACCGGCACCCGCGAATGGCCGTGCTCGATCAATAGTTTGATGAGCTCGCTGAACGGCCGCTCGATGTCGAAGGCGATGACGTCGACGCGCGGCACCATGACGTCCGCGGCGTTGCGGTCATGGACCTTGAGCACGTTACCGATCAGCACCCGCTCCTGCGGCGTGATCGGGCTTTCCTCGTCCTCGTCGCTGGGCGCGGCGATCATCGCGTCGATCGCCTCGCGGGTCTCGCGCGTCCGCCACAGCAGCCGCAGGAAATGGCGCAGGCGGCCAGGCGGCGCGTGGTGCTCGGAATGGCCGTCGCTACTCGGCGGCTCGGATTCGCTCATCGACTGAATAACCCGGGTTTTGTCTCACATAGTATCGCGGTAGGGGTTCGGCACCCCCAGCTCGGCCAATATGGCGATTTCGCGCGCTTCCATCGCCGAGGCGTCGGCATCGGTCTCGTGGTCCTCGCCCAGCAGATGCAGGACGCCGTGCACGACGAGATGGCGCAGATGGTCGGCGAGCGGCTTTTCCTGTTCCGCGGCCTCGCGGCGCACCGTCTCGAACGCCAGCACCACATCGCCGAGCAGCAGCGGCGCGCCCGGCGGGAGCAGCGCGGCGGGGTCGGCGGCGGGGAAGGCGAGGACATTGGTCGAGGCATCCTTGCCGCGCCAAATGCGATTGAGCGACCGTTGCGCCGCGTCGTCGGTGAGGGTGACGTCGACAACGGCGGCCTCGGGCGCCGCCCGGCGGCGCAACGCGAGCCGCGCCGCCTCGGCTGCGACCGTCTCGGCCTCGCCGCATTCGCGCAGCCAGGCCGGGCAGGGCGCCGTCACCGCCACCGTGAACGCGCCGGCACCGGTCATTTGCGGGCCGTCGCGTCGCGTGCTTCGTAGGCGCCGACGATCCTCGCGACCAGCGAATGGCGCACAACGTCCTTTTCGCTGAACCGCACCACGCCGATCCCGTCGACACCGCTCACCGCTTCGAGGGCGTCGGCGAGGCCGGATTTGGTCTGCGGCGGCAGGTCGACCTGGCTCGGATCGCCGGTCACCACCATGCGCGAGCCCTCGCCCAGCCGGGTGAGGAACATCTTCATCTGCATCGGCGTCGTGTTCTGCGCCTCGTCGAGGATGACGAAGGCGCGCGCCAGCGTGCGGCCGCGCATAAAGGCGAGCGGCGCCACCTCGATCTCGCCGGTGCCCATGCGCTTGGCGATCTGATCGGCCGGCAGCATGTCGTTGAGCGCGTCGAACAGCGGGCGCAGATAGGGGTCGACCTTTTCGCGCAGATCGCCCGGCAGGAAGCCGAGCCGCTCGCCGGCCTCGACCGCCGGGCGCGACAGGATGATGCGCTCGACCCGCCCGGTCATCAGCAGGTCGACCGCCGCGGCGACCGCGAGATAGGTCTTGCCGGTGCCGGCCGGCCCGAGCCCGAACACCAGCTCGTGCTCGCGCATCGCCTTGACGTAGAGCGCCTGCGCCGGGCTGCGCGCGGCGATGCGGCGCTTGCGGGTGCGAAAGCCGGCATCCTCGCGCCACAGGCTGAGGTTCTTGTCGTCGCGCTCGGTCTGCGCGAAGCGCAGCGCCGCGTCGACCGCCGCGATGTCGACTTCCTGGCCATGCTTCAGTCGCTCGTAAAGGCTGCTCAGCGCCAGATGCGCGACCTCGGTTGCCGACGGCGAGCCGGAGATCGCCAGCCGGTTGCCGCGCGGCACCAGCGCGACACCGAGCTGCCGCTCGATCTGGTCGAGATGCGCGTCGCGCTCGCCGTAGAGCAGCGGCAGCAGGAGGTTGTCGTCAAACTCGATCTGGGTGCGCCCGCCGCCCGGCAGGTCGGCGACGAGGTCGCTCGGGGCCGCGCTCATGGCGCCGCCTCGGCGACCCCGCCCGCGACGACCCCGCGGAGACTGTTGGACATCAGCCCGGTGATCGCGACCGGCAGGATCTTGCCGATCGCCTCCGGCGGGGCGTCGGCATGGACGGGCTGGAGATAAGGGCTGCGGCCGACGAGCTGGCCTTCGTACCGGCCTGGCTTCTCGAACAACACCGGCATCGTCGCGCCGATCGACGCCTCGTTGAACGCGCGCTGCTGCTGGCGCAGCAACTCCTGCAGGACGGCGAGGCGCTCGGCCTTCACCGGCTCGGGCAGCTGGCGCTCGCCCGCCGCCGGAGTTCCCGGCCGCGGCGAGTATTTGAACGAGAACGACTGGGCGAACCCGATCTCGGCGACGAGATCGAGAGTGGCGCGGAAGTCCAAATCGCTTTCTCCCGGGTAGCCGACGATGAAATCCGATGACAGTGCGAGGTCGGGTCTGGCCCGCTGCAATTTCTCGACCGTGCGGCGATAGTCGCCGGCCGTGTGCCGCCGGTTCATCGCCGCCAGCACGCGGTCGGCGCCGCTCTGCACCGGCAGATGCAGGAACGGCATAAGCTGCGGCACGTCGCGATGCGCGGCGATGAGCCCGTCATCGACGTCGCGCGGGTGCGAGGTCGTGTAGCGCAGCCGCTCCACGCCTGGCACGCCGGCGAGCGCGCGCAGCAGATCGGCGAGTGTCCAATCCTCGCCGTCAGATGCCGCGCCGTGATAGGCGTTGACGTTCTGCCCCAGCAGGATGATCTCGCGCGCGCCGGCGGCGGCGAGCCGCGACGCTTCCGCCATCACCTGCGCCGCCGGGCGCGAGAACTCGGCGCCCCGCGTATAGGGCACGACGCAGAAGGTGCAGAACTTGTCGCAGCCCTCCTGAATCGACAGCAGCGCACTGACGCCGGGGGCGGTCGAGGGCGCGGGCAGATGGTCGAATTTCGCCTCCGCCGGAAAGCTGGTGTCGAGCACGCCGCCGCCCTCGCGCGTCGCCCGCGCCACCATTTCCGGCAGGTGGTGATAGGCCTGCGGCCCGAACACCATGTCGACAAACGGCGCGCGGCGCATGATCTCGGCGCCCTCAGCCTGCGCGACGCAGCCCGCCACCGCGACCAGCATCCGCTCGCCGCGCCGCTCCTTGGCGTTCTTCAGCCGGCGGATGCCGCCGAGCTCGGAGAACACCTTCTCCGCCGCCTTCTCGCGGATGTGGCAGGTATTGAGGATGACGAGATCGGCGCCTTCGGGCGTCTCCGCCGGGGTGTAGCCGAGCGGCGCCACGAGCTCGGCCATGCGCGCCGAGTCGTAGACGTTCATCTGGCAGCCATAGGTCTTGATGTAGAGCCGTTTTTGCATCAGCCGGCCGCCGCCGCGGGAAGCTCGGCCGCGGGAAGCTCGGCCGCGACCGGAGCGCGCTCGGGCGCCGGCACGACGGGGCGGGGCGAGGGCTCGCCGCGCCCGGCGAGCAGCCGGCTGACGCCGCTCGATACGCGCTGATGGCAGTAGTCGGCGAGCGCCTTGCGCGACGGAAAGTCGGCGAGCGCGACCGGCGGATGGAACTCGACCGTTACCTCGATCGTGCCGAGACCGATCAGCCGCCAGATATGCGGTGCCAGGATCATGTCGCCGTAATAGGCGAAGAGCGGACGCAACGAGCGGCCGATCGGCAGGCCGTCGAGCCGCGTATAGGCGAGGGAGACCGGCTGCACCGTGACCGGCTCTTTAGTATCGAACACGACGCTGAACAGCGCGCTCTTGAACGGCAGCACGAAATTGCCGTCGCCGCTCGTGCCTTCGGGAAACAGGATGAGCGCATCGCCCGCCGCCAGCCGTTCGGCGATCGCATCGCGCTGCTGCGCGGTGCTGCGCACCTGGCGGTCGACAAAGACCGAGCGCTGCAGTTTCGCCAGCCAGCCGAAAAGCGGCCAGCCGGCGACCTCGCTCTTGGCAACGAACGAGCCGGGGATCAGCGAGCCGAGCACGGTGATGTCGGCATAGGAGACGTGGTTCGAGGCGAACAGCACCGGCTGCGCCGCCGCCGCCTCGCCGATCTGCCGCACGCGGAGCCCGAGGATGCGGCAGCAGCGGCGGTGGTAGAGGCGCGGCAACTGCGCCACCCAGGGCTGCCGCAGCACGAGACCCGCCGCCTGTACCGGCATCAGTGCCAAGGTCCACGCCAGGTAGACGACCGTTCGCCGCACCCTGACGAGCGTCGAGCCCATGCGCTCCAGCCTAGCCAATTCTCCGTCGCCCAGTTGCGCCTCGCTCGCTAACCGGCCATCGCCGGCTCATGGTCCTTAGACTGCCGCTCGTAATGACGCGAGTATTTTTGCGCGACGCGGTCGGTCTTGACCACGACGCAGACATCGGTGGTGTTGAACTGGTGGTCGATCACCGCGCCGTCGCCGACAAAGCCGCCGAGCCGCAAATACCCCTTGATGAGCGGCGGCAGCACGCTGAGCGTGCGCTCGGCGTCGAGCGCGCCGCGATCGAGCCGCCGCATATCGACATAACGCTCGGGCAGCGCCCGCGTGCGCAGCTCCGGCGGGGCGAGATGGTGGTGGTAGAGGTACGACAGCGGCACCGCGAGCTCGTCGGGATCGACCCCGGGCAGGCTGGCGCAGCCGAACATCAGCTCGATATCGTAATGGAAGACATAGGCGGCGATGCCGCTCCACAACAGCGGCATGACCGCGCGGGCGCGGTAGGCCGGATCGACACAGGAGCGGCCGAGCTCCAGCACCGGCCCGGGGTAGGTGACGAGCCGCGAGATGTCGTACTCGGCCGCCGAGTAGAACCGCCCGCAGCGCCGCGCTGCCTCGCGGCAGATCAGCCGGTAGGTGCCGACCACCGCGTCCGCGCCGTCACCGCGTGCATGGTCGAGCACCATGAGATGATCGCAGAACTCGTCGAACGGATCGCCGTCGCGGCGCTGCCGCGCCATGCCGGGCAGCGGCCGCGCGCCCATCGTCTCGTAGAAGATGCGGTAGCGTAGCGCCTGCACCGCATCGATGTCGTTGTCCGAGGCGGCGAGCCGCACCTCTAGCGGGCCGCTGAGGATGTCGAGGATCGGCCCGCCGCGCATGGCCGCGCGCGTGCTGCGCATCCGCTCGCGCACGTCCGCCGGGCCCGGATCGAGCGAAGGCGCGGCGGGATCGGCCGTGACGCCGGCGATCACGCGGCGAGGCCTCTTCCGAGAGGACGGGTATCGCTCGACCTGTACATCATCCGGACCTACTCGGGCTTGCGTTGGCTCCCGCGCTTGATCGCGTAGAGCTCCAGCCGGTGCCCGACCAAATCGTAGCCGAGCCGTTCGGCGACGAAATGCTGCAGCTTTTCTATTTCATCATTGCGAAACTCGATGACGTGCCCGCTCTGCAGGTCGATCAGGTGGTCGTGATGCGGGCTCGGCATCTCTTCGTAGCGCGCGCGGCCATCGCCAAAGTCGTGTCGCGCCAATATGTTGGCCTCTTCGAACAGGCGCACGGTGCGATACACCGTGGCGATCGAGATGCGCGGATCGATCTCGGTGGCGCGGCGATAGACCAGCTCGACATCGGGATGGTCGGTCGAATCGGACAGCACCCGGGCGATGATCCGGCGCTGCTCGGTCATCTTGAGGCCTTTGTCGAGGCAAAGCTGCTCGAGGTGTGAAGTCATCGGCTCGCCGTCCCGGCAAGGGGTGCCGGGACATTATAGCGAACTCCGCCGGGCGAGCCTATGTCCGCGACAGAAATCGGCTTATCTAGCCGCGTCCGCGCCGCGCCCTGGTGCCGAGGCCGATTTCCTTGGCGAGGCGGCTGCGCTGCCGTGCGTAGTTGGGTGCCACCATCGGATAGTCGTTGGGCAGGCCCCAGCGCTCGCGATAGGCCTCGGGGCTCATGTTGTAGGCGGTCTTGAGGTGCCGCTTCAGCATCTTGAGCTTCTTGCCGTCTTCGAGGCAGACCAGGTAATCGGGCTGGATCGACTTCTTGACGCTGACCGCGGGTTGCGGCCGGACGCTCGGCGCCGGGACCGGAGCGCTGCCGATATTGGCGAGCGACTGGTAGACCTGGCTGATCAGCTGGCTCAAATCGGCGACCGCCACGGTGTTGTTGGAAACGTGCGCCGCCACGATTTCCGCTGTCAGGTTCAGCAGATCGCCCGTCTCGTCGCTATCGTCCATGACATCCTTCCCACTATCGAATGTAGCGAGAAGCATAAGTAATGGGTCAAAACTGTGCAATGCGATATTCAAGGAATGTTGCGTGACTTATCGCGATGACCAATCGCTCCGCAGAACAACCCCCGAAATCGGCCAATATCCGTCGGTACAGTGGCGCCGTCATCGCGCGTCGCGGCGCGCCAGCGCGCGGCGCAGGATCAACGCATCGGCCCGGCCGTCAGGGCGCCGGTAATAGCGCGCGCGCCGGCCCACCGTGACAAAGCCGGTCGCGGCGTAAAGATCGCGGGCGGAATCGTTGTCGACCGCGACTTCGAGCACGAGCGACGGCAGCTTGCGCCGCGTCGCTTCGGCGGCTGACGTCGCCAGCAATTCCTGCGCGATGCCGCGCCGCCGCCAACGCGGCGCGACGCCGAGCGAGAGGATCTCGCATTCGTTGCCGAGGTCGCGGACGAGGATGAACCCGGCCGGCTCCTCGCCCTCCCAGGCGAGCCAGCCGAACCCGCCCGACAGCGCCATGATCCGCGCCAGCGCGCCTGCCTCCCAGGGGTCGTCGGGAAAGCATGCGGCGTGCAGGATCGCCAGCGCCTCGACCGCGCCCTCGGGGATCGGCTCGATGCGCCTCATCGGCGTGGGCCGGCACCGGGGCGCGGCTTGGGGAAGCTGACATCGGGGGGCCGCAGGTAAAGCGCGCGCGCCTCGGGATCGCCGTCTGCGGCCCGTGCCGCCGCCAGCACGCCGAGCGCGTCCGGCGCCGAGCCGGCGATCACCGAGACCTCACCGCTTCCGGCCAGCGCCGCGAGCGCGGCCTCCGCGGCGTCGCCGGCGATGCGCAGCGCACGGCCGCCAGCAAACCCCGCGAGATCTTCCGGCAGCACCGCCGCCGGCTCGCCCGTCGGCCGGCCGAGGCCGTCGAAAAGCTGCACGTAGAGATCGGCGCGGCGGCTGTCGAGCGCGACGAGGATGGCGCCGTCCCCCGGCGGCACGAGCGCGGCGACCGCGGCAAAGCTGGTGACCCCGGCAAGCCGCGCGCCGCGGGCGAGCGCCAGACCGTGCGCGGCGGCGAGCCCGGCCCGGATGCCGGTGAACCCGCCCGGTCCGACCGAGACGGCGACCGTCGCGATATCAGTCGGCGTGCATCCCGCGCCTTGCATCACGCGCTCGATCATCGGCAGCAGCGCCTCGGCATGACCGTGGCGCATCGCGATGCGCTCGTGCGCCAGCACCGACCCGTCGCGCCCGGCGGCAACGGAACAGGCCGATCCGGCGGTGTCGAAGGCAAGCACGAGGGGCGCGCGCCGGTCGGCGCCGGTCGCGCGCGTCGTGGACATCGGGTGCGGGGAGGGTGGCGCCTTAGACGGCGCGGACTTCGACGACTTCGGGGATGTAGTGGCGCAGCATGTTCTCGATGCCGGCCTTCAGCGTCGCGGTCGAGCTCGGGCAGCCCGAGCACGAGCCCTGCATGTGCAGGTAGACGATGCCGTCCTCGAAATCCTCGAAGATGATGTCGCCGCCGTCCTGCGCGACCGCCGGACGGACGCGGGTTTCGAGCAGCTCCTTGATCGCCGAGACGATTTCGTTGTCCTCGCCCTCGGCGGCGGCGCTCTCGGCGGCGCCGGTGACCACCGGCAGCCCGGCGGTAAAATGCTCCATGATCGCCGCCAGCACCGCCGGCTTCAGCTGGAACCAGTCGCTGTCCCCGGATTTGGTGACGGTGACGAAATCGCCGCCGAGGAAAACGCCGCCGATTTCGGGCAGCGCGAAGAGCCGCTCGGCCAGCGGCGAGCGCGCAGCGGCGGCGGCCGCATCGGTGAAGTTCGCGGTGCCTTGCTCCATCACCGTGCATCCCGGCAGGAATTTCAGCGTGGCCGGGTTGGGCGTCTGCTCGGTCTGGATGAACATCAACGGGCTCCGTGAACGAAGAATGGCGATCGGGTGTCCATTACCATGGGGAGTTTCGCGGGAAAATCCAAGTGTTCCGCTGGGTCTTTTCAGCTCAGTGCGTCGATCTGCTCGACGGTGAGACCGCCCGGCACGATGGTGATCGGGATGCGTAGCCGCGCCGCCGGCTTGCCGGTGAGGAAGGTGACGAGCGGCCCCGGGCCGCCCGACCCGGTGCCGGCGGCGAGCACCAGGATCGAGATGTCGGGTTCCTCGTCGATCAGCGCCATCAGCTCGTCCTGCGCCCGGCCCTCGCGGATATAGACGATCGGCATCGAGCCGGCGGCCGGCGCGAACTGCTCGCACAGCCGGCGCAGCAGCTGTTCGGCGGCATCGCGCCGCTCCTCGCGCGCCAGCTCCTCGACCGACAGCCAGTGCTGCAACCCGGCCGGCTCGACGACGCGCAGCATGGCGAGCCGGCCGCCGGTATGCGCCGCCCGGCGCGCCGCGTATTGCAGCGCCAGATGATGCTCGGCCGTCTCGTCGACGACGACCAGGAACACGCGCGGCCGGGCGTCTTCGGGCATCGTCGTGACTCTCCGTGGCTGTCTGGGGGAGGCAGTCAGGCGTCGCGGACTACAAACGGTCAACTATGGCGGAAAGGCAGGCTGGCGATCCATCCTGCCACCACCGCCATCATCACGGCAATCGCGCCGTAGGCGAGCGCGTTGCCGCGTGCGAAATCGAAGACGGCGGCATCGACCCCGGCTTTCGAGACAGAGAGCGGCGTCGTCTGGCCGCCGACAACATCCTTGTTGCGCACCAGGAAAATCTCGACCAGATAGCTGCCGGTCGGGATCGTCGCAGGAAAGACGAAGGTCGTGCGGAACAGCCGGTCGCCGAGAAAGGCGATCTTGCCATGGCTCGGCGAGAACACCCCGGCGCGCTTGCGCAAGGCGATCACCGCGTTGGCGAAGAGCCTGGCACGGTCGGGCTCGGCGGCGGATTTCGCGTCGAATTTGATCTTGTCGGTGCCGATCCGGTAGAGCGCCGCGGTGGCGGGCGACAGGAGCTGGTCGAGCGGCTTGGTCGAGGCGACGGCGTAGTAGCTCGGGACATTGGCGAAGGTGACGGACTCGGTGTTGGCCCACACGCCGACGATCTTGGACTTGCGCCACACCGTGACGTCGCGCTCCGGCCCGCGCACCACGGCGATGACGTCGTCGCCCGGCCCGTCGGTGGCGCCGAACAGCACCACCGAGGCGCCGGTGAAGCCGGTGGTGATCGCGATCAGGTGGCTGCTCAGATCGGCGACGATCGCGTCCGCCCGCGCCGCACCCGCCGCCAGCACCAGCAGGAAGCCGAGCGCAAGGCGGCGCCAGCCGCTTCTCACAGGCGGTTGTCCGTCGGGATCGCGAACAGATCGGCCGGACGCAAGGTCAGGTCGCGCGCCAGGTTCGCCGCGACGATCAGCACCAGCACCGCGAGCAGAAAACGCAGCTGCTCGCCGCGCAACCGCGTGCCGAACCGCGTGCCGAACTGCGCGCCGATCACCCCGCCGACCAGCAGCAGCAGCGCCAGCACCGCGTCGACCGTGTGGTTGGTGTAGGCCTGGAGCAGCGTCACGTTGGCGGCGACGAAGATGATCTGCAGAAGCGAGGTGCCGGGGACCATCGAGGTCGGCATGCCGAGCGTGTAGATCATCGCCGGCACCATCACAAAGCCGCCGCCGATCCCCATCACCGCGCTCAGCACGCCGACCGCGAAGCCGAGCCCGACCGGCAGCAAGGCGCTGATGTAGAGCTGCGAGCGGCGAAACCGGGTCTTCAGCGGCAGGCCGTGCAGCCAGGTATGGCGATGCAGCTTGCGCCGCGCTGCGCCCGGACGGCGGCGCCGCACCATCGCCCGCACGCTCTCGAACCCCATCATCGCGCCGAGCACGCCGAGCAGCACGACGTAGCACAGCGAGATCACCAGCTCGATTTGGCCCAGCCGGGCAAAGATCGTGAACAGCCAGACGCCCAGCACCGAGCCGGCGAGGCCGCCCATCAAGAGCGTGAAGCCCATCTTGAAATCGACATGGCCGCGCCGCCAATGCGCCAGCACGCCGGAGACCGAGGCGCCGACCAGCTGGTTCGCCGACGAGGCGACCGCGACCGCCGGCGGCACGCCGATAAAGATCAACAGCGGCGTCAGCAGAAACCCGCCGCCGACCCCGAATACGCCCGAGAGAAACCCGATCGCCGCGCCGAGGCCGAGCAGAACGAAAATGTTCAGCGATACCTCGGCGACGGGCAGGTAGACGTCCATGGGCGGAAAGGTTCTGCCTTGCGTCGGTCGAACGGCCGCCCGGCGGCGCCGGGCGACAGGCCGGCGACCTTACAACCCGAAGTTCAAGGGGAAAAGCCGTAAGCGCGGCTTACGGCCGCAACAGCCCGGTGATATCCTGCACCTCGCGCAGGATCGGCATGGCGATCGCTGCGGCACGCTCGGCGCCGCGCCGCAGCACCGCGTCGATATGGCCGGGATCGGCCATCAGCCGGCGCATCTCGCCGCCGATCGTGCCCAGCACATCGACCGCGAGCGCCGACAGCTCGTCCTTGAAGGCCGAGAAGTTCCTGCCGGCGAAGCGGCCGAGCGCCGCTTCGCGTGTCTCTCCCGCGAGCGCGGCGTAGATGCCGACGAGGTTGTCGGCCTCGGGCCGCTTCTCCAGCGCCGTCACGGTGTCGGGCAGCGGCTCGGGGTCGGTCTTGGCGCGCCGCACCTTCAGGGCGATCGCATCGGCATCGTCGGTCATGTTGAGCCGCGAATAATCCGACGGGTCGGATTTCGACATCTTCTTGGTGCCGTCGCGCAGGCTCATCACCCGCGTCGCCTCGCCGAAAATCTGCGGCTCCGGCAGCGGGAAGAAATCGATTTCGTAGCGCCGGTTGAACGCGCCGGCGATGTCGCGCGCCAGCTCGACATGCTGCTTCTGGTCCTCGCCGACCGGCACGTGGGTCGCCTTGTAGCCGATGATGTCGGCCGCCATCAGCACCGGGTAGGCGTAGAGCCCGAGCCCGGCCATGTCGCGGTTCTTGCCCGCCTTGTCCTTGAACTGGGTCATCCGGTTGAGCCAGCCGAGCGGCGTCAGGCACGACAAAATCCACGCAAGCTCGCTATGCGCGGTGACCGTGCTCTGGTTGAAGATGATGCAGTTCTCGACATCGATCCCGGCGGCGATATAGGCGGCGGTGACCTCGCGGGTCGCCGCACGCAGCTCGGCCGGGTCCTGCGGCACGGTCAGCGCGTGCAGGTCGACGATGCAGAAGATGCACTCGTAATCATGCTGCAGCGCGACCCAGTTGCGGATCGCGCCGAGATAAATGCCGAGATGCAGGTTGCCGGTCGGCTGGATGCCGGAAAAGATGCGGTTCATGGGTCAGGTCAGATCATCGATGTCGAGGCGCAGGACGGCGGCGAGCTTTTTGATGGTAGCGACCGGGCCGGCCCGCTTGCCGTTCTCCACCTGTGACAGATAGCCCGGGCTGAGGCCCGAGGCCCCGGCTAGCGCCCGCAGGCTCATGCCGCGATGCTCGCGCCACACCGTGATCGGGTTATCGCCCGCTACGAGGCGGCGAACGACAGTATCCGGAACGGTCTCCTGATCACGTGTTCGATTATAAGCGGTTTCAGCTAATCGATCCTCTATCAGCTCTTCGAAATCACCTTGAGCGATCAGCATCAGATCGTCGGGTTCGGAAAGACCGGGATATTCTTTCGCCGGAGCTACCTCAAATACCAATTCGCCGAGGTGCCCCTCATCACGCATGCGCTCCACACGGTCGCCGACCAGGCGAATTACTGGTTTGTCCCTCATCGGTACGCCCCTCCTCTGGGCGCCACTTCAAAGACTTCAATCACATTCGCATGACGGTCAAAGATGTACGATACCCGCCAGTCGCCGACCCGCACTCGATAGCCGTTCGGCACCCCCTTCAACGGCTTGACGTTATTGTTGCGGGCGAACGGATCGGCTGCGATGCGGTCGAGCGCCTCGAAGATGTCATCAGCTTTCGCGCGCTGCATGCGACGGAGGGCCTTATCAGAGTCGCGGCGATAGACAATTCCCATTCCTAAAGATAATTTCCATACCGAATGTTGGCATATTGCCAACAGTGGTCAAGCGGGCAAGCGTCGCAACTCGCGCCATTTGACGACCCCGAGCAGCAAAATCAGCGCGAGAAATGCGATGAGCCCCGCCGCGACGAGCCCCGCCAGCGCCGCGAGGCGCAGCGCGGTGCTGCCGGCAAACGCCGGCTCCAGCGCGAGGCGCAGCGCCAAAAGCGCGGCGCCCATGCCGATCGTCGCGGCGGCGATGCGCGGCAGGCTGGCGCGCGAGCGCGCGTCGAAATGGAAATGGCCGCGCCGCGCCAAGAGCGTCATCAGCAGCACCGCCTGCAGCCAGCCAGCGGCCGACAGCGCCGCCGCC
>DASZLY010000236.1:0-4658 GCA_035552135.1 Allostellaceae bacterium | reverse complement strand
TCGACCCAGAGGACTTGCTCGGGCTTTTCGACCGGCTCGATGTCGAGGTTGACGACCACCGCTTCGTTGTCGCTGCGCACCAGCACGCATTCGAGCGTCTCGTCGCTGGAGGCGTTGATCTCCTGGTGCGGCACGTAGGGCGGCACGAAGATGAAATCACCGGGGCCGGCCTCGGCGACGTATTCGAGATGATTGCCCCAGCGCATCCGCGCCTTGCCCTTGATGACGTAGATCACGCTTTCCAGTTCGCCGTGATGGTGCGCGCCGGTCTTGGCGTTGGCGTGGATGTGCACCGTGCCGGCCCAGATCTTCTGCGCGCCGACCCGGGCGAAGTTGATCGCTGCGGCGCGGTTCATCCCGGGCGTCTGGGCTGTGTTGGTGTCGAGCTGGTTGCCGGGGATCACCTTGATCCCGTGCTCCTTCCAGTCGATGTGCTCGTGGGAGTGTTCGATCATGCGTCGAGCCCTCAGCTATTCGAAGTGAGATAGCCAACGGTGACCGTCTTTACAACACGGCCGGCGGACGGACCCGGTTCGAGACGGTGCGCCCTCGCACGATAAAAATCTTGAAATGGATCGAACTAAGATATATCTTTAATTTCGATATATCGAAGATCGCTCATAGTGAGCGATCCGACGTATCGAGCAAAAAGGAAATTGGATGCATTCGCATAGACACCAACACGACGAGCACCACCCCGGCCGCGGCGGGCATCGCCATATGCGCGCGGGCTTCGGCTTTGGCGGCCGGCAGGGCCGGCACGAGCACCGCGGGATGCGCGGCGGCCGCTTGCGCCGGGTCTTCGATCAGGGCGACTTGCGCTACGTGCTGCTCCGCCTGATCGCCGAAACCCCGCGCCACGGCTACGAGCTGATCAAGGCGATCGAGGAGAAGTTCGGCGGCACCTACAGCCCGAGCCCGGGCGTCATCTACCCGACCCTGACACTGCTCGAAGAACTCGGCGACATCCGGCCGGAGAGTGCCGAAGGCGCGCGCAAGCAATTCGCGATCACCGCGGAAGGCGCGGGCTTCCTCACCGCCCATCAGGCGGTCGTTGACCAGATTTTCGCACGCATGGCCGAAATCGGTCAGGCTTATGCTGGCGGCCCGGCGCCCGAAATCAAGCGGGCGATGCAGAACCTCGAAGCGGCGCTCACCATCCGCCTGGGGCGTGGGCCGCTCAGCGCCGATGAGGTGCGTGCGGTGACCGCGGTCCTCGACCGCGCCGCCGGCGAGGTCGAGCGGAGCTGATCCGCTCGACCTTCACTGGTGCGAGAAGAGGGTCAAGCCCGGGGTCGGCACGCGTGCCATCAGCACCGTGCCGGTCTCGCTTTCGGTGATGAAAAGCGTCTTGCCGTCAGGCCCGCCAAAGGCAGCATTTGTCGTGGCATGGCCGGCGCAGGATGGCAGCTCGCAGAGCGGGCGGCCGAGTTTGGAGAAAATCCACACCGAGCCCATGCCGACGTGGCAGATCGCGAGGTTGCCCTCGCTGTCCATCGCCATGCCGTCCGGCCCGGTGCCGCCCGAGAGCTGGATGAAGATGCCGACCCGGCCGATGCTGCCGTCGGGGTTCAAAGGCACGCGCCACACCGCGTTGCCGCGCGTCACCGCGAGATAGAGGATGCTCTCGTCCGGTGTCAGGATCAGCCCGTTGGGGCTCGGCACATTGTCGAGCAGCAAATCGAGCCGTCCGTTGGCGCGCAGGCGCCACAGCCGGCCGGTCGGGTCGTGCAGCCCGCTCTCGCCCTGGTCGGTGAAATAGAGGTCGCCATTCTTGGCGAAATGCAGGTCGTTGAGGCCCTTGAAGCGTTCGCGGTGCGGCCGGTCGAGAAACACTTCGACGCGGCCGCTATCGGGGTCGAGCAGCAGCAGACCCTGCTTGTGGTCGGCGATGAAGATGCGCCCATCGCGGTGAATCTTGAGCCCGTTGGGCTCGCCGTCATAGGTGGCGACGACAGTGAACTCCCCGCGCGGCGAAATCCGGAAGATCTGCCCGTAGGGAATATTGGTGATGTAGAGGTTGCCGTCGCGGTCGAAGGACGGCCCCTCGATAAAGCAGTCGCGCGGCACGCCCGACTGGTGGCGCGGGTCGCGGTGCTGGCGCAGCGCGTCGGGAACGCGGGCGAAAACTTGGGTGTCGATGCTCGGCGGCGCGGCGAACACGGGGGCTTGATCCTCAGTTGCGACGGCGATGCTGGGGCGGCGCGGCGACCTTAGCATGGGGCCGGACGAGCCTCACCGAAATGTGTGATGCGGGCCGCGCGAATGCGGACCACTACTGCGCGCCGAACCGTTTCGAACAGGGGAGACTTCGACTTATGCGTCCATTATCGCTCTTTGTGGTTGCGTTTGCCGGCCTGGTCGCGCTGCCGGCCCTGGCGCAGAACCAGCCGCCGGCGGCTGGCTCGCCGCCGCCTCCGGTGCGCATGCGTGGCACGATCGACAAGCTCGACGGCAATGTCGTCACGATCAAAACCAAGGACGGCCAGGCGCAAGCCATCACCGTCGCCGACAAATCGGTGCAGTATCTGGCCAAGAAGAGCCTCTCCGACATCAAGGCCGGCGACTTCCTGGCCTCGACCGGAATGAAGGGCACCGACGGTAAGCTCCATGCGGTCGAGGTGCGCATCTTCCCGAAGGCGACGCCGGATGGCGGGCGCCAGTTCGCCTGGGATCTCGGCCCCGAAAGTGTGATGACCAACGCGACGGTCGGCACCGTGACCCAGACGCCGAACGGCCCGCTGGTGCACGTGACGTTCACCGGCGGCGAGTCCGAATACACGATCGGCCCGGATGTGCCGATCCTGACGGCGGCCGACGGCGACAACAGCCTGTTGAAGCCCGGTAAAGCAGTCTTCGTCATCGCCAAGAAGGGCGATGACGGCAAGTTGACCACCCTGCGCATCTATGTCGAGAAGGACGGCATCAAGCCGCCGATGTAATCCTTCGTCCGGCATTCCGGGGCGCGGCACAGCCGGGAACCCGGAACCCAGGAAGGCGAACTGCATAAAGTGTCCGCTGACGCCCGCGATCACCCTGCCGGGTCGGTGTTCATAGGTTCCGGGCTCGCACCTGCGGTGCGCCCCGGAATGACGGATGGCGCAGCAACCGGCCGCACCCGGCCGCGGCGCAGCGTCTCGCGCCACAGGATGTAGAGCCCGGAGGCGACGACGACCGCGGCGCCGAGCAGCAGATGCGGGGTCGGCACGTCGCCCCAGATCGCCAAGCCGAGCAGCGTTGCCCAGACCAGCGAGAGATAGTTGAACGGCACCACCGCCGAGGGCGGCGCCAGGGTTAGCGCGCGCGTCCACCAATATTGCGCGACGCCGTTGCCGATCCCGGCCAACGCCAGCCCGCCGGCGTCGGGCCAGCTCGGCGGCTTGAAGCCGAAGGGCAACAGGCCCAGCGTGCACACGGTGATGACGATCATCTGATACATCGTCAGCGTCTCGGTCGACTCGGTGGCGCTCATGCGCCTTATTGCCACCGCGACCGACGAGATCAGCACTGCATTGGCGAGCGCGAACAACGCGCCGAGCTGGAAGGTGCCGCGCCCCGGCTCGGTGACGATGACGACGCCGGCAAAGCCGATCACCAGCGCCGACCAGCGATGCACGCCGACCCGCTCCTTGAGGACGACGATCGACAACAGCGTCGTGAACAGCGGCGCCGCGAAGCTGATCGCCACCGCCGAGCCAAGCGACATCAGGCTGAACGCGAAGAACATGCAGGTCATCGAGCCGAACTGCGACACCCCGCGCTGCAGATGCGCGAGATAGCGGCGGGTGCGGAACACCGCGATGCCGCTCTTCGGCAGGATGATCACTGACACCGCGACCAGCGCGAACAGCGCGCGATAGAACGCGACCTCGCCGATCGGGTAGGTCGCGACCTCCCATTTGACGATCGCGTTGACACCGGCGAACAGCACGGTCGAAGCGACCATGTAGGCGATGCCGCGCGGCACCTGGTTGCGCCGCGCCGCGAGCAGGTCGGTGGCGGTCATCTCACGATCTGCATGACGCACGACGGTCCTCAAGCCCAAACGCAGCTTGCCGGCGCGACGAGCGCGGCTCGCGCGGAAGTGACAACAGGGGGTGCGGCATTGGTGCCAACATTCCACGGCACGACCTCGACAGGCAAGGCGCGCGATACTGTCGCCGAAGGAGGGACATCGTGAGGCTCGACGCAAAACACGCCCGGCTGCCCGGCATTCTGTCGCTCGCCGTCATTCTCGGATTGGCGCTGGCCCCCATGGCGCTCACCTCCGCTGCGCGCGCCGATGGCGGCGGCGGCGGTGCCCCCAACGCACCCGATCCGGGGAAATGCGGCAAGGGCGAATATTTCAGCGACAAGACCGGCAAATGCGAGAAGCTGCGATCCGGCGCGCTGGCCGACCCGGACCTGGCGCAATACGCCTATCTGCTGGCGAAAGCCAAACGCTACGACGAGGCGATCGCCGCGCTCAATTTGCTGAAGAACCCCAACACGGCGGTGGCGCTCAATTACCGCGGCTATGCGACCCGCCACATGGGCAAGCTCGACGAGGGGATCGGCTACTATCTCCGCTCGGTGCGGCTCGACCCGCGTTACGCCCAGGTTCGCGAGTATCTCGGCGAGGCCTATGTCATCAAGGGCGACCTGGTGAGCGCCAAATA
>DASZLY010000235.1:0-12785 GCA_035552135.1 Allostellaceae bacterium | reverse complement strand
CCGACCAGCGGGAACTCGCCGAGCGTCTCGCGGATCACATTCGCCTCGACGCCTGCCTCGCCGAAGAGCGACACGCCGCGCGCGACGCAGCTCACATAGACCCCGGCCTTGGGCGGGCCGCTGAGGCGGCCGGCGAGCTGCTTGACCATGCGTGCCAGATCCTGTTTGGCGCTCTCGGGGTCGCGCCGGCAGAACACGATCGGGTCGCCCGGCGACACTTCGGCGCCGAGCACGATCCAGCCCTGGCCCGGGTCGATCGCCATCAGGTTGCGCACCAGATAGTCGCCGGTGTCCGACCCCGTCACCGGCAGCCCGGCGAAGATGATGCCGCCGACGCGGCGCAGATTCTGCGCCAGCTCCGGGCCGATATCGTCGCGGAACACGTCGAGCGCCGGCCGTCCGTCGATCGCCATCACGACGTTGTCGCGCGCCTCGTCGATGCGCCGCACCGGGCCGATCGGCATGCAGCCCTGGCTGAGCGCGGTCGCCACGCCGACCTCCGGCGCCAGCATCAGCCCGGCGATGCCGCCGGCGTCGGTGCCGGACTCGTTGCTGCCGGCCGTGCGGGCGACGAGCGTCGCCCGCGTGCGGTGCGACACCAGCCCGCCGACGAGAAAGGCGCCCGTCGCGGTGCCGGCGTCGATCGTCGCGCGCAAGAGGTCGGGGCAGCGCGGGTCGGCATGGACCAGCGCGAGGATCGGCTGCGTCGCCTCGATCCATTTGCCGTGCTGGCGCGGCAGATCGGCCGCCGGATCGCCGGTCGAGGCAAAGATGCGAAAGGCGTCTTCGGGCACCGCCGCGGTCAGCACCGCCGCCGCCGGCCGGTCGTAGACCTCCTCGCCCGCGCCGCAGACGCCCAGGCCGACGCCGCCCGTCCACGACGCGATGCCTGTGCCGGCGGCAAGTTCGGCGACCAGCGCCGGCAGCGCGTGCGCCGCCGGCTCGCTGACATAGAGGATGCCGAGCGTCGCCGCCGCGTCGCGCGGCAGCTGCGCCAGCAATTGCCGGCCGAGACTCTCCGCCTCGCCCGACGCGAAGGCGGCAGCGAATCCGGCATTGGCCCTGGGGGTCATGACTTCGCTCCCTTCGGCGCGGCGCCGATCAGTTTGGCGACAACGGGGGCGATACGGTCGACCAGGATTTTGACGCCCTGCGCGTTGGGATGCAGCCCGTCGGATTGGTTCAATGCTGGGTTCATCGCCACACCATCGAGGAGGAAGGGGTAGAGCGGCACGTCGTGGGCCTTTGCCAGCTCGGGATAGATCGCATCGAAATCGTGCTCGTACCGGGCGCCCCAGTTGGCCTGTGCGCGCATCCCGATCAGCAGCAATTTGGCGCCCGAGGCGGTGATCTTGTCGATCATCTTGTCGAGGTTGGCGCGCACGATCTTGGGGTCGATGCCGCGCAGCATGTCGTTGGCGCCGAGTTCGAGGATCACATAGTCCGGCTTGTCCGCGAGCGCCCAGTCGAGCCGCGCCAGGCCATCGGTGGTGGTGTCGCCCGACACCCCGGCATTGACGATCTTGACGTCGATCCCCTCGGCGATGAGCCGCGCTTCGAGCCGGGCGGGAAACGCCGCGCTGGCCGGCAGGCCGAGCCCGGCGGTCAGGCTGTCGCCAAAGGCGAGGATCTCCGGCGTCTTGGCGACGGCTTGCATTGCGGCAAAGGCCAGCAGCGCATTGAAAACAACCGCCACGGCGCCATATCGACGGAGTTTTCGCCAGCCCGGCCGGTTCACAGAAACATGACCACTTTGCCCCATACCGGCAGCCCGCTCGTGGTCGTGGACGATGTGCAGTTAACACTGGGGAGTGCGGCCGGCCCCGTCAACATTTTGCGCGGCGTCTCGCTGGCGATCGCCGCCGGCGAGACGGTGGCGCTGCTCGGGCCGTCGGGCTCGGGGAAATCGACGCTGATGATGGTGATCGCCGGGCTCGAACGGCCGAGCGCCGGCAGCGTCGCGGTCGCCGGGAGCGATCTCGCGGCGCTCGACGAGGACGGGCTTGCCCGCCTGCGGCGCGACCATGTCGGCATCGTCTTCCAGGCGTTTCACCTGATCCCGACGATGACGGCGCTCGAAAATGTCGCGATCCCGCGCGAGCTGGCCGGCGCCGGCGACGCCTTCGCCGCGGCCGAGGCGGCGCTCGACCGGGTCGGGCTCGCCGGCCGGCTCGTGCACTACCCCGCGCAGCTTTCCGGCGGCGAGCAGCAGCGCGTCGCGATCGCCCGCGCCATGGTCGCCGGACCGCGGCTCATCCTCGCCGACGAGCCGACCGGCAATCTCGACCAGGCGACCGGCGACCTTGTGATCGACTGCCTCTTCGCCGAGCACGCGCGCCAGGGCGCCAGCCTCCTGCTCATCACCCACGACCCCGTGCTCGCGGCGCGCTGCGACCGCCGGCTGCAGATGCACGACGGCCGCATCGTCGACGAGGGCGTTGTCGCCGCGCCGCAACGCCGGGCGCTGTGACGACGGACCGCGGGCGTCCCGCCCGCCCGTCGGCGCCAAGCAGGCGGCCGGGACGGCCGCGGTCCATTTATCCCTTGCGCCTCGCACTGCGCGAGCTGCGCGGCGGGCTGCGCGGGTTCCGCGTCTTCCTCGCCTGCCTGGCGCTCGGCGTCGGCGCCATCGCCGGCATCGGCTCGCTCGGGGCAGCGGTCTCGGGCGCCATCCGCCAGGATGCGCGCGTGCTGTTCGGCGGCGATGTCGCGGCGCGGCTGGTGCACCGCGAGGCGAGCGCGGACGAGCGCCGCTTTCTCGACGCGAGCGGCACGGTGTCGGAGGTCGCGCGGCTGCAATCGATGGCGGTGACGCCCGATGGCACGCGGCACACGCTGATCGAGCTGCGCGCGGTCGATGCCGCCTATCCGCTCTACGGCACGCTCGCGCTCGACCCGCCGCAGGCGCTCGCCGCCGCGCTGGCCGCAACCGACGGCGTCTGGGGCGCGGCCGCCGACCCGGCGGTCGCCGAGCGCCTCGGCCTCCGGACCGGCGACCGGTTCAAGATCGGCACGGCGAGCTTCGCGCTGCGCGCCGCCGCCTCGCGCATTCCCGACGCCGCGCTGGCCGGTCTCGCTTTCGGCCCCAGCGTCATCGTTTCCGCCGGCGCGCTCGCCGCGACCGGCCTGCTGCAGCCCGGCGCCCTGGTAAGCTACGACTACCGCATCAAGCTGCCGCCGGGCAGCGACCCGGCCGCCTGGGTGAAGGCCGCGCGCGAGCGTTTCCCCGATGCGGGCTGGCAGGTGCGCACCGCCGGCGATGCGAGCCCCGCCTTGCAGCGCCTCATCGACCGCATCGCGCTGTTCCTCGGGCTTGTCGCGATCACCGCGCTGCTCGTCGGCGGCATCGGCATCGGCAGCGCGGTCGCCAATTTCGTCGCCGGCAAGACCGCGACGATCGCCACGCTGCGTTCGCTGGGCGCCTCGGCGCGGCTGGTGTTCGCGGTGTACGCGGTGCAGATCGGGCTGCTGGCGCTCGCCGGCATCGCTCTCGGCCTCGCGCTCGGCGCGCTGGTGCCGCTCGCCGCCGCGCCGTTCGTCGCACGGCTGCTGTCGGTGCCGCTGCGCCCCGCGCTCTATCCGGCGCCGCTCGCGCTCGCCGCCGCCGACGGCATCCTCGTGGTGCTGCTCTTCGCGCTGCTGCCGCTCGCCGCGGCCGGGCGGGTGATGCCGGGCGCGCTGTTCCGCGACGGCGCCGTGCCGGCGCGGCGCGGCATGCCGCTCGCCGCGCTCGCCGGCACCGCGGCTTCCGGGCTGGCGCTTGCCGTGCTGGTCGCGCTCAGTGCGCCCGATCGCCGCATCGCGCTGTGGTATGTCGCCGGCGCGGCGCTGTCCTTCGCGGCGTTTCGCCTCGCCGCCGCGGCGATCGTCGCCGGTACGCGGCGGCTTCCCCGTCCGCGCCGCGTCGTGCCGCGTCTGGCGCTCGCCAATCTCTGCCGGCCCGGCGCGCCGACCGCGCGCGTCGTTCTGTCGCTCGGCATCGGTCTGACCGTGCTGGTCGCGGTGGCGCTGGTCGAGGCGAGCCTGTCGCGCGAGATCGAAGGCAGCATCGCCGAGGGCGCGCCCGGCTATTTCCTGCTCGACATCCAGCCGGGCCAGCTCGCCGGGGTCGAGGACAGGGTGCACGCCATCCCTGCTGCGCGCATGGAGGGCGTACCGATGCTGCGCGGCCGGATCACCCGGCTCAACGGCGTCGCGGTCGAGGACGCGCCGGTCGCGCCCGAGGCGCGCTGGGCGCTCAACAGCGATCGCGGGCTGACCTACGCCGCGCAACTGCCGCGCGGCTCGCAGCTCGTCGCCGGCGCATGGTGGCCGGCGGATTATCACGGGCCTCCGCTCATCTCGTTCGACGCGGCGCTCGCCCGCGGCATGGGGCTCAAGATCGGCGACACGCTGACGGTCAACGTGCTCGGCCGCGAGGTCACCGCCCGCATCGCCAATCTGCGCCGGATCGACTGGACCCGGCTCGGCATCAACTTCGCGATCGTCTTCGCGCCGGGCACGCTCGAAGCGGCGCCGCATACCGTGCTTGCCGCCGTCTGGCTGCCGCAAAGCGCCGAGGAGCGGCTGGTCGGCGAGATCGTCGACGCCGATCCCAACGTCTCGGCGATCCCGGTGCGCCAGGCGCTGGACGCGGTCGAGCGCATCGTCGCCGCGATCGGCCTCGCCATCCGCCTCGCGGCGCTGGTGACGCTGCTCGCCGGCGCGCTGGTGCTGGGCGGCGCGGTCGCCGCCGACTATCGCCGCCGGGTCTACGAGGCGGTGGTGCTCAAGGTGCTTGGCGCGACGCGGCGCACGGTCGCAGCGGCGTTTCTCCTTGAGTACGGGCTGATGGGCCTTGTCGCCGCTTCGATCGCCGCGGCGACCGGCACGCTCGTCGCCTGGCTGCTGGTGACGGGGCCGCTCGACAGCGATTGGAGCTTCGCCCCGGCGCCGCTCGCGGCGGTGCTGGCGGCGGCGGTGGTGCTGACCGCGGCGCTCGGCTTTCTCGGCACCTGGCGGGTGCTCGGCGCCGCGGCGGCGCCGCGGCTGCGGCATGACTAGGGGCCGGCGGCGTCCCGGGTGCGTCCTTGGGGCATTGCTTGAAAACCCTACCATATGTGCCAATATGAGCGCGGCGGGGAGTGGTCCTCGCATCTCTCTGGAGGCTTTCGATGGCCTATGGCTCGCAGCCCCGCTGGACGGTCCGCTCGGCGGCCGGGCAAGCCGATCTCGATGTCGGTTTGCGCGAATACATGCTGCGCATCTACAATTACATGGCGTCGGCGCTGGCGCTGACCGGCATCGTCGCCTATGTCGCGGCGGCCGGCGGGCGCGACAGCTTTATCGCCCACATCTACAACACGCCGGTGATGTGGCTGGTGATCCTGGCGCCGCTCGGGCTGGTGATGTGGATGTCGTTCGGCATCAACCGTCTGAGCGCCGCGGCGGCTCAGGGCATCTTCTGGGTCTATGCCGGGCTGATGGGCCTGTCGATGTCGACGATCTTCCTCGTCTACACCGGCACCAGCATCGCCCGGGTGTTCTTCATCACCGCCGGCACCTTCGCGGCGATGAGCCTTTACGGCTACACCACCAAGCGCGATCTGTCGCAGTTCGGCTCGCTCCTCTTCATGGGGCTGATCGGCGTCGTCATCGCTTCGTTGGTCAACATCTTCCTGCATTCGGCCGCGCTGCAGTTCGCGATCTCGGTGATCGGCGTGGTGGTGTTCGTCGGGCTGACCGCCTACGACACGCAGACGATCAAGGAGATGTACTGGGAAGGCGACGGCCATGAGGTCGCCAGCAAGAAGGCGGTGATGGGCGCGCTGCGGCTCTATCTCGACTTCATCAACCTGTTCATGCTGCTGATGCAGTTCATGGGCGTGCGCCGCGACTAGGCGCTTCGCCGCAAGGCTGCACGATGCGATCGGCCGGGCCTTTGCCCGGCTGATTTGCGTTTAGAACATTCAGCTACCTGATTCGGATAGTTCCTGGTCGCCCTTCTCCGGCGCTGTCACCCTGGCCGTCTCAGGGAGGATCGCCATGCTCGATTTACTGGAGCGGCAGCAGAAACTTACCAAGAACCAATGGAAGATCGCCGGCGCCGCGACGCTTGGCGACATGCTCGATTTCTTCGACTTTTTCCTCATCAGCTTCGTGCTCGGCTACGTCGTCAAGAACTGGCACCTGACCTTCGGCCAGTCGGGCGCGATCCTGCTTGCTTCCGGCGTCAGCGCGCCGTTCGGCTCGCTGTTCTATGGCTGGCTTGCCGACAAGATGGGGCGCCGCACCGCGCTCGTCGCCGCGGTGCTCAACGTCTCGGTCGCCACCGGCGCGATGGCGCTGACGCCGGAGGGCGCCTGGCAATATCTCGTCGCCTGCCGCTTTGTCGTCGGCTTTGGCGTGACCGGGCTCTATTCGGTCGACATCACGCTGATGCAGGAGTTCTCGCCCGCGAGCAAGCGCGGCTGGTTCACCGGCATCACCACGACGATGCTGCCGGCGGGGTCGCTCCTGGCGGCGCTGCTCGGGTATTTCGCCGCGCCCTATATCGGCTGGCGCGGCATGGTGGCGACCGGACTGCTGCCCGCGTTGCTGTGCCTCTACATCCGCATCTTCGTGCCGGAATCGCCGCATTGGCTGCTGCGCCGCGGGCGTGCCGAAGAGGCGCGCAAATCGCTCGCCTGGGCGATGGAGATCGACCCGGCGACGATCCCGCTGCCGGCGACCCTGCCGCCGGTCGAGCACACGCGCTGGATCGAATTGTTTCGCTACCCGCGCAACATCGTCGCCGGCTGCCTGACCGGCCTCACCCAGACCGGCGGCGTGGCGCTCGCGCTGTGGCTGATCGCGCTCTTCGTGATGGTGCTCAACATCAGCCCGCGGGAAGCCTCGAAGCTGGCGATCTTCGTCGCGCTCGCGGCGATTGCCGGGCGGGCGTTCTGCTCGTGGCTCTCCGACGCCTGGGGCCGCCGCGCCGCGGGCATTTTGTGCTGCATCGTCTCGGCCGGGTTCATGGCGCTTGCCGGGCTGCTGCACAATGTCTTTGTCGGCGGCGTGTCGATGTTCTTCGTGATGATCCTCTGCCAGAGCTTCCTCGGCAGCGGCAATTACACGATCGTCGGCCCGTATATGGGCGAATTGTGGCCGGCGCGGCTGCGCGGCAGCGGCATGGGCCTCGTCTACGGCGTCGGCAATCTCGGCAAGTTCATCGGGCCTGCCGGTCTCGCCTGGATCGCCGGGTCGAGCAATTACGTGAAGCCGGCGGCGACGATGGCCGCGCTGGTCCCCGGCTTCATGTTCTTCGCCTACTGGTACCTGATCGGCGCCTTCGCGTTCTGGCTGATCGGCGCCGAGACGCGCGGCCGCACGATCGACGACATCGACCGCGAGATGAACGCGATCGAGCGGCCGGCCAGCGAGGTCGTCTCGGCGGTGTGCGGCATTCTCGGCGCGGTGCTGAGCGTCGCGGTGATGCCGTTCGCGCCGCTGGCGATGCTGATCTCGGTCGGCTTCACCTCGATCATGCCGGCGCTCGGCGGCGTCTTGATGCTGGCCTGCGCCGCGGGGGTGCTCTATCTGGCGCTGACCACCGGTGGGGTGCTGGTGGTCGTGCTGGGGCTCGTCACGGTGGCGCTGTCCGTCGCGGCGGGAGTGGCCTCGCTGATAACCGCGCGCGCCAAGCCGATTGTCGCGGTGCACGCCGGCGCCGCGAACCAGCCGGCGCAGTAACCGCCGCTCCAGCGCCGAGCCGAAAAAGCCGGGCCGCGTGCCCGGCTTTTTTTATCGCCGGCGTCGCCCCGGCTTCGCTTTACCGATTCAGTTATCTCATATAACAATGAGGTTCATCCGGACGGGGAATCGTCCGGCAAGAAAACGCCCTGGCGGCGGACAGGAGGAATAGGTTGGCCGCCGGCGATCGGCGGCCGGGCGACGAAGCTCAAGGCATCCGCCAAAAACAATACGCGCGACAACACGCGGATTACCCGGCTTCGCTTGCGGCCTGTCTTCCTTTCCCTCGCCGGTTCGGTTGTCGGGACGGGAGGTACGCATGTTGGAGTTGCTGGAGCAGCAAAAGAAACTGACGGTCAATCAGTGGAAAATCGCCGGCGCCGCGACGCTCGGCGATATGCTCGATTTCTTCGATTTCTTTCTTATCGGCTTTGTCCTGGCGTTTATCGTCAAGGATTGGCACCTGACCTACGGCCAATCGGGAGCGATCCTATTGGCCTCCGGCGTCAGCGCGCCGTTCGGCTCGCTGTTTTACGGCTGGCTCGCCGACAAGGTGGGGCGCCGCACTTCGCTGATTGCGGCGATCCTCAACGTGTCGCTCGCCACCGGCGCGATGGCCTTCACGCCGACCGGTGCTTGGACATACCTGGTGTTCTGCCGCTTCATCGTCGGCTTTGGCGTCACCGGGCTCTATTCGGTCGACATCACGCTGATGCAGGAATTCTCGCCCGCGAGCAAGCGCGGCTGGTTCACCGGCATCACCACGACGATGCTGCCGGCGGGGTCGCTCCTGGCGGCGCTGCTCGGTGCCTTTGCGGCGCCCTATATCGGCTGGCGCGGCCTTGTCGCGGTCGGCCTCGTGCCGGCGCTGCTGTGCCTTTACGTCCGCGCTTTCGTCCCCGAGTCGCCGCACTGGCTGCTGCGCCGCGGCCGGGTCGAGGAGGCGCGCAAATCGCTCGCCTGGGCGCTGATGGTCGATCCGGCGTCGATCGCCCTGCCGTCGGTCCTGCCGCCGATCGAGCACACGCGCTGGGTCGAGCTCTTCAAATACCCGCGCAGCATCGTCGCCGGCTGCCTCACCGGGCTGACGCAGACCGGCGGCGTCGCGCTGTCGCTGTGGATGGTGACGCTGTTCGTCATGGTCTTGAAAATCACCCCGCCCGAAGCGTCGAAGCTGGTGATCTGGTACAGCCTGTCGGCGATCGCCGGGCGCTTCTTCTGCTCGTACATTTCCGACGCGCTGGGGCGCCGCGTGTCGGGGATATTGAGCTGCCTCGTCGCCGCGGTTTTCATGTTTCTGGCCGGCTACCTGCACGATGTGTTTATCGGCGGCGTGTCGATGTTCTTCCTGATGATCGTGCTGCAGGGCTTCATGGGCAGCGGCAACTACTCGATCGTCGGGCCCTATATGGGCGAATTGTGGCCGGCGCGGCTGCGCGGCAGCGGCATGGGCCTTGTCTACGGCGTCGGCAATCTCGGCAAGTTCATCGGCCCGGCCGGGCTCGCGTTGATCGCCGGTTCGTCCAACTACGTCAAGCCGCAGGCGACGCTCGACGCGCTGCTCCCGGGGTTCACCTATTTCGCCGCGTGGTACATCCTCGGCGCGCTGGCGTTCTGGCTGATCGCGGTCGAGACGCGCGGCCGCACGATCGACGAGATCGATCGCGAGATGGACGGCGCGGTCGCCGTCAAGGGTCTGGCCGAATAGCCGCCCGCTTGTCGTGAAGACGGCCGGCTCGGGGTCGCCCGGGCCGGCCGTTCTATTTTCCGCTTTCGGCGCCGCCGAACCCTGCCGTGCCGGCGGCGGTCGTGAGCGCCGGGGCTAATCCTGCCGCGTATCGCTCTTCGTTTCGAGCCGCGAGGTGCGCGGCTGGCGGGCATAGCATTCCGTCCGGTCCGAGGGGAAGAAGCGCACGAAACCCGGGTCGCCGGCGATGCATTTCGTCAACGCCTCGCTCTTGAACGGATCGGCGGGATAGGCATCGCGGACGAACCTGATCGCGCCGATGTTGAGCAGTACGAAGATCATCACCGCCGGAACGATGATACGCCATCCCAAACGCGCGAACGGCATCGAACCCTCCAGCCCTCTTGCGAGGCGGCGGCCTTAATCCTGAATCCCGGTTTGCGGTGTGGTCGTCCTGCCGCGCGGCCGGGGGACGAGGCGCCTATGTCTGACCACGAGAAGAGTATCGGCGAGTCCGCGCGCTGGTTGCAAGCGTAAAACCTTGAAAAGATTTGTGACCAATTGTTATGGCTTCCGTATTTCAACTTGTTGCAACTAATCATGATTTGAAACATCTCGACACAATCGAGTAACCGGCGGTTTCGGCCCGCTATTCTCCAAGAAACCGTCTGCGGGTTATCGGATGGGATCACATCTTTTTGAACGGGTTTAGGCGGTGGCGCGCGGGCGTTTCTGCTCCCAACGCTAGCGCCGCCGCGACAAAAGCGGGGATAGAATGCGCGCGGCATTGCTGGTAGAAGTCGCCACGGCGTTACGCCGCAGAGTAGGGGAATGCTTGCCAGGGTCAGGACCGGCTTTATCGCGGTCGCGCTGGTGTCCGCGGCGATCGGCGCGCACTCGCTGAACCTGCGCGACCTTTATCACGAAATGTACCCGCTCGAGCCGGTCAAGCAGGATGCGTTCCGCATCTGCGACGATAGCGACCCGACCTTTGTCCGCGCGGTCGGCACCGAGCGCGAGGCCTGCTACAACAAGATGCCGCATGTGATGGCGGTGGCGATGGGGCGGACCAAGCCGGGCGGCGCGCTGTCGCGCGAGGCGCTGGTCGACCCGTCGCGCGAGGCCGAGCTCTTGATGACGCTCGCCGCGATCCCGCCGCGCCAGCCGGTCACCGCGCCGCGCTCGTTCTCCGACACCGCCTGGCTGCGTGCGCTGTCGCCCGCCTGCGGCGATCGCCAGGCCGTGCCGGCGCTCGCCTTTGCGGCGCCGGGCGGGTTGCCGCCCGCGCCCGGAACCGGCCGGGCCGCCGCACTCAACGATTTTGCGCGCGGCAAGCTGCCGGCGCTGCCGCGCGCCGCGGCCGCCGCCGGCCGCAACGCGGCGCCGGTGGTCGCGCTGTCGCCGGGGCACCTCGGCGCGACCGCCGACGGTGCCGACACGGTCGCCGGCTTCGACCCGCTGCCGGCGCCCGATATCGGCGACCTGGCGGCGCCGGCGATCGTCCCGCTGGCGCCCGCGAAGAGCTGCGGCGGCGCCTGACCGTCCCGTCGATGAGTGACGACCTGCCTCGCGACGCCGTCGCGCCGTCTCCGGCGCTCGCCGCGGCGTCGCCGATGATGGCGCAGTACCACGAGATCAAGGCGGCCCATCCCGGCTACCTGCTGTTCTACCGGATGGGCGATTTCTACGAGCTGTTCTTCGACGACGCGGTCGCGGCCGCCCCCGCGCTCGACATCGCGCTCACCAAACGCGGCCGCCATGACGGCGCCGACATCCCGATGTGCGGCGTGCCGGTGCACACCGCCGAGGCCTATCTCGCGCGGCTCATCCGCGCCGGGTTCAAGGTGGCGATCTGCGAGCAGGTCGAGGACCCGGCCGAGGCGCGCCGGCGCGGCAATAAGGGGCCGGTAAAGCGCGCGGTGGTGCGCCTCGTCACCGCCGGCACGCTGACCGAGGACGGCCTCCTCGACGCGCGCCGGCACAATTACCTGGCGTGCGTGGCCGAGGCCGGCGGCGAGATGGGCCTCGCCTGGCTCGATCTGTCGACCGGCGCCTTCGCGCTGCAGACGACCGGCGAGGCGGCGCTCGCCGGCGATCTCGCCCGCCTCGCGCCCGGCGAGATCCTGCTCCCCGAGCGGCTGCTCGCGCGCCCGGCGCTGTTCGAACTGTTCAACGACTGGAAGACCGCGCTGACCCCGCTCGCCAATGCGCGCTTCGACAGCGAGACCGGCCGCCGCCGGCTCGAAGGCTTCTACGGCGTCAAGGCGCTCGACGGCTTCGGCGCGTTCCGCCGCGCCGAGATCGCCGCGGCGGGCGCGCTCGTCGACTATGTGGCGCTGACCCAGACGCCGGGCGCCGAGCAGCGCGGCGCCGTGCATCTCGGCGTGCCGGCGCATGTCGCGCCGGGCTCGGTGATGCAGATCGACGCCGCGACGCGGCGCAACCTCGAGCTGCTCACGACCCTCGCCGGCGAGCGGCGCGGCTCGCTGCTCTCGGTCATCGACCGTACCGCGACCGGGGCCGGCTGCCGCCTCTTGGCGGACCAGCTCGCCGCGCCCTTGACCGAGCCCGCGGCGATCGCGGCGCGGCTCGACGCGGTGCAGTTCTTTGTCGAGCGCAGCGACATTCGCGGCCGACTGCGCGAGCGCCTCAAGCATTGCCCCGATATCGAGCGCGCTTTGACCCGTCTCAGCCTCGGCCGCGGCGGGCCGCGCGACCTCGCCGCTTTGCGCGACGCGCTCGGCGAGACCGCGTCGCTGCGGCTGATGCTGAGCGCGCCGAGCCTCGTGCCGCTGCCGGCGCTGCTCGCCGAGGGCGAGCGCCGGCTCGGCGAGCATGGCGCGCTGGTCGACCGGCTCACCCGCGCGCTCGCCGCCGCGCTGCCGCTCTTCGCCCGCGATGGCGGCTTTGTCGCGCCCGAATATTCCGCCGAACTCGACGAGTTGCGCGAATTGCGCGACCAGAGTCGGCGCACCATCGCCGCGCTGCAGGCGCGCTATGCCGAAGAAACCGGCGTCGCCTCGCTGCGCATCCGCCACAACAACGTCATCGGCTACTACATCGAGGTGTCGGCCGCGAATGCCGGCAAGCTCGGCACCGGCTACATCCACCGCCAGACGATGGCCGGCGCGATGCGCTTTACCACGACCGATCTGGCCGAGCTCGAAAGCAGGATTTCGAGCGCCGCCGAGCGCGCCCTCGCACTGGAATTGCGCCTCTTCGACGACCTCGTCGGCGATGTCATGGCGCGCCGCTTCGAGATCGCCGAGGCGGCCGGCGCGCTCGCCGGCCTCGACCTCGCCGCTTCGCTCGCCGAGCGCGCGGTCGAGGGGCACTGGGTGCGCCCCGAAGTGACCGGCGGCGCCGAGTTCGAGATCACAGCCGG
>DASZLY010000234.1:0-6432 GCA_035552135.1 Allostellaceae bacterium | reverse complement strand
CGACGAGCTCGACAGCCCGCGCGGCCGCATCTACCTCATCAAGAACATGCTCGAGGCCGGCGGCAAGGTGCCGCAAGAGACGGTCACGCATGTCGACCGCTGCCTCTCGTGCCTCGCCTGCATGACGACCTGCCCGTCGGGCGTCAATTACATGCACCTCGTCGATCACGGACGACGTCACATCGAGGCGCATTACCGCCGGCCGATCGTCGAGCGCCTGTTGCGCCGCCTGCTCGGCGCGACCCTGTCACGGCCGGAGCGGTTTCGCGCCGCATTGCAGGCGGCGCGGCTGGCGCGGCCGTTCGCGGCGCTGTTCCCCGCGCGGCTGCGCGCGATGCTGGCGCTTGCGCCGCGGCGGCTCCCCGCGGCGTCGCCGGTCGACCGGCCGCAGGTTTTTCGGGCAATCGGCGAGCGGCGAATGCGCGTCGCGCTGCTGCCCGGCTGCGCGCAGCAGGTGGTGACGCCCGAGATCAACGAGGCGACGATCCGCCTGCTGACCCGGCATGGCTGCGAGGTGGTGGTCGCCGCGGGCAGCGGCTGCTGCGGTTCGCTGCCGCATCACCTCGGCCAGGAGGCGCCGGCGCTCGCCTTCGCCAAGGCGAACATCGACGCCTGGGAGCGTGAGATCGCCGCCGGCGGGCTGGATGCGATCGTCGTCAACGCCTCGGGCTGCGGCACCACGGTCAAGGATTACGGCTTCATGCTGCGCGAGGATCCGCGCTACGCCGATCCGGCGGCGCGGATCAGCGCGCTCGCCCGCGATATCTCGGAGGTCGCTTCCGAGCTCGGCGTCGAGCGGCGCACCGAAGAGGGGCAGGGGCTGCGCGTCGCCTATCATTCGGCCTGCTCGTTGCAGCACGGGCAAAAGCTGCACCGCGAGCCGAAGGCGCTGCTCGCCGCCGCGGGCTACGACGCGGTCGACGTGCCCGAGGCGCATCTCTGCTGCGGCTCCGCCGGCACCTACAACCTGCTGCAGCCGGCGCTGGCGAATGCGTTGCGCGAGCGCAAGCTCGCCAATATCGCGCTGACCGGCGCGCAACTGGTCGCCGCCGGTAATGTCGGCTGCATTACCCAGCTCGCGGCGGCGGCGGCGCTGCCGGTGGTGCACACGGTCGAGCTGTTGGACTGGGCGTCGGGCGGGCCTATCCCGCCCGCGCTTGCCGCTTCCGCACGAGCGCCGGGATAAGCACGGTCAGCGCCAGCGCGGCCAAACCGATCGCGCTCGGCAGCAGCCAGTCGCTCGCGCCGCGCATCGCCCGCTCGCCGGCGGCGCCGAGATCGACCATGGCGACGGTGAGCGGCAGCTGCCCCAAGAGCGAGCCCAGCGCATAGTCGGCGAGCCGCAGCCGCGTCAGGCCGAGCGCGTAATTCGACAGGCTGTGCGGGATCACCGGCACCAGCCGGATCAGCGTCACCATGCGCCAGCCGCCACGCTCCGCCCGTTCGAGGAGCGCGGCGAAGCGCGTCCAGCGTGCACGGTCGAACACCGCCGAATGGACGTAGCGCGCCAGCATGAACCCGGCGACTGCGCCGATCACGCTGCCGAGCGCCGCCCAGACCAGCCCCCACCACATGCCGAAGACAATGCCGGCCGCGAGCCCCAGCAGCGAGCGCGGCACGAAGGTCAGGCTTGCGGCGATATGCAGCGCGAGAAACACCAGCGGCGCCGCCGGGTAGCCGCGGATGATAGCGGTCAGCGCCAGTGGGTCGAACGCGCCGCGCCAGCGCCACGCCGCGGCAATTCCCCCAAGCAGCGCGAGCGCGACGAGCGCCTGCCCGGCGCGGCGCAGATTGCCGAAGGCGGACGCTTCGGTGGCGTCGCTCATAGCACCGGATCGGCGGTCGCGGATTTGGCACGCGGCGCGGATGCCGCCTCGGCCGGTGCCGTCTCGCCGGCGATGACCGGCAGGAACTTGCGCCGGCACAGCCACATCACCCCGAAGAGGTCGCCGATCCCGACCCACAGCCGGTCGAACACGCCGTATTTCGACGCGCCGCGCTCGCGCGGGCGGTGGTTGACCGGCAGCGAGCGCACCATCCCACCCTCGCGCAGCGCCAGCGCCGGCAGGAAGCGGTGCATGTGGTCGAAATAGGGCAGATCGAGAAATAGTGCGCGCGGGAACAGCTTGAGCCCGCAGCCGCTGTCCGGCGTGTCGTCGTGCAGCATTGCGCGGCGGATTGCGTTGGCGATCCGCGACGCGCGGCGTTTGCTCCAGCTGTCCTGCCGGCGCGCGCGATGGCCGGCGATCAGCAGCGGCGGCGCGGGCGCGGTGCCGCTCTCATGCCCTTTGGCGATCTGCCACAGCGAGGGGATGTCGGCCGGGTCGTTCTGCCCGTCGCCGTCGAGCGTCGCGATCCATGGTGCGCGCGCCGCCTTGACGCCGCTGCGGATCGCCGCGCTCTGGCCGCAGCTCGTCGCATGGGTCACCACGCGCAGCCGCGCATTGCCGGCTTGCAGCCGGGCCAGCTCGCGCGCGGTCTGGTCGTCGCTGCCGTCATCGACATAGACGATCTCGTAGTCGATGCCCGCCGGATCGAGCGCCGCGACGATCTCGCCGACCAGCGGCGCGATATTGCCGGCCTCGTTCTTGACCGGGATGACGATCGACAAGTCCATCGCGGCTGGTTCTACCGGCGGTTTGCGGCTGCAAAAAGGCTGTGTGTCCTTCGAGACCCCGCTCCGCGAGGCACCTCAGGATGAGGTAGACCTTTGGCGGCATAAAGAGCAATCCTCATCCTGAGGCGCTTTCGGACGGCTTTGCCGGCCGAGGGCCTCGAAGGACGCAATGACGCGCGTGGCGCTAAGCGGCCGTCGCCAGCGCCGCGGTGATGCTCTTGTGGAAATGCTGCAGCGCCGGCTCGTTGCGGCCGAAGGTAATGGCGTCCTGTGCGGCCGAGCCGAAGCCTTTCTGCATGCCCTCGCAGGTCGGGAAATCCTCCATCTCGACCGTTGCCATCAACAGGTTGAAGTTGCGGTCCCAATGGTCCCGATTGGCCTGGGTGACGATCGGATCGGGAATGTAGAGCGAGACGTACATCACGCATTCGTCGGGCCGCTCGCCCGGGAAGAAGTGCCAGGTCTCGACGTGGTCGCGCTGATAGGTGAAGACCGTGTTGGGGAACAGCACGCAGATGACGACCGTGTTGTCGAACACGTCCCATTCGCTTTCCGGCTGCTGGCGCAGCGCGTCGAAGGTCTTGCGCGCCGCCAGCATGCGGTGGTTCGGCCCGAACGCGTCGAAGGTGCAGCGGTTCGAATGGAACAGCGGGTCGACCGTATTCGGGTGCAGATGCTGCAGATGATAGGTCTCGCCGAACGTGTCGACGCCGAGCTTCCAGTTGAACTTCCGGCGCAGCACGCGAGTCTCGTAGTGATGCCATTTGGCGAGGCCGTAGGCGGCGAGGTCGACGGCGAGACCGCCCAGCATGGCGTCGACGTCAAAGCTCCCCTCGGGGTCGGGGCTGACCCAGATCATCCCGTGCTGCTCGGCGACCGGCAGCGGCCGCAGCCCGTGCGTCTCGCGCGGCGCGGCGGCGAAGGAGCGCTCGTCGGGCCGCGCGATCAGCGCGCCGTCGAGCCCGTAGCACCAGCCGTGATAGGGGCAGCGGAAATCCTTGTCGCCGCTGCCGCTGCCCTCGGCGAGGCGGGCGCCGCGATGGCGGCAGACATTGAGGAACGCGCCGAGCTTGCCGGCATGGTCGCGCGACAGGAGGATCGGCACGCCCGAATAGTCGTGCGTCATCCAGTCGCCGGGATTGGGCAACAACGCCGACAGCCCGACATTGAACGCGCCCTTGCGGAAAAACACGTCGCGCTCGGCGGCGGCCTGCTTGTCGCAGGTATAGTCGGTCACCGGGTTGCGGTAGACCGTCTCCGCCAAGGCCGTCGTGCGGTTGTCGAGATAGTCGAGCAGCCTGCGCGCTTCGACGATCTGGTCTTCCCGGCGCATCTCCGCCTCACTCCCGTTTTGTCGTGCCCGAACAAATACCAGAAATCGACGCGCGGGCGCAGCACCTCAATAGCGCAGCCGGTAATAACCGAGACCGATCGACTCGTGCAGCGCATGGTAGCTCTCGCTCAGCGCCGGCATGCTGGGCAGGAAATCGTCAATGCGGTCGTTCGCCGGAAAAATCGGCGGCGCCGGCCACGGGATGGCATGCAGCCCCGCCCGCTCGAACGACCACACCGCCCGCCGCATGTGCCAGGCGTTGGTGACCAGCACCACGGTCGTCACATTGTCGGCCTGCAACAGCTGCTTGGTGTAAACCGCATTCTCCCAGGTGGTGCTCGAGCGGGCCTCGACCCAATTCACCGGCACGGCGAAATCCTCTTCCAGCACCGCCTTCATCAGCGCTGCCTCGGCGGTGTGGGCGCCGCCGGTAATCCCGCCGCTGACCGCAATCTTGAGGTTGAGCTTGTGGTAGGCATGCACCGCGAAATCGAGCCGCTCGAGCGTATAGGCGCCGAGCGTGTCGGGCACCTTGTCGCCGTCGCCGCGATGGACGCCGCCGCCCAGCACGACAATCGCCTGCGCGGCCGAGAAATCCGGCGCTTGGTCGGGCGGCTTCACCTCGACGTCATCCAGCATGCGCGCCGAGACGACCGGCAGCGCGGCGAGGAACAACAGGCTCGTCGTCACGATCGCGAGCGAGATGCCGAGCCGCGGGTGCCACAACGTCAGCCACACCGCGACGGTGCTGACGAAAACCAGCCCCGCCGGCGGAACGATGAACTCGTAGGACAGCGTCTACTTCCCGCGCGCGTATTTGCGGCACACCAGACGCAGATGGTCGCGGAAATGCGGCCGCAGCTTCTCGGTCCACGGCGTGTTCGCGGCGTTCTTCCAGGCTTGCGTCGCCTGCACGTCGGGCGCTTCGAGGTGGTAGAGCGCGACGTATTTGCGGTTGGCGCTGCTGGCGCGGAAGCGGCGCGCCATGATGACGCCCGGCACTGCGGAGAGCATCGGGATGTGCTCGGTATTGTACCATTCGTTGAACTCGGCCTCGTGCTCGGGCACGACGTTCATCGCGTTGAGCAGAAAGCCCCCGGCGCCGTCGGGCGCGATCTTGTCGCCCGGCAGGACCTGCTCGCCCTCGAACCGCATCAGCCGCTCATAGCGGCTGCCCAGCCGCTTCGACCACGGCGACAGATTGGCGCCGCCAATCGCCAGATAGCCGGGGCTCTTCAGCACATCGACCGTTTCGAGATCGTAGGTCGCGACCGAGATCTTGCGGTCGGTGATGCCGATCCAGCGGTGGCAACGCAGGAAGCCAGGGCAGGCGACGCGCTCCGGCAGGTGCTCGGTGTCGTACCAGTCGTGGAACTCGTCCTCGGCGGCATTCGCCATGTTCATCGACGCGATCAGGATACCGAGCGCCATGATCCGGCTCCTCTGGTTCGGGTGAGACGTCAAACGCCACTATAGACGGGGATCACCGCGCCGCGCGTCACCGCATTGTCGGGCGAGGCAAGAAAGACGATGAGCTCGGCGAGGGCCGCGGGGGCGACCCACAGATGATGCGGCGCGTCGGGCATCGCGGCACGGTTGGCTGGCGTGTCAAGGATCGACGGCGCGACCGCGTTGACCCAAATCTGCTCGCTCGCCAGCTCCTCGGCCATCGCCTGGGTCATCGCCGCGACCGCGCCTTTCGACGCCGCATAGGCGACCATTCCGCCGCCGAGCCGCGGCTCGATGCCGGGCCGCGCCGCGATATTGACGATGCGCCCGCCCGTGCCGTCGGCCCCCGGGGATGAAGAACGCGCTCGGATAGCCCCCACCGCCGCCCGCGAGCACAAAAAAGCCGACAGCGTGTTCATGCGGAACTGCGCCTCGAAATCGGCGGCGGTCGTTTCGGCGACCGGCGCCATCGCAAACCCGCCGGCGATGTGGATCGACGCCCAGAGCGGCGGCAGGCTCGCATAGAACCGCCCGACCGACGCCTCGTCGGCGAGGTCGACGCCGGTCGTCACATGCACGCCCGAGTCGCCTTTATGCGCGAAGCGGTCGAGCTCAGCGGCGACGAAATTGGTCACGTGGCACACCGCGCCAGCCTGGCGCAGCCGCCCCACCACCGCCGTGCCCAGCGCCCCGGTCCCGCCGGTGACGACGACATGCGCTCCCGAGAATGCGACCATGGCCGTGTCCCTCCGCTCTTCGCCAAAAGCTGTCATTGCGAGCGAAGCGAAGCAATCTCGCTACTTAGCACCACTTTGTGCCATCGTGTACATCTATGCGCTATCGAAAAACTGGCGTAATTTCTCGATTTTCTGCCGATAGAGTCTAACCGCCGGAGGTCGCCGCTTTCGCGGCGCGGGCCGCCAGGTCGACGGCTGTCGCGATCACGTCGACCTTGCGGCCGACAAGATCGGCAGCCAATTCCGGCAGCCGATCATAATGTCCCTCCGCCCAGCGGTACTCGATCGCCACGTTG
>DASZLY010000233.1:0-4454 GCA_035552135.1 Allostellaceae bacterium | reverse complement strand
CCACCAAGATCGACCAAGGCGTGCGCGTCGTCGCCGGGCACAGCGAGGAAGCCGCCAGGATCGGCCGCGCGTACCAGAAGCGCGCTATGCCGGTTTAGCTACGGCAGCGTCGTCACCCCGGCCTCGGCGAGCGCGGCGATCTCTGCTGCGGAATAATCCGCCGCTTCCAGCACCGCGCGGCTGTGCTCGCCGAGATCGGCGACCCAGCCGCCGGCCGCGGCGCGCGACGCGGTCATGCGGAAGGGCGGGTTGAGCGCGAGGAAGCTGCCGCCCTTGTCGCGGATTTCCGCGAGCGCGCCGCGATGCGCGAGCTGGGGATCCTGCATCGCCTCGGCGACGGTGCGGTAGGGCGAGGACGGCACGCCGTGGCGGTCGAAGATCGCCTGAACCTCGGCGGTCGGCAGCCGGCTCGACCATTCCTCCAGCTCGTCCATCAGCCGGCCCCAGTTGATCCGGCGGTTCTGGTATTTCTCGTAGCGCGGGTCGGTGAGCCAATCCTCGCGGCCGGCAGCGGCGGCCATCGCCTGGAAAGTGCGCTCGCTGGCGACCGACAGGTTGACGTAACCGTCCTGGGTCGCGACCGGGCCGAAGATCGGCCGCGGCGGCAGCGGCACGTCGAACTGCGAGTTCTGCAACTCGCCCAGGGTCAGCGACAGCATGCTTTCGAGCATCGACACGTCGATCATCTGCCCTGCGCCGGTCGCCTGGCGCTGGTTCAGCGCGGCGCAGATCGCGCCGAACGCATAGGTGCCGCTCAGCACGTCGGCGATGAAGATGCCGCAATAATCCGGCCGGCGCGGTTCGAGCTGGTGGGCGATCTGCGCCAGGTCGAAGCCGGAGCTGGCATGGATCACCGGCGCATAGGCCGGCCGTCCGGCCGACGGCCCGGTCTGCCCGTAGCCCGATATCGCGCAGTAGACGAGCGCCGGGTTCATGGGCTGCAGCTTGGGGTAATCAAGGCCGAAGCGCGCCATGACGCCGGGGCGGAAATTCTCGACCACGACATCGGCGGATTTGACGAGGCGATGCACCACCGCGACCGCCTCCGGCCGCTTCAGATCGAGCACCAGGCTTTTCTTGCCGGCGTTGAGCTGGCCGAACGAGGTGCTGGCGCCGTCGCGGATCGGCAGGCGCGAGCGCATCATGTCGCCTTCCGGCGCCTCGATCTTGACGACATCCGCACCAAGATCGGCGAGCAGCCGCGTGCAATGGGGCCCGGCGATCGTCGTCGTGAAGTCGAGCACACGCACCCCAGTGAGGGCGTCGGTCATCCAGGTGTCCCCGTCATTGCAAGCGGAGCGAGGCAATCTCGCGCCGTGCCGCCGCGGCCACGAGATTGCGTTGCCGCCGCGCTCCCGGCAATGGCGACGATGTCTACACCGCGCGCTTTTCGTGCAGCGCGGCGATCGCCGCGGCGTCGTAGCCGAACTCCTTGAGGATATCGTCGGTGTGCTCGCCCTGGTCGGGGGTCGGCTGCAGGCGGTCGGGCTGCGGGTAGGCGCTCATATGGATCGGCTGCCCGACAATGTCGAACGTGCCGAGCTTGGCGTGGTCGACTGGCCGGCGGATTTTGAGGTGCTGAACCTGCGGATCGGCAAAGACCTGGTCGATCGTGTTGATCGGGCCGCATGGCACGCCCGCCTTGCTGAGCGCGTCGACCCAGAACTGGCTCGGCTTTGAGCGCACCACGTCGTTGAGATGCGCGATCAGCGCCGGGCGATTCTTGCCGCGCGACACGACGGTGGCGAAATCGGGGTTAGTCGAGAGGTCCTTGTCGCCCGCGACCTCGCAGAACTTCTTCCACAGGCTGTCGCCCGATGCGGCAATGTTGATATAGCCGTCGGCGGTCTGGAACATGCCGGTGCCGGGCGAGGTGGGGTGAAAGTTGCCCTCCTGCTTCGCCACCTCGCCCTTCATCGTGTAGCGTGAGGCCTGGAAGTCGAGCATGAAGATTTGCGCTTCGAGCAGCGAGGTATGCACCCACTGCCCCTCGCCGCTGCGCTCGCGCGCCAGAAGGGCTAGCGTGATGCCGTTGGCGAGCAGGATGCCGGCCGAGGTGTCGTTGATCGCGATGCCGACGCGGGTCGGCCCCTGCCCCGGATGCCCGGTGATCGACATGAGGCCGCCCATGCCCTGGGCGATCTGGTCGACCCCGGCGCGGCCCTCATAGGGCCCGTCCTGGCCGAACCCCGAGATGCTGCCATAGACGATGCGCGGGTTGACCTGCCGCACCGCCTCGTAATCGATGCCGAGCCGGTGCTTCACCGTCGATTTGAAATTCTCGACGATGACATCGGCCTTTTTCGCCATCGTCATGAACAACGCGTGCCCGTCCTTCGACTTGAGGTCGATGGTGATCGAGCGCTTGTTACGGTGCAGGTTCTGGAAATCCGGGCCGTCGCGGCGGCTGCCGGTGGCGTCGGTCTGCTCGCCGGGCTGCTCGATCTTGATGACATTGGCGCCCCAATCGGCGAGCTGACGCACCGCGGTCGGTCCGGCGCGATGCGCGGTCAGGTCGAGAACGAGAAAGCCGTTGAGGGGCAGCGAGGTCATGTCGATCTCCCGATGGGCGTGTTGGCCGTTATGCTACAGCATGTTTTTCCCTTCGTCATACCGGCGAAGGCCCCGCATGCGGGAGAGGAGGCATCCAGCCCGCAAGGCCGGGAGGGTGAGGGTCGGTGCGGATAGCCCTCATCCATTTCGCGCCTGACGGCGCCTGCCACCCTCTCCCGCAAGCGGGCGAGGGGCTAAACCATCGCCCGCGAAATTTGCCGCAATTACCCGTGATGCTGGCGAAAATCGTGGCCTGCCGATCTGCGACGAAATCCAGCCACCGCTGCAAATCCCTGCAAAAGCAGCGATAGCGGCGGGTGCCCGGTAGCCCATCCAGTGACCGCTCTCTATACTGGCCGCAGCCAATCCGGGGAGGAACGCCATGCCGCCAACCACGCTCGCCGACGCCCAGACCGGCGCCAAGACCCACGAGGTGCGGATCGAGGATGTCGAATACCAGCGCCAGGGCGGCAAGGCGATGCTCGCCCGGCTCTACCGCCCCTCCGGCACCGGCCCGTTTCCGGCGGCGCTGCAGGTGCACGGCGGCGCCTGGATGCACAAGGACCGCATCGACAACGATTTCATGGCGAAGGCGCTGGCCGAGAGTGGCATCCTCGTCGCCTCGATCGATTTCCGCATGCCCCCCGACGGCGGCTACCCGGCCTCGCTGCAGGACATCAACCTCGGCATACGCTGGCTCAAGGCGCGCGCCCGGCTCTACGGCAGCCGCCCCGACTGGGTCGGCAGCTTCGGCACCTCGTCGGGCGGCCACCAGGTGCTGCTCGCGGCCATGCGGCCCGACGACACGCGCTACGCCGCGCTGAGCCTGCCCGAAGCGCCGGAAATCGACGCGCGGCAGGGCTGGGTGATCTCGGGCTGGGGCGTGCTCGATCCGCTGTTGCGCTACCACCTCGCCAAGAAGGCCGGCAATAGCGAGCTGATGGAAAACCACCACGCCTTCTGGGGCACCGAGGCGGTGATGAGCGAGGGCAGCATCCCGGCGATCCTCGACCGCGGCGAAAAGGTCCATCTGCCGCCGGCGCTGGTGTTTGGCGGCGACGCCGACGAGTGGGTGCCGGTCGAGGTCACCGAGCGCGTCGTCGCGGGCTGGAGGAAGGCCGGTGGCGAGATCGAGGCGCAGTTCTATGCCGGCGCCAATCACGGCTTCATGACCGGCAAACCCGACGCCCCCTATGCCGCCCGCGCGCTCGACCGGATGAAGGCGTTCATCCGCAAGCACACGGCTTAGCACCACTCCACGACGCAGCCCGCTCTCCGACCAGACAAGGAACCTCCATGCCCGACCCGAAGATCGTTGCCGAACTCGCTCCCACCGGCGTGCTGCGCGCCGCCATCAACATGGGCAATTTCCTGCTCGTCACCGGCAAGGCGCCGAACGGCGACCCGACCGGCGTGTCGCCCGATATGGCGCTGGCGATCGGCGCGCGGCTCGGCGTGCCGGTGAAGTTCATTCCCTATGCGCGGCCGGGCGAGATCGCCGACGATGCCGAGAAGGGCAAATGGGACATCGGCAATATCGGCGCCGAGCCGCAGCGCGCCGCGGTCATCAGCTTTACCGCGGCCTATGCCGAGATCGAGGCGACCTATCTCGTGCCGGCCGGCTCGCCGATCAAGTCGATCGGCGAAGTCGACCAGCCCGGCAAGCGGCTCGCGGTGACCGCGCGCAGCGCCTACGGGCTGTGGCTCGAAAACAACTACAAGAAGGGCGAGCTGGTGCAGTTCGACAACGCCGCCGATGCGTTCAAGGCGTTCGATGGCGGCGGATTCGACGCCTATGCCGGGCTGCGGCCGGGCCTCATCGACGAACAGGCCAAGCGCGCCGGCTCGCGCATCCTCGACGGGCAGTTCACCGCGGTGCAGCAGGCGGTCGGCACGCCGAA
>DASZLY010000232.1:0-1610 GCA_035552135.1 Allostellaceae bacterium | reverse complement strand
TACCTGTTCGGCGCGGCGCTGATGATCGGCGCCGCGCTCGTCGAACTGGCGATCGGCATCAAGGCCGAGCGCCAGCCGCTCGAAAGCGTCGCCCGGCCGATCTCGAGCCTCTAGCTCATCGTCGTCCCGGCGAAGGCAGGAACCCACCTCGCCGTCCGCTCGTGCGGCGGAAATGTGGATGCCGGCCTGCGCCGGCACGACGACATATTACGATTCGGCATCCCCATATAAACGCGATGCACATCGCCGCGCCGCACCCCGAAACCTGGCTGCATCCGACACCGGCCGGGCTCTATTGCGAGCCGGGCGATTTCTATGTCGATCCCGTCCGGCCGGTCGACCGCGCGGTGGTCACCCACGGCCACGCCGACCACGCCCGGCCCGGCCATCGCCACGTCCTCGCGACGCCGGAGACCGTCGCGATCATGCGCCAGCGCTACGGCGACGAGGCTGGCGGCAGTTTTCAGGAAATTCGCTACGCTGAAACAGTGACGATCTCCACAGTTTCAGTGAAACTGTGGCCGGCGGGCCATGTGCTCGGCAGCGCCCAGGCGGCGCTGGAGCATCGCGGCAGCCGGGTCGTCGTCTCGGGCGATTACAAACGTCGCCGCGACCCGACCTGCGCGCCGTTCGAGCCGGCGCCGTGCGATGTCTTTATCAGCGAAGCCACGTTCGGCCTGCCGGTGTTCCGCCACCCGCCCGACCGCCACGAGATCGACCGGCTGCTGCATTCGCTGCTTCTCTACCCCGAACGCTGCCAGCTCGTCGGTGTCTACGCGCTCGGCAAGTGCCAGCGGGTGATCGCGCTGCTGCGCGAGGCGGGCTACGACGCGCCCATCTACCTGCATGGCGCCCTCGCCGGCATCTGCGAGCTCTACGAGCGCTTCGGCGTCGCGCTCGGGCCCCTGCTGCCGGCGACCGGCGCGGCCAAAACCGAGCTCGCCGGCAAGATCGTGCTGGCGCCGCCCGGCGCGCTCGCCGACCGCTGGTCGCGCCGCCTGCCCGACCCGGTGTCGGCGCTGGCTTCGGGCTGGATGCGCGTCAAGCAGCGCGCGAAAGCACGCGGCGTCGAGCTGCCGCTGGTGATCTCCGACCACGCCGATTGGGACGAGCTGACGCAAACCCTCGCCGATGTCGCCGCGCCGGAAATCTGGGTCACCCACGGCAACGAGGAGGCGCTCGTCCACTACGCGACCCAGGCCGGCTTTAGCGCGAAGGCGCTGGCGCTGGTCGGCTACGACGACGAGGAGTGACGCCTCACGCCGCCGCCGGCTTGCGGATGCGCCCGGCGACCGCGCGCACCTTGCCCGGCGCAGCGCGGAAGATCGCCGCCGCCGAGATCATATTGAGGCCGAGCGCGATCCACCAGGCCGGGGCGTAGCTCCCGGTCACATCATGTAGCACGCCGGTCACAAAAGGCCCCGCCGCGCCACCGGCGATCCCCGCCAGCATCACCACCCCGAAAATGCTGCCCTGGTGCTTCCCGGCAAAGATTTCCGCCGGGATCGGCCCCATCACCGAGGTGAGGCTGTAGCCGAGCGTTCCCTGCGCCACCACCATCAGCCACAAGAGCGCCGCCGTCGGATGGGCCGGCAGCGCGATCAGCGCCA
>DASZLY010000231.1:0-2549 GCA_035552135.1 Allostellaceae bacterium | reverse complement strand
GTTGAGCCAGCCCTGGCGCTTCGTGCTCGTCGAGACGCCGGAGCGCCGCGCCGCGATCCGCACCGACTTCGCGCACTGCAATGCCGCCGCGCTCGCCGCGCAGGCGCCGGACCGTGCCGGTAAATACGCCCGGCTGAAGCTTGCCGGGCTCGACGACGCGCCCGTTCAGATCGCGGTCTTCGTCGATCCCGATACCGGGCAGGGCCACGGGCTCGGCCGCCTCACCATGCCCGAGATGATCGACTATTCCGCCGTCGCCGCGGTGCATACGCTGTGGCTTGCCGCGCGGGCGGAGGGGATCGGCCTCGGCTGGGTGTCGATCCTCGATCCCGTAACGGTGCGCGAAATCCTCGATGTGCCGCGCGGCTGGCGACTGATCGGCTATGTCTGCCTCGGCTACCCGGCGGCGGAAGACGATGTGCCGCGGCTCGAACGCGACGGCTGGGAAACGCGGCGAAGGCCAAGCGACTTCATGGTGCGGCGATGAGCGAAAACGGCACGATCAGGGTCGGCATTGGCGGCTGGGTGTTCCCGCCGTGGCGCGGCACGTTCTACCCCAAGGAGGTGCGGCAGGCCGACGAGCTCGCCTATGCCAGCCGCCACGTCACCGCGATCGAGATCAACGGCACGTTCTACCGGCTGCAGACGCCTGCGAGCTACAAGAAGTGGCACGCCGCGGCGCCGGACGATTTCGTCTTCTCGCTCAAGGGTTCGCGCTTCATCACCCAACGCAACGATTTGTCGACCGCGGCGCCGTTCATGGAGCGGTTTTTCGCCAGCGGCATGGCCGAATTGGGCGCGAAGCTCGGGCCGATCCTCTGGCAGCTCGCGGCCGGGCTCAAATTCGACGAGGCCAATGTCGCGGCGTTTCTCGACGCGCTGCCAAAAACGCTCGGCAATCGCAAGCTGCGCCACGTGCTCGAAGTGCGCAGCAGCAGCTTCAAGGACCCCGCCTTCTTCAAGCTGATGGAAAAGCACGAGGCGGCGATCGCCTGGGTCGAGGACGCGAAAGTGCCGCTGATCGAGGCGGTGACCAGCGATTTCATCTACACGCGGCTGCGGCAATGCTCGGAGGACGAGCCGACCGGCTATTCACCGCAAGCGCTCGACAAGATCGCCGCGCGCTTTCAGGAGCACGCCAAGGCCGGCCGCGACTGCTTCGTCTATTTCATCAACGGCGCCAAGGTGCGCGCCCCGCACGCGGCGATGGCGCTGATCGAGCGGCTCAGGGCCTAGCTCAGAATCGCTCGGCCCGGAATGGCGCCGGATCGACGAAGGGCGCGTCGCCGGTCATCATCTCGGCCATCAGGCGGCCGGTCGTCGGGCCCAGCGTAAAGCCCTGATGCGCGTGGCCGAAGGCGCACCACAGATGCGCCTCCCCCGGCGCGCGGCCGAGGATCGGCATCATGTCGGGCGTGCAGGGCCGCGTGCCCATCCATGGCGCCGGCTCGACCGGATCACCGAGCGGGAAGATGCGCCGCGCGATCGGCAGCGCGCGCGCCAGTTGCACCGGCGTCGGCGCGGCGCTGCGACGGGCGAACTCCGCGCCGGTGGTGAGGCGGATACCAAGCCGCATCGGCGCCAGCAGAAACCCGTTCGAGGCGACCGGCCGGGTCAGCCCGGCATTGCCCTTCGGCGTGAAATGCAGATGGTAGCCGCGCTTGCCGAAGAGCGGCGGGCTGTAGCCGAAGCGCCGCGTCACCTCGCCCGACCAGATGCCGAGCGCGACGACCGCTTCCGCTGCTTCGATGACCGAGCCGTCCGCCGCAGTGACCTTCCACCCGGCGCCATCGCGCCGCAGGGTCGTCGCGTCGCCGAGCGCGAACTCGCCGCCGAGGCCCTGGAACAGCCGGAAATAGCTCATCGTCAACGCGTGCGGGTCGCTGACCGCATAGGGGTCGGTCCAGTGCAGCCCGCCGATAAAGCCGCCATTGAGATGCGGCTCCATCTCGCCGAGCTGCGCCGCGGTCAGCGCGGCGGAATTGACCCCGAGCGCGCGCGCCCGCTCGGCCTTGGCGAACTCGCTGTCCATCGTCGCCGCGTCGTTGAAGGCGCGGATAAAGCCGACCGGGCGCAACAGCTCGGTCGCGCCCGCCTCCGTGGCGAGCGCCTTGTGCTCGGCAAGGCAGGTGGCAATCAGCGTGCTCCAGTCGCGCGCGATCGCGGCATAGCGCGCCGGCGCCGAATTGCGCCAATACGCGAAAAGCGGCCGCGTCAGCCCCGGCAGGCCGGAGAGATGGTAATAGGCATCGATCGAGCGGTTCTTGGCGATGCGGCGCAGCTCGGCGAATTCGCGTGGGAACGGGTGGGGGAATACCGCCTCGCGCTGCACCAGCCCGCCATTGCCGTACGAGGTCTCCTCGCCCGGCTGCCGCCGGTCGACCAGCACCACCGCCTTGCCGCGCTTCCGCAAATGCGCAGCGATCGAGACGCCGACCATCCCGGCGCCCAAGACCACGACATCGGCTTGCATAAAGCTATTCCGCCGCCAGGGCCCGCTTCGGTTTCGGCCAGCGCGCGGCGGCGAGGGGGAGCACCTCGTCGATCAG
>DASZLY010000230.1:0-2410 GCA_035552135.1 Allostellaceae bacterium | reverse complement strand
GTCCATGTCGGCGCGCAAGCCGATCGCGCGCAACGAGTTGCCGCGCCGGATCGTGCCGACGACACCCGTCGTCGCCAGCCCGCGATGGACCTCGATACCCCATTTGGCGAGCTTGGCCGCGACGAGATCGCCGGTGCGCTCCTCGGCGAAGCCCAACTCGGGATGGGCGTGGATGTCTCGCCGGATCTGGCTCAGCTCGTCCAGATCATCGATAATCCCGGGAACGATCGGCATGGCGGCTCCGCTTCGGTGCCTCGCAGGCACGCACCATAGCGGGTCCGCGGGGTGCCGGCCAACTCCATTGCTCCGGCAATTCTGCGTCACACGCCAGCGAAGGTGACCCGCAATGACCAATTCGGAGAAATCCCGGCCCGGCATCGTCGGCGCGGCGATCGTGCCGCACGCGCCGCAATTCCTGACCCTGCCGCCGACCGAGGACAAGGCGCAGGTCGCCCGCGTCAACGCCGCGATGCGCGAACTCGGCGAGCAGTTTCGCGCGCTCGGCCCCGATCTCGTGATCGTCCTGTCGAACGCGCATTGCGACGATTTCGTCGTGCGCTGCGTACCGGCCTTCGCGGTGCATTGCGGCAGCAAGGCCGTGGGCAGCGGCCAGCATGGCGGCCCCTGGCCGATCGACGGCGAGGCGGGCTATGCGCTGATCCGCGACCTCCTCGATCTCGGCTTCGACCCGGCCTTCACGCTCGACGCCGGGCTCGGCACCGCGTTCACGATCCCGCTCGAATTCTGCGGCTATCCGCGCGAGATGCCGTTCCTGCCGGTTTTCGTCAACGCCTATGTGCCGCCGCAGCCGACCCCGGAACGCTGCTTCGCGTTCGGCCGCGCCATGGCGCTCGCGCTGGAGCGCATGCGCCGACGTGCGGTCGTGCTGGCCAGCGGCGGGCTGTCGCATTACCCGGGAACGCCGCAATACCCGCATCCCGACATCGAGACCGACCGGATCATCTTCGAGCGGCTCAGATCCGGCAATCTGCGGTATCTGATGAGCTTTGACGGGCCGGCGCTCGACCGCACCGGCAACGTCGAGTGCCGGTCGTTGCAGATCCTCGCCGGCATGATCGGCGACCGGCCGCCACAAGCGGCACTGCTTGAGCCGTCCTGGCACCACATCTACGCTGTGGTCGGCTGGACCGACCTGTCGCCCGCGCCCGAGGAGAGGCCGCATTATCCGCCGACCGCGCCCGGGCGCAGCGCCTTGGCCGGCGCGATCTTCACGTTAATCGAGGATGAGCGGGCGCGCGCCGCCTTCCGCGACGACCCGGCGCGGTACGCCGCCCGCTTCGCGCTCGGCGCCGAGGAGAGCGCCGCCCTCGTCGCGCTCGACCGCACCGCCCTGCGCGACCGGTTCGCGATAAACCCGATGCTGCTGTTTCAGCTTGAGCAGCGGGTCAGCACTTAGAGCGGAATCCGATCAGGTTCGAGCGTAACCTGAATTGGCAAAGAAGTTGGCGCATTGGTGGGGACTGAAGAGATCGAGCAGTTTGCCGATGCGCCAGGAGAGGGCGTCGATTGAGCGCTCCTGGGCCTTGCGCAGGTGCGCCTTGAGTTTGGAGAAACCCTGCTCGATCGGGTTGAGATCGGGCGAATAGGCGGGCAGGTAGCGCAATTCGGCGCCAGCTGCCTCAATGACCTGCCGCACCGTGCCGCCCTTGTGCGCCGGCAGATTGTCCATCACGACGATGTCGCCGGGGCGCAGGGTGGGAACCAGGCAGTGCCGCAAATATTCGACAAAGATCGCCCGGTTCATGGCGCGATCGATGACAAAGGGCGCGGTGATGCCGTCTTGGCGCAAGCCGGCGACGAAGGTCAGGATTTTCCAGTGTCCCCATGGCACCTTGCCGATAAGCCGACGGCCCCGTTTGGCGCGGCCGCGCAGCCGCGCCATGTTGGTCGCGGTGCCGGTTTCGTCGATGAAGACCATCCGCGCCGGATCGAGCTCGGGTTGCGCGGCGACCCAGGCGGCCCGCTCCTCGGCGACATCAGGCCGCTCTTGCTCGCTGGCGTGCACGATTTTTTTTAAAGCTGATGCCCTCAGCGGCAAAGAACCGCCACACCGTCCCGTAGCCGACTTGCCTGCCGCGAGCGGCAAGCTCGGCGCGGATCTCCTCCAGCGTCAGGTCGGGAACCGCGGCGACCCGCTCCAGCAACCAGTCCCGCTCCTGCTTCAGCCGCGAGCTATGATCCCCGCCCATCGGCTTGGCAACCAGTCGCCCCTCCTCGCGCCAAGTGTTCACCCAATCAATCACCGTGCTGACCGCCACCCCGAATAGCTTTGCCGCCCGGTTCCGCGACAGACCCCCCTCAACCGCTCTCACAACCCGTTCTCGTAAATCCTGCGAATACGGTCGTGCCATGCATGCTGGCCCCCTCCCAGCCAGCAGCTTGAATCACA
>DASZLY010000229.1:0-3467 GCA_035552135.1 Allostellaceae bacterium | reverse complement strand
CAAGGGCGGCTACACGCTGCGGCTTTACTACAACCCGCTGGTGCCGTGGATCTGGCTCGGCGCGGCGCTGATGGCGCTGGGCGGGCTCGTTTCGCTCTCCGACCGGCGCCACCGGGTCGGCGCGCCGTCGCGCCGCGCGCGTCTCGCCGAAGCGGCGCAGCCGGCGGAATAAATGGCGTCAGAGCGCTTGCTGCCAGAAAACATCGCCTCCCCCGGGCTTGACCCGGGGGTCCACGTCTTCGCTTGTGAGCGCCCGCTGGCAAGACGTGGATGGCCGGGTCAAGCCCGGCCGAGGGGATGCGCAGAAGCGTTCTGATGCGACGCTGGCTCTACCTGTTGCCGGTTCTGGTGTTCGGGCTGATGGCGGCGGGGTTCTATTTCGGGCTCGGCATCGACGAAAACGTGCTGCCCTCGCCTCTCATTGACGAGGAGGCGCCGCATTTCGACCTGCCGCCGCTGCCCGGCCGCGCCAAGGGGTTTTCCAGCGCCGATCTGCAGGGCCATGTCAGCCTGGTCAATGCCTTCGCGTCGTGGTGCGCACCGTGCCGCGAGGAACACAACGTGCTGAAAGTGCTTGCCGATACCAAGCGCGTGCCGATCTACGGCATCGACTACAAGGACAAGGGCCAGGCGGCGCTCGACTGGATCGCCGCGCTCGGCGACCCCTACACGTCGATCGGCGCCGATGACGGGCAGGTCGGGATCGAGTGGGGCGTCTACGGCGTGCCCGAGACGTTCCTCGTCGATCGCACCGGGCACGTCCGCTACAAGCATGTCGGCCCCTTGAGCGCGGCCGACATCGACAACACGATCCTGCCGCTGGTCGGACGGCTGGAACAATGAAGGGCTACCTGCGGTCTTTTCTTGTCGCCTTGGCCGGGCTTGACCCGGCCATCCACGTCTTCTCGCGCGCGGCCCGCAAGCAAAGACGTGGCCCCCCGGGTCAAGCCCGGGGGAGGGGCATTTTTGGCAATGGCGGGCGGCTCGGTCTCATTCTGGCAATCGCCTCTGTCCTATTTGCGGCTTGCGCCATCCCGGCCCACGCCGTGCGGCCCGACGAGATGCTGGCGGACCCGGCGCTCGAGGCGCGGGCGCGCGACATCGGCAAGGAGCTGCGCTGCCTGGTGTGCCGCAACCAGTCGATCGACGATTCCGAGGCCGACCTGGCGCACGATCTGCGCGTGCTGGTGCGCCAGCGGCTCGCCGCCGGCGACACCAACCGGCAGGTCGTCGATTACGTCGTCTCGCGGTACGGCGATTTCGTGCTGCTGAAGCCGCCGTTCAAGCTCGATACCTGGCTGCTGTGGGGCGGGCCGGCCTTGGTGCTGCTGTTTGGGCTGTGGGGCGCCGGGCGCTATCTGCGGCGCCAGGCGAGGGTGTCCGCGCCGCCGCCGCTGTCGCCCGCCGAGCAGCAGCGCCTCGCCCGCATCCTCGACGAGTCCGCGCCATGAGCGTGGGGCTCGCGCTGGCGCTGATCGGGCTGACGATTCTGGCGATCGCGTTTTTGCTGGCGCCGCTGATCCTGCGCGGGCGGCGTGGCGAGGCGCGCGATGCCTATAATCTCGCGGTCTACCGCGACCAGCTCGCCGAGATCGACCGCGACGTCGAGCGCGGCATCCTCTTGCCCGGCGAGGCCGCGGCGGCGAAAGGCGAGATCGGCCGCCGCATCCTCGCGCTGACCCCCGCCGCCGCGCCCGCCGCCGCCGCCGGGTCGCCGTGGATCGTCGCCGCCGCCGCGATCGTCCTGCTGCCCTTCGCCGCCTGGATGCTGTACTGGCAGCTCGGCTCGCCGGGTCTTGGCGACCAGCCCTTTGCGGCACGCGCGACCGCCGCGGCCGCCGCGCAAGCCAACGAAGAGCCGCATGTCGACATGGCGGACGCGGTGCGGAAGCTCGCCGCGCATCTCGACGCCCGCCCCGACGACCTCCAGGGCTGGCTGCTGCTCGGGCGTTCCGACCTCGCGCTCGAACGCTACAAGGATGCGGCCGAGGCCTATCGCCGCGCGGTCGATCTGTCGGGCCGCAAGCCGGAGATCGTCGGCGATTGGGGCGAGGCGCAGGTGCTCGCCGCCGGCGGCACCGTCACGCCGGAGGCAAAGGCGGCGTTCACCGCCGGTCTCGCCGACAAGGAGGCTGCGCCCCGCGCCCGCTATTACCTGGCGCTTGCCAAATCGCAGGCCGGTGACGGCAAGGCGGCGCTGCAGGATTGGGTCGATCTCGAAGCCGACTCGCCGGCCGACGCGGCGTGGCTGCCGGCATTGCGCCAGCGCATCGCCGAGGCGGCGAAAGCGGCCGGTATCGATCCCGCGACGCTGAAGACCTCGGCGGGCGCGCCGCGTGCCCCGCCGCCAACCGCCGCTTCCGGCGCCGGCAATCCGCCAGCAGCCGAAATCGCCGAAGCCGCCAAGGCGGCGGCCAAGGCCTCGCCGGAAGAGCGCCGGGCGATGGTCGAGGCGATGGTCGCGCAGCTCGCCGCGCGGCTCGAACAGCAGCCCGACGACGCCGAGGGCTGGACGCGGCTCGGCCGCTCGTATCTGGTGCTGAACGAGGCGCAAAAGTCGGCCGATGCCTTTGCGCATGTGGTGAAGCTGAAACCCGACGATGCCACGGCGAAGCAGCGTTACGCCGAGGCGCTGACCGCCGCTGACGGCGGCGATGCGCCGCCGGCGCAGGCGCTCGCGCTGTTTCGCGAGGTGCTCGCCGCGCAGCCGCAAAACGCCGAGGCGCTGTGGTATGTCGGCGGCGCCGAGGCCGCTGCCGGGCACGCCCAGGCGGCGCACGATCTGTGGACCAAGCTCCTCGCGGCGCTGCCCGCCGACGCGCCGATCCGCCAGCAGGTGCAGGAGCGCATCGCCGGACTGAAGCTGGAGCCGGGAAAATAGCCCTATAGGCCGTCATTCCGGGTCTGCCGCTGCGCGGCATCCCGGAATGACGAAGCTATAGTGGCAGCCGGTAGAACCGCATCGCCGCGCCGGCGAACAGCGCGGCCTTCTCGCTCGCCGAGCAGCCGGCGGCGATGCGCTTGAAGGCGTTCCAGAACACCTGGTAGCTGCCGCTGCCCTTGTCGACCGGGAAATTGCTTTCGAACATCGCGCGCTCGGGGCCGAACGCGGCAATGCAGGTTTCGATATAGGGCCGCCACAGCCCGGCCAGCGTCTCCGAACTCGGCGGCTCGGCCTGCTCGTGCACGTCGAAGCCGAACATCCGCATGCCGAGCCCGCCCAGCTTGATGTGCGCGTTGGGGCAGGCGGCCAGCTCCTTGATCCGCGCACTCCACTCGGCGAACACCTCGTCGCGCTTGCCCTTGTAGCGGCCGAGCCCGATCGCGCCGCCGACATGGTCGAGGACGATCGGCTGGTCGGGGAAGGCGCGCGCCAGGTCGATCAGCTCGGGCAGCTGGGTGTGGTAGCACCAGGCGTCGAAGGTCAGGCCGAGCTGGCCGAGCTTGGCGAAGCCCTCGCGCACCGT
>DASZLY010000228.1:0-8625 GCA_035552135.1 Allostellaceae bacterium | reverse complement strand
CTTAGCAGGAGCCTGCGTGGATGGGTTCCCGCTTTCGCAGGAATGATACTCACGAGAGCGTAGGGGTTACACCACCTTCTCCGCGTGCAGCGCGGCGATCTCGGACGCGCTGTAGCCGAGGCTGGCGAGGATGTCGTCGGTGTGCTCGCCGATGAGCGGGGCGCGGCGGCGGTAGGTGCCGGGCGTCTCGGAGAGCTCGATCGGCGTCGGCGCCAGCGGTAGCGTGCCGGCAATGCCGGGGAACTCGCGCTCGGCGAGGAGCCCGGCGTCGCGGATATGCGGCTCGTCGAGCGCCTGTTGTGGCGAATAGACCTGGCCGGCGACGATGCTCGCGCCTTCGAGCGCGGCGAGCGCTTCTTCGCAGCTTCGCTCGGCGCACCAGGCATTCATCCTGGCGGTGATCGCCGCGCCGTTATCGGCGCGCGCCTGGTCGTCGGCAAAGCGCGGGTCGGCGGTCCAGCCCGGCTCGCCGACCATCTCGCACCAGCGGCCGAACATATAGGGGCCGATCACCGTGGTGACGATCCACCCGTCCGTGCAGCGGTAGACATCGCCCGGCGCGTTGTTGAAGCCGCGATTGACCGTGGCGACGCGGTCGACGCCGGTCAGTGCCTGCTCCATCAGCATCGCGTTCGAGATCGCGAGCGCGGTACGCAGCAGCGCGCCTTCGACCTTCTGGCCGCGCCCGGTCTTGCCGCGCTCCATCAGCGCCGCCAGCGTGCCGAAGGCCGAGAGGAAGGCGGTGCCGAAATCGACCCACGGCACCTTGGTCATGATCGGCTGCTCGGGCAGGCCCGAGAGATAGACCGCACCCGACATCGCCTGGCCGATGCCGTCAAAGCCGTGCTTGCTGCTGAGCCGCCCGCCCGAAGCGAAGCCGGTGACCGTGGTGAGGATGATATCGGGCTTCACCTGGCGCAGGCTGTCGAGATCGAGCGCCAGCGAGCGCAACACCCGCGGCGGCAGATTGGCGACGACGATATCGGCGGTCGCGACCAGCTTCTTGACAATCTCGCGGCCCTTGGGCGCGGCCGGGTCGAGCGTCATGCCGAGCTTGTTGCGGTTCATCGCGATGAACATCGCGCCGCCGCCATCAGCGCCAGTGCCGACCGGGATCATCCCGCGATCCTCGCCGCCGCTGCGCCGCTCGATGCGGATCACCTCGGCGCCGAGGTCGCCCAAGAGCGCAGCGCAGAACGGGCCGGCGATGTAGCGGCCGAAATCGAGGACGCGAATGCCGTCAAGAACCCCTGCCACCGCTTCCTCCCGCTTCAGTGCGGGATCAGCGTAACGGACGGGGCGGGCCGCGCAAGATGCCCGCGATGACGCCGGCGATGGTCAGCACACCGATCGCCGCCAGCCCGATCACCGCCGTGCCGAGCAAAAATAGGAAGGCGAGCGTCAGGATCGCGCCGCCGGCGAGCGTCATGAGCGTCAACCCGATGGGGCCGATCCGACCCGTGTAGACGTAATGTGTGCCGTGCAAGTCGGCCGAGGCCCTCAACCCGGGCCGGCGCGGCAAGGGCGCGCCGGGCGGGATGATCTCCGGCTCGGGTCTTTCCGTCGGCGGGCGGCGGTCGAGAGGATCGCTCATGGTACGGTTATGTGGGCGATGTCGCGGGAGATGGCAATTGGCCTTAGGCAATGCGCCGCGGAAGGATGCGCCCGGCACATCGATCGAAGGACGATTCAACTTCGCCGGAATCGGCGCGAAGGCGTTTAGTCCGCCTGCGGCTTCTTCAGCACTTCCGGGGGGATGTCCTTGCGCCAATCGCGCCCGGTGTCCCAGCCCCAGGAGCGGATCGCGTTGCGCTCCTTGATCGTCGCGTCGATCTCGGCGTCGATCTCGGCGAGCGGCCGGTCGCCGTTCGCCTTTTCGAGATAGAGCTGGTAGAGCCGGTCCCAGATGGCGGTCAGCCGTTCGTTCTGTTCCGGGGTGAAGGGCGGGAAGAAAGGCTCGGCCTCGGCCATGTCGGTCCATCCGTCGGCAGGGCGATAATTTGGCCGAGGGTAGGCCGCCAGTGGTTAGCGGCGTGTTAAAGGCGGCTCATTCGCCGTCGGCGGCGACGGTCTCGCGCGCCGCGCCGAGCTGGCGGCGGATCAGCCGGGCGTAAAGCCCGTTGCGCGCGACGAGTTCGCCGTGGCTGCCCACCTCGACGATCTGGCCGCGGTCGAGCACGACGAGAATGTCGGCGTTGCGCACGGTCGAGAGGCGATGGGCGATGACGATGGTCGTGCGCTCGCGCATCAACGCGTCGAGCGCGGTGCGCACTTGCGCCTCGCTCACCGCGTCGAGATGCGAGGTCGCCTCGTCGAGCACCAGGGTCGGCGCGTTCTTGAGAAAGGCGCGGGCGATCGCCACGCGCTGGCGCTGCCCGCCCGAGAGCTGCACGCCGCGCTCGCCGACCCGCGTGTCGAGCCCCTCGGGCAGCGAGATGATGAACTCCGACAGCGCGGCCTGATCGAGCGCGTCGTAGATCGCCTTCTCGTCGGCGTCGGGGCGGGCGAGCGCGACATTGGCGCGCAGCGTGTCGTTGAACAGGTAGGTGTCCTGCGACACCAGCGAGACGCGGCCGCGCAGATGGTCGAGCTCGAAATCCTTGAGGTCGACATCGTCGATCACGACGTCGCCCACGCTCGGATCCCAGAAGCGCAGCAGCAAATTGGCGAGCGTCGTCTTGCCGGCGCCCGACGGGCCGACGATCGCCACCGTGGCGCCGGCCGGAATGGCGAGCGACACGTTCTGCAGCGCCGGACGCCGGGCGCCGGGATAGGAAAAGGCGACGCCCTCGAAGCGGATCGCCGAACCGCCGACTGGCGCCGGCGGGCGCAGCGCCCCGTCGACTACCGCCGGCTGCTCGTGATGCACCGCGAAGAGCCGCCGGGTCGAGGCGATCGTGTCGGCGAGCTGGCGGCTCACCTGCGCGATCTCGGAGATAGGCAAGAACGACGACAGCGACAGGAGGATCAGCAAGGGCAGGGTGGTCGCCGCCAGTTCGCCGTCGGCGACGAGCACCGCGCCGACGATCGCCACCGCCAGCCCGCCGAGCCCGGTGCAGATTTCGAGCTGCGCGGTCTGCGCGGTCAGATCGCTGAGCAGCTGCAGCCGGACGCTTTGGTAGTCGCGCACCGCCGCCATGAAGCCCTCGCGCCGCCGCTCGACCGCCTGGAACGCGACAAGGTCGGAGAGGCCCTGGATCGTCTCGGTGACATAGCCCGCGAGCAGCCCCAGCCGGTCACGCGCCACCGCGCCGAGACGGTCGATCTTGCCGCGCATCGCCCAGGGCGCCAGCGCCGCGTAGAGGATGAACGGCAGGATCGCCAGCGCGATCGGCCAGGCGACAACGAACAGCGTCAACAGCACCGTCGCCGGCACCAGGATCGCCACCAGCGCCGGCGCCACGGTGTGGGCGAAGAAATACTCGACCGTCTCGATGTCCTGCGCCGCCAGTGCAATCAGGTCGCCCGACCGTCGCCGCACCAGATAGGCCGGGGCCAGCGCGTCGAGCTTGCGGAACAGGTCGATCCGCATCTCGGCCAGCAGACGGTAGGCGATGTCGTGCGCCAGCCACGATTCGACCCAGTGCAGCAGGCCCGCCATCGGCGCCAAGAGGCCGAGCAGGATCAGCAGATAGCTGTAAGACCCGCCCGTCTTGACCGCCGCCACGGCGAGCGCGCCGACAACGCCGACGCCAATAAACGCCGCGACCCGGGAGATGCCGGCGCCGACGACGATGGCGAACCTGTCGCGCCACGGGCGGATGATCTCAATCAGCGTCGCCAGTGTCCGGAACCAGCCGACCTGGGCTGCTGCTGCGGCGGTCGCCGTGGTCGCGGCCTCGCCGTAATCGGTGGCTTCGGCAGGCCCGCCGCTTACCTCCGGCGCCTCGACGATGAGGTCGAAGTCGCCGCCGCGTTCTTCGGCCTGCGCGCCCATCAGCGCACGGTACGGCCCGTCGCGGCGGATCAGCTCGGCATGGCTGCCCTCTTCGACGATGCGGCCGCGGTCGAGCACCAGAATGCGGTCGGCGCCGATCACGCTCGACAGCCGATGCGCCAGAATCAGTGTCGTACGGTCTTGCGACAGCCGGTCGATCGCCTCCTGGATCACCGCCTCGTTCTCCGCGTCGACCGAGGAGAGCGCCTCGTCGAGGATGAGGATCGGCGCGTCGCGCAACAGCGCGCGGGCGATCGCGAGGCGCTGGCGCTGCCCGCCCGACAGGTTGACGCCGCGCTCGCCGAGCATCGTGTCGTAGCCCTGCGGCAGCGCCATAATGAACTCGTGCGCGTTGGCGTCGTGCGCCGCGGCGACGAGCTCGTGCTCGGCGGCGTCGGGCCGGCCGAGCCGCAGATTGTCCTCGACCGTGCCATGGAACAGGTAGGTGTCCTGGTGGACGATGGCGATCTGCGCGCGCAGCGTATCGGGGTCGAGGCTGCGCAGGTCGATGCCGCCGATCCGCACCGCGCCCGCTTGCGGGTCGAAGAGGCGCAACAGCAGCCGCGCCACCGACGACTTGCCCGAGCCGCTCGGGCCGACAATGCCGATCTTCTCGCCGGCCGCGACGCTGAACGACAGCGCGTCGTGCGCCGCCCGCCTGCCGCCGGGATAGGCGAACGAGACGTCGTCGAACTCGATCGTCGGCGCCGGCGGCCTGATCCCGGTGATCGCCGGCGAGGACGGCACCAAGGGCTCGGCGTCGAGCAGCGCGGTGATTCCGGCCGCGGCCGACTGGCCGACCATGCCCTGGTGCAGCACCGAGCGCAGGTCGCGCAGCGGACGGAACACCTCGGTGCCGCACATCAGCACGATCAGCAGCGCGGTGATGCTCATCTCGCCATGCGCGACCCGCCACACGCCGAGCCCCAGCGCGATCGCCGCGCCGCCGGCGACGCCGACATCGGTGATGCCGCGCGTCATCACGCTGGTCGACAGCACGCGCATCGTCGTGTTCGACAGCGCGCGCGCCTTTTCGGCGAGGCGGTTGCCGTAGGCGGTGCTTTGGCCGAATGCCTTCAGCGTCGGCAGGCCTTGTACGGCGTCGAGAAATTCCGAGCCGAACGCCTTCATCGCCGCCTGGCGCAGCCGGTTGCGGCCGCTCTCGACCTTGTTCCATACGGTCGGCGCGATCAGCGTCGCCAGCGCCGCGATCAGCATCACCGTCGCGACCGGCAAATCCCACCACATGATGAAGAGGAAGATCGCGATTGGCGTCAGCGCCGCGACGCAGACCTGCGGCACGTATTGCCCGAAAAACGTTTGCAACTGCTCGACGCCGTCGACCACCGACAGCATCACCCCGCCGGTGCGCTCGCCGGCGAACCAGGCGGGGCCCAGTTCGGCGATCTTGTCGTAGAGGCGGCCGCGCAAATCGGTCTGCACCTTGGCCGCCGTACGATGGGCGATCTGCGTGCGGTAATGGTCGAGCACACCGCGCAGGATCACCGCCACGCCGACGCCGAACGCGGCCAGCGCGATCGACACCAGCTCCGCATTCGCGAACACCCGCGACAGCATCGTGCCGAGCAGGGTGAAGCGGGCGATGCCGAAGGCCGCCGCGCCAAGCCCGATCAGGATCGAAAGGCCGATCTGTCCGCGCAGGCCGCGCGTCAGCGCCCAAAGCCGCCGATCGAAATACATTAGCGGACCTTTTCCTCGGAATTCGCGGCGCGCGTCGCGTCGCTGAGCGTGCGCGGGTCGTCGACGTCGACCGTCAGGTGCTCGGTCGGCCGCGGCGTCGCGGTAACGATGCTCACACCGTCCGGGGCGCGAAAGCGGTGCCAGGTGTTCTGCGGCACGACGATCGTCGCGCCGGCGCTCACCTCGTGGGTTTCGAGCCCGTTCTCGGTCATCAGATGCACGGTGCAGGCGCCGTCGACGATCTGCACCAGCTCGTCGCCATTGGGATGGCGCTCCCAGGCCGCGTCGCCGGCGAACTTGGCGCTGTAGATGTTGCCGTCACGGTACGGTGCAAGCGTGACAAAGGCGCCGGTCGCCTTGCGCTCGGCCTCGGTCGATTCCGGCCGGCGCCCTTGCATCATCGGCATCGTCGCCAGCGTGCCCTTGAGATCGAGGATCGTGGTCATCGCTACTCTCCCCATGCCAGGCGGTTGATGATAGCGCCGATGATAATAACGCCGGCTGGCGCTGCGGCCGATTGTCTTTCCGTCACCCGAGCCCTGCTCGTCTCGACACGAAGATAGCGATATGTTCTAGTATCGGAAATCGACAAAAATAAGATACAGCGATACAGGATCGTATCATGCCGCCGCTCGATGATGTGCCTCTTCCCGGCGCGCAATACCGCCGCGGCCCGGAGCCGAGACGCCCGTCCGCGAGCGGCGCCGGCAGCATGGACTGGGACGATGTCCGGGTGTTTCTCGCTGTCGCGCGGCACGGCTCGCTGCGCGCCGCGGGCCGCGCGCTGGGGCTGAGCCAGCCGACAATCGGGCGCCGCCTCGCCTCCTTTGAGGCGACGTTCGGTGGCCCGACGCTGTTCGACCGCCTGCCCGAAGGGTTGCGCCTCAACGCCGCCGGCGAGCAGCTCGTCCCGGCGGCGGAGAGCGTCGAGAACGCGGCGCTGATGCTCGAGCGGCGGCGCGCGGCCGCCTCGCCCGAGCTATGCGGCACGGTTCGCGTCTCGGTCGGCGAGTGGGCGGCGGCCTTTCTCGCGCGCTGCCTGTCCGATGCGGGACCGACCGCGCTTCCGGCGGGGATCACGCTGGAGCTGGTCGAGACGCGGCAAACCGCGAATCTCGCGCGCCGCGAGGCCGATCTCGCGGTACGCCATCACCCGCCCGAAAGCGGCGACCTCTACATCGCCAAGGTCGGCACTTTTGCCGGCGCGGTCTATCGCCGGCGCGGCTCGGCGAGCGGCGCCTGGGTCACCTATGCCGAGGAGCAGGCGCATTATTCGACCGCACGCTGGGTGCAGCAGCAGATCGAGAAGACCGGCGGCGCGGTGGCGCTGCGCGCGTCGAGTTTTACGATCCAGCTCGCCGCGATCCGCGCCGGCAGCGGGCGCGGGCTGCTGCCGTGCTTTGCCGGCGACGACGATCCCGCGCTCGAACGGCTGACGCCGCCGGTGCCGGAGATCGCCGCCGACTATTCGGTGATCGTGCACCGCGACCTGCGCCGCGCGGTGTGCGTGCGCACGGTGATCGACTGGGTCCGCCGCGCCTTCGCCGAGCACCGCGACGCGCTCGCCGGCTCCGGCTAGGATCGGGACCAGACGATCCTCGGAGGAAAGCATGCATCGAGTGCTGATTACCGGCGCCGGCGGCGGCATTGGCCGCGGCTTGCGCGAGACCTTGCGCGGGGTCTACCCGATCCTGCGCCTCTCCGACCGGGTGTCGATCGCCCCGGCGCGCGACGGCGAAGAAGTCGACCAGACGGAGCTTGCCGACATGGCGGCGGTCGAGAAGATGGTCGCCGGCTGTGACGGCATCATCCATCTCGGCGGCATCTCCGGCGAGAACAGCTGGGAGAAGATTCTCGAAGGCAACATCGTCGGGCTCTACAACACGTTCGAGGCGGCGCGGAAAGCGGGCGTCCAGCGCATCGTCATGGCGACCTCGAACCACGCGGTAGGCTTCTACCCGCGGGCGCAGACCATCGACCACCGGGTGACGGTGCGTCCCGATAGCCGCTACGGCGTCTCCAAGGCGTTCAGCGAGGCGCTCGGCAGCCTCTATTCCGACAAGCACGGCATCGGTTTTCTCTGCGTGCGCATCGGCAATTACGGCACCCGGCCGATCGACAGCCGCCGCCTCTCGATCTGGGTCAGTCCGCGCGACCTGACGCAGCTCGTGCGCATCGGTCTCGAACACCCGGACGTGCGCTATGAGATCGTCTACGGCGTCTCGGACAACAAGCGCTCGTGGTACGACAACGCCAACGCCTACCGTCTCGGCTACAAGCCCGAGGACGACAGCGAGCCGCAAGCCGCGCAGGTGCTGTCGGCCGAGGCCGGCCAGGCGAAAAACCCGATTGCCGAGAAATACCAGGGCGGCACGTTCTGCGCCGACGAATACGACGCGGAGACGGAGCGACTGCCCTAGCCCCGGCAAGCCCCGCTGTCGCCGCATCGAAGGCGGCGGCGTCCTCATAAAAAGCGACATCGTTCCCTGCGCCGCGCAGCGCCTCGACGATGGGGACGAACAAAGGCAGCGAGCGCTGCCGGCCGACCGCGACAATCCGCGACCGGCTCACCGCGGCTATCGCGTCAATCTTCGCATCGCCTGGTCGATCCCGGCGAGGGTCAGCGGGAACATCCGGTCGTCGACGAGCTGGCGGACCATGCCGATCGACATCGTCCCGCCCCAGTATTTCTCCGGCACGGGGTTGAGCCACACCGCCTGCGGGTAATGGTCCAAGAGGCGGCGCATCCATACCGCGCCGGACTCGTCGTTCCAGCGCTCGACGCTGCCGCCCGGCCGGTCGATCTCGTAGGGGCTCATGCTCGCATCGCCGACCATCACGACCTTGTAGTTGGGGTCGTAGGTGCGCAGGATGTCCATCGTCGGGATCTGCTCGACATGGCGCCGGCGCGAATCCTTCCACACGCTCTCGTAGAGGCAGTTGTGGAAATAGAAATGCACCAGGTTCTTGAATTCGCCCCGCGCCGC
>DASZLY010000227.1:0-10193 GCA_035552135.1 Allostellaceae bacterium | reverse complement strand
ATTGTCTGCGCCGGCAGCGACGGTTCGTTCCGCCTGATGAAGCGCGCCACCACGCGCGGCGACCCGGCCGCCGCGGTGCGCGAGGCGGTCGCCGCGATGCGCGACGACTGGGGCATCGACCCCGCTTCGATCGCCCGTTTCGTGCATGGCTCGACGGTCGCCACCAACGCCGTCATCGAGCGCAAGGGCGCCCGCACCGGCATCATCACCACCGCCGGCTTCAAGGACGTGCTGGAGATCGGCCGGCAGATGCGCCACCGCATGTACGATCTCGTGCTGAGCCCCGAGACGCCGGTGTTTCTCGCCCCCGGCGCGCGGCGCAAGGAGGTGCGCGAGCGCATCGCCGCCGACGGCGCGGTCGTCACCCCGCTCGACGGGGACGACGTGCGCCGCGTCGCCGCCGCGCTCGCCGCCGACGGGGTCGAGGCGATCGCAATCGTCTTCCTGTTTTCCTTCGTCAACCCGGCGCATGAGCGCCGCGCGCGCGACCTCGTCGCCGCCGCGCATCCCGGCATCGCGATTTCGCTGTCGTCGGAGGTCGATCCCGCCTTCCGCGAATACGAGCGCACCGCGGTCACCGCGTTCGACGCCTATCTGAAGCCGGTCGTCGCCGATTACATCGCCCGCATGGGGCGCGACCTCGCCGCCGCCGGCGTGCCGGCGCCGCTGCAGATCATGCAGTCGCGCGGCGGGATCAGCGCCGCCGCCAATGCCGCGCGCCGTCCGGTGCGGCTGTTTCTCTCCGGCCCCGCGGCCGGGGTGGTGGGCGGCGTCGCGGCGGGTGCGGCGGCCGGCGCGCGCGACCTCATCACCGTCGATATCGGCGGCACCAGCTGCGACATCGCGCTCGTCAGCGGCGGCGAGCCGCTGGTGCGCGCCGAGGGCGTCATCGACGGCTACACCGTGCGCGTGCCGATGGTCGACGTCACCGCGATCGGCGCCGGCGGCGGCAGCATCGCGCTGATCGACGATGCCGGCGCGCTCCGCGTCGGGCCGCAATCGGCGGGGTCGGAGCCGGGCCCCGCCTGCTACGGCCGCGGCGGCAGCGCAGCGACCGTCACCGATGCCTCGCTGGTCCTCGGCTATCTCGACGCCGATTATTTCGCTGGCGGCACGCTGCGCCTCGACCCCGCGCGCGCCCGCGCCGCGATCGAACCGATTGCCGCGCGCCTCGGCTGCGGCGTCGAGACTGCCGCGCTCGGCATCCACCGCGTCGTCAACGCGCAGATGGCCGAGGCGATGCGTCTCGTCTCGATCGGCCGCGGCATCGACCCGCGCGGCTATGCCCTGCTGCCGCTGGGCGGCGCCGGGCCGATCCACGCCGCCGCGCTCGCCGCCGAGCTCGGCATGTCGCGCATCGTCGTGCCGCCGCATCCGGGCGTGCTGTCGGCCGCCGGACTGCTCGCCGCGCCGGTAGAGCACGAGCTCTCGGCCGCCTTCGGCCGCGCCCTCGCCGACACAAGCCCGGCCGATATCGCCGCGGCGCTGGCGCCGCTCGACGCCGCTTGCACGCGGCTGATGGCGGGCGAGGGGACCGCGCTCGGCCCCGCGCAACTCCGCCATTTCGCCGATGTCTGCTATATCGGCCAGGGCTACCATCTCGAAATCCCGTTGCGCGATGCTGGGGCCGGCGAGCCCGATCTCCTGGCCGCGCTTTACCGCGATTTCCTCGCCGCGCATGACCGGGTCTACGGCTATGCCGCCAAGTCGCCGGCGCGCATCGTCAACCTGCGCACGGTGCATCGCGTGCCGATGACGGCGCCTGCGGTGTCCGCGCTGCGCCAGGGCACCGCCCGCCCGCCGCGCGACCGCCGCGTCCTGATCGATCCGGCGCGCGGGATCGAGACCGCCGCCGTCCATGACCGCGCCGCCCTCGCGCCCGGCGCGGAGTTCGCCGGCCCGGCTATCGTCGAGCAGCCCGACACGACGACCCTCGTTCCTAGCGGCTGGCGCTGCCAGGTCGACGCCGCCGGCAATCTGCTGCTGGAGCCTGTCGTGGGAGAGTGAGCACGCCGGCTCTTAACCACACTTCTCGCGCGCAGCTCGCCGCGCATAACGGAATGTTAAGTGCGCGGCTCGTACCACGGCAGCATGGGAGGCATTCTCATCAGCTGGCGCCTCGCTCCCGCGGTTCCGCCGTCGCCGGCGAGCCGGAGCCGATGATGCGCGTGCCGGCGTCATTGCTCGCGCTCGGGCGGATGATCCGCCTGCAGAATGCGATGATGGTGCTGTGCGCGGTGCTGGTCAGCGCCTACGGCGCCAGCATGTACGCCTCGATCCACCGCGCCTACCACCAGACGATGGACGACGCGATCGCGACGCTCGCCAGCATCGCCCGTTCGTCCGAGGTCGGCACCAATCGCTCGATCTTCGCGATCGACGCGGCGCTGATGGGGGTCGAGCGCCTCGTCGACACGCTGCTGCCGCAGGCGCCGCTCGACGGCCCGGCGGTCAAGGCGCTGCTCCACCAGTTCGACGACCAGACGCTGGTGGTCAGCGACATCATGGTCTTCGATCTCGACGGTCATCTGCTCAACGAGGCGGGCTGGGCCGCCGAGCTCGGCGCCAATGTCGGACGCCAGCCATTCCTCACCGCGCATGTGCCGGGTCAGCCGCCGGCGCTGTTCATCGGCCGTCCGCACCGCAGCCGGGCGAGCGGCGGCTGGTCGGTGATTATGAGCCGGCCGCTCTCCCGCGGCGGCAAGGTGGTCGGCATCATCGCCGCCGAGGTGCCGGTCAGCGTCTTCACCGATTTCTACAATTCGGTCGTCGCCAATAGCGGGGTTGGCGTCAAGCTGATGTTCGACGACGGCACCGTGCTCGCGAGCGAGCCGCATCAGGACGAGCTGATCGGCCAGAAGCTGCCCGGTTCCGCTGCGCTCCTGGCCGCCGCCGATACGCGCCGTCTCGGCATCATCGGCGATTCGCCCGACGATCTCAGCCCGGCCGTCGTCAGCTTCGCGCATATCGCGACGCATCCGCTCCTGCTCATCGCCTCGCGCAGCCGCACCGGCATTCTCGGCCAGTGGCGCAACGAGAGCGCCGGCTCGGTGGTCGCCTTCATCCTCTTCGCGGTGACCGCCGGGTGCCTCACCTGGCTGATGGTGCGTGCGGTCGAGCGTCAGGAGCGCGCCGTCGCCGAGCTGCGCGCCGGCGAGGAGCGGCTGCAGGGGCAAAGCGACCTGTTGCAATCGACGCTCGAGAACATGGGCGAGGGGCTCAGCGTCTTCGACCATGGCGGCCGGCTCGTCGCCTGGAACGCCAAGTTCGCCGAGCTGCTCGACCTGCCGCTCGAGGCCGGCACCGAGACCAACCTGCGCGACATCCTGCTCCTGCAGACCGAGCGTGGCGATTTCGGCGCGGTCGACCCGGCGGTCGATCTCGAAGCGCGCCTCGCCCGCTTCTTCCGCGAGGTTCCGCTGGTGCGCGAGCGGCAGGCCGGCGCCGGCCGCGCCTTGCAGATCCGCCGCCGGGCGATGCCGGGCGGCGCCGTCGTCTCGCTCTATTCCGACATCACCGAGCGCAAGGCGGCCGACACCAGGATGGCGCAGGCCTGGGCCCAGGCCGAGCTCGCCAATCGCGCCAAGTCCGAGTTCCTCGCCAATATGAGCCACGAGCTGCGCACGCCGTTGAACGCGATCATCGGTTTCTCGGAGATTTTGAGCGGCGAGCATCTCGGCCCGCTCAAGAATGCGCGCTACCTCGAATACGCCAACGACATCCATTCGAGCGGCCAGCATCTCCTGTCGATCATCAACGACGTGCTCGACATGTCGAAGATCGAGGCCGGCAAGCTCGTCATCAACGAGGAGGAGATCGTCGTCCGCACGCTCGTCGCCGGCACCGCGCGCATGGTGCGCGAGCGCGCCCGCCAGAACCGCGTCGAGCTCTTGTGCCGCGTCCCCGATCCCGATCACGTGATCCACGGCGACGAGCGGGCGATGAAGCAGTGCCTGCTCAACCTCCTCTCCAACGCGATCAAGTTCTCGCCGCTCGGCGGCACGATCACCGTCGATGCGTCGATCAACGGCGATGGCGGCACCGTCATCGTCATCCAGGACGAGGGCATCGGCATGACCGGCGAGGAGCTGGCGCGCGCGATGCAGCCCTTCGGCCAAGCCCAGGCCTCGACCACCCGCACCTATGGCGGCACCGGGCTCGGCCTGCCGATCACCCAGGGGCTCGTCGAGGCGCATGGCGGCGTGATGGCGATCTCCAGCATTCCCGGCGAAGGCACCCGCGTCACGATCAGCCTGCCGCCCGACCGCACCCGCTCCGCCGCCACCGGCGAGTTCGCCCTGCGCGCCTGACGGACTCCCTTCCCCGTAAACGGGGCGAGGGATTGGGGTGAGGGGCAGCCGCTCGCGCGGCTCCCTGCCGCGCGCCGCCCGTCACCCGCAGCGTTCGAGCGCGAGCCGGGCGATCGCCGCGGGCGCCTCGTCGGGCAGCGCGAAGCACGAGCTGACATTGATCTCGCACAGCACATAGCTGTCCTCGCCCGCTGCCGTGCGCGGCCCGTAGAGAAAATCGGCATCCCAGATCACCGGCAGCGCCCCGCGCTCGATCTCCAGCAGCGCCAGCATCTGCGGCACCCATTCTTCTTCCATCCGCTGGCGCAGCGCGTGGAACGGCGCGGCGTCCGGCCCGTGCATGATGCGCGGCCCGGGCTGCGCCGCCGGCGCATCCGGCCCTTCGGGCGGCGGCGGGATCAGCGCCTTGATGAGCTGGTGGCCGAACCCGGCGACCTTGTCCGCGGCCATATAGCAGCGGATCATCCCCTCGGGCAGGCGTGGCTGGAACACCTGGTCGACGATGCACCCGCCCCGCTCGAAATAGGGCTCGCAGCGGGCGATGAAGTCGCCCAGCGGCAGCTCTTCCGGCACGCTGCCGCGCTGCGCCTGCAGCACGCGGACGGTATCGGCCGCACCGCCGCGCTCCGGCAGCGCCCCCGGCGCCACCTCGACCTTCCACACGCCCCGGCCGCCATTGCCGCGGTTCTGCTTGAGGACGCGGGGCCCGGCCGCCGCGAGAAGCGGCGGGAACGCCGCCGCGAACTCGGCCGCTGTCCGGTAGAGCCGCGTGTCGCTGCCCCAGCCGAGATGCCGGGTGCGATAGAGCACCTCCTTCACGCCCATCTTGAGGATCGTGTCGGGGTGGGCGCTGACCCACGGCCCGGCCGCGGCGACCTCGCGCAGCAGCGTGTCGAGCGCGGCGCGCGTCTTGCCCTGATGGATTGGCCCCTGGTGAATCGGATCGACCCACACCAGCACCCCGTCCGCCGCCAGAAGCTGCGCGCGCACCTCGTCGGCGAACGCCTCGTCATAGACCGCCGGCTCGGCCTCGACGCCGAGCGCCGCCAGCTCCTCGAAGATGCGGTGAAAGCGGTTGTTCTGCGGCGTCGCGGCGCGCCTTGCCGCGGCGTCGCCGCGCCACACAACCGCGATCTTTGGGCCCCTGCTGCTCGAATAACGCCCGTTCATGCGACACTCCTCGCTTGGCGAGTGGTGCAGCGCTTGGACGTCCGTCTGACGGGGTGTCTGCCGTGACCCCAGAAGATTTCGCGCGGTCTCAGCCCGGCCGGAACACCCAGATCGCCGCTGCTTCGCCGCCAGCCGCGCGCACCGCGACAAAGAGCCGGTCCAGTTCCGGCACGAACAGCGCGGTGCGCGCTCCCGCCACGGTCGCAACCTGGCCGATGCGCTGGTAGCCGCCGGCGCGGTCCTCGAACATATCGACGACGCCCGCGCCGCAGGTCACGTAGACCCGCCGCCGCTTCGCGTCGACGAACACATCGTCCGCGTCGCCGCAGGTGTCGAGGCTCGCGGCCCGGCTGCCGTCCGCCGCCGACAGAATGACCAGACGCGCCGGGCTGCGGAACACGACAAACAGCCGGTGCGCGTCGCGATCGATCGCCATTGGAAAGTTCGCGTGGTTGGGCTGGGTCGCCCAGCCCCCCGCGATCTCGCCTTTCGCGAGATCGACCATTTCGACCAGCCGCGCATCGGGCACATTGACAAAGGCACGGTCGCCGTCGATCTGGAAGCCCTCGGGATGCCCCTTGAGCCGGACCTCCGCGGTCTTCGTCCGGCTCGCCGGATCGAGCATCGCCAGCGCCCCGGCGCCGTAGCCGACGACGACCCGGCGCCGCGCCGCGTCGATGCGGACATTGTCGGCGTCCTCGCCGAGCTCGACCCGGCCCATCTCGGCCAGGTCTTCGCCGCGCAGCACCCGCACCGAGCCGTCGCCGGCATTGGCGACATAGACCGTGTCGCTCGCCGGCTCGTAGCCGACCCCTTGCGGTTCCCGGAGCCCCGCCACCCTGCGCGCCACCTTGCGCGCCGCGAGGTCGACGATGCCGAGGCTGTTATTGCCGAGCTCGGCGACGAACAGACGCTGCCGTTTCAGGTCGACCGCCAGGTGGTCGATCCGGCCGCCGACCGGCCCGAGCGGGATTTTCGCCTCCAGCACCAAGGGCGCCGGCGGCGTCTGCGCATCGGCCGAAATCGCCGTGACCACGCCGATCAGAACCGCGAGTCCGCGCGCCAGCACCGGCTCAGCTCTTGGCGATATTGATGTGGTCGAGCGCCGCCTTGAGGCCCTGGGCGAGCTTCTTGGCGTCGTCGTTCGCCCAGAAATGCACGAAGAACAGCCGGGGCTGCTCGTCGACCATGTGGTTGTGGATCGCCGTCACCTCGATGCCGTTGTCGCGCAGCGCCTTGAGCACCGGCTGCAGCTCCGCGCCGAGCAGCACGAAATCCCCGGTGATCGCCGCCTTGCCGCCGCCGGTCGGCTGGAAGTTGATGCCGATCGCCGAGCCCATCGCCGCCGACACCGTCATCCCGCCATCGCTGACCGACTCCGCCCGGCGGATGCCATAGCCGTAGACGCCGCCATTGTTGTTGCCCTTGGCGCCGAGGATCTGGTCGAGCGCGGCGGTGTCGAGGTCGATCGGCGGCGGTGCGCCGGGAGGCGCCGCCGCGGCAATCATCGGCGTCTTGCTCGCCGCGAGCCCGTCATGCAGGGCGGCGGCCAGCTTCACGGGATCGCCATGCCCGGAGATGTGCATGTACATCGTGAACGGCGCGTTGCGCAGCAGATGGTTGTGCAGCGCGGTGACCGCGATGCCGCCGGCGAGCAGCTTCGCCATCACCGGACTGACCTCGTCCTCGGTCAGCACGAGATCGCCCATGACCATCGCGCCGTCGCCCATCTTCTGGAAGGCGAGCCAGCCGCCGAGCGCAAACCCCGGCTTCAGCTCGACCCCATCGAGCGCCGCCTTGATGTCGGTGCGCGGCAGTGCGATCCGGTAGACCCCGCCCGGCATCTCGGTCCCGGGCATGCCGAAAGCCGCACCGACCTTGTCCCACACCGGGTCGGCGAAAGCCGCCGAGCCGAGCAGGACGAAGATCGCGCCGGCGACACCGGCGCCGAGCAGGCGGAACGAGCGAGAGGAAACGGCGGCGTTGGGCTTCGGCATGACACGTCCTCTCCACAAGCAGGAGATCGGACGCGATCCTTGGGCCGAGGCCTGACGGGGTGATCGCGGTCAACCCCGTTGCCCGCAGCCTCGCGCAAACGCGCCGGCTGGTCAACAGCGGGTCGCGATCATGTGAAGGTGAGCCGCGGCCGCAGCTCGCTATCCCGCGGACCGGCGATGCCCCATTTCGACGCATGCCGGGTATCCCCCTGCGCGCGGTGCGCTTAAAGGATTGTTTACGAGCAAAGGGCAAAAAATACGCCGCGCCGGGTGATTCCGCATGGGCATCGCCCCGGCGCGCGGAGGCGGCGTTGCAACAGCTGACGATGCTGATTACCGCGGAGGGCAATTGGGTCCTGCCCGAGAGCGAGGAATTTCTCGCCGCGCTCGGCGACCCCGAGCCCGATTACGATGCCGTCGGCTTCGCCGTCCGCAATCTCGGCTTCGTCAAGTTTCAGCTGCTCGACCGCATCGTCACCGAGATCGAGCTGTGCCCCCGCAATGTCGATCTGCGCGCCCTGCTGGCGCTCGAGAAGCTGCTCGGCGAGGTCGGCACCAATCTCTTCCGCATCAAGTACTTGAACGGCGAGTGGCACTCCGAGATTTCATCCTCGGCCGAGCACACGATCGCCCGGGTGCGCGAGCTGTGCGCGCCGGTCTTCGAGGCGCCCACCAGCGAGCGCTTTCATATCGAGGAGCGCGACCCGGCCGTGCTGTTCAGCCAGGCGCAGCGCAACGAGGGCCTTGGCCCCATGGCGATGAAGTGGCGCGTCGCCTTCGGCCATTTCGACACCGGGGTGATGGCCTTCGCCGGCCGGCACGACATGCTGCCGCGATCCGTCCTCCTCACCTTCGAGGACAACAACACAAGGCCGATCCTGCGTTTCATGGGCGGCGCGCAGCGCTGGGGCGGCGAGCATTACCGGCTCGACGGCGTCGGCCAGCCGATCGAGAACATGCCCGACAAGGAATACGGCGCCTGGTGCTCGCAGTTCTACAAGTCGGTCGCGCAGAGCGGCCAGCCGCGCTTCGACCTCGTCACCGCGCAGATGGAATACCACGCCGAGCCCGGCAAGCCGCGGCGCACCCGCATTTACGAGCGGCTGCTGCTCCCCTGGCGCACCGAATCGGGCGAGACCCTGGTGACCTCGTTCGCCAAGCTGGTGCCGGGCAAGAGCGGGGCGAATTTGGAGCTCGCCGGGTCGGACAATTCCTCAGCGAGGAAAGTCCCCAAATCGTCGTAGATTTCTTGGGCCGACGTGTAGCTCAGCCCGATCTCGCCAAAGCGCGAGCCGGGGAAGAAGATGCTGAAGCCGATGTGCTTGCTGCCGTAATTGATCGCCATGCCCTTGTCGATCAGCACTTTCGGAATATAGGCGAAGGTCCAGTCGAGCGGCCAGCGGGTCAGCGAATAGGCGCGCGCCATGCGCGGCATCAGCTGCGGCAGGTCGCGCTTGCGGTAGTCGGGGTGCACCCAGGTCGCCCCGGCCTTCAGCACCCAGCCCTTGATGTCCTTGGCCGCCGGCACGGTGATGCTGCGCGGCTGGCCCTGATCGCGGCCGAAGAACACCTCGGCGACCTGCTCTTCGAGGTTGGTGTCGACCCAGTGATAGGCCCGCCCGGCCGAGCAGGTGATGATCTCGCCCGCATCGTTCTCGCCGGCGACCCAGAACCCGTTGCGCCCCGAAACGTCGGTGCCCTCGGGGTTGAACGTCCCGAGCAGCGGATACCAGTTGCCGAGCGCGGTCTGCCGCCGGTTCAATTCGAGCAGCCCCTCGAAATCGGTGCGCAGCCGCAGGTGGATGCCGGCCTTGCGCGCCTGTTGGTCGCCCGCCAGCACAAAGCGGCCGAGCACCGGGCCCGGCCCGTGCCGCACCGTCACCGCGTCGGGCAGCCGCAGATTATTCTCCGGGATCACGGATTCGTAATCGAGGGCTTCGTAATCGAGCGCCATTGATTTTCCTCCGGGGGAAAGAGGAGCGCGCAACATCAGCATACCCGCGCGGCGAAACTTGAAAGGGGGGAGCGCGAGCCGCTTCGATTGCTAAACGAAGTCTTAAACTTCCCTCAAATTCTGTCAATCCGCGCGCGATTGCTATCGTGGTTAAAGTTGCCCGGAAACTTCAAATAACCCCGGCGAGCCACAGCGCGCTCCACACCAGCGCCGCGCCGAGCGCCAGCGCGAACGCCGTCACCGCCGCGATCCGCGCCTCGCGGCGATAGCGCATCCCCGGCGCCACCGAGATGAGGAACAGCGCCGTCGCCGCCATCACCAGCGCCGCCACCGCCTGCTCGCGGTCAAGCGTCATGGCCCCATCCGCTCACACCCATCCCCAGGGCGCGTAGCGCCGATAAATTCACCATAGAGACAGTGAGGCAGTGAGATTGCGAGCGACGGCAACCTCATCGTCTCACTGTCTCCGTGGTGAATTTATGCGGCTTCGCCGCGATACCGGTGGCTTCGCGTTCTCTCCGCGCGTCCTTCGCGTCCTTTGCGATAAAGCGTTTTCTTTCGCTATCATCGCCGCACACAGCGTTGGGGGACATGGGGATGGCGACGAGGGACGAGCTGAAAGCGGCGGTGTGCGAGGCGATCGACCGCGCCGGCAACGAGATCATCGCCATCGGCGAAGAGATCCTCCACCACCCCGAGACCGGCTTCAACGAGCACAAAACCGCCGCGCTCGTCGCCGGCAAGATGCGCGAACTGGGCCTC
>DASZLY010000226.1:0-20397 GCA_035552135.1 Allostellaceae bacterium | reverse complement strand
AATCGTCCTGCCCGACGAGTTGAAGGATCACGCGCATATCGCCGACGAGGTGGCCTTTGTCGGGCTGGGCACGATGTTCCAGCTCTGGGAGCCGGACCGCTTCAGCCGGCACCGCGCCGAGGCGCGCGAGCGCGCCCGCCGCGCCGGCGTCACCCTCCCCGCGCCCAGCGCCCGGTAGAGGCGATGGCCGAGACCGCGCGCCATATTCCCGTTCTCGCCGATGCGGTCGTCGCGGCGATCGCGCCGCGTGACGACGGGGTCTACATCGACGCGACCTTTGGCGCCGGCGGCTATAGCGAGGCGATCCTCGGCGCGGCGCGCTGCCGCGTCTTCGGCATCGACCGCGACCCTGACGCGGTGGCGCGCGGCCGCGCGCTGGCGGAGAAACACGGCGGCCGGCTGACCCTGATCGCCGGGCCGTTCGGCGACATGGAGCGGCTGATCGGGCCGTTCGCGCCGGGGCCGATCGCCGGCATCGCCTTTGACCTCGGCGTCTCATCGATGCAGCTCGACGAGGCCGGGCGCGGCTTTTCGTTCCGCCACGACGGCCCGCTCGACATGCGCATGAGCCGCGCCGGCGAAAGCGCCGCGGAGCTGATCGCCCGGCTCTCCGAGCGCGAGTTGGCGGCGGTGATCCGCGAACTCGGCGAGGAGCGCTTCGCCGGACGCGTCGCCCATGCCATCGCCGCCGCGCGCGGCCGGCGCGTGCTCGCCACCACCGGCGAGCTCGCCGAGATCGTGCGCGGCGCCATTCCCCGCCCAACCCGGCCGAAAGACGGGCCCGGACTGGACGCGGCAACCCGCACGTTTCAGGCGCTGCGCATCGCGGTCAACGACGAACTCGGCGAGCTGGATCGCGGCCTCGCCGCCGCCGAGCGGCTGCTGATGCCGGGCGGCCGGCTCGCCGTCGTGTCGTTCCATTCGCTCGAGGACACGCGGGTCAAGTCGTTCCTGCGGCGGCGCAGCGAGACGGCGAGCGGCTCGCGCCATCTGCCGCCGCTTCCGGGCGGCCCGGCGCCGAGCTTTACGCTGCTGCATCGCCGGGCGGTGCGGCCCGATGCCGGCGAGATCGCCCGCAACCCGCGCGCCCGCTCGGCTCGGCTGCGTGCCGCCGAACGCACCGCCGCACTGCCTTTCGACACCGCGGCCAAGGAGGCACGGCGATGAACCGGTTCGGCGGCGTCTTCTGGTTTGTTCTGGTGATTGCCTCGGGGATGACCAACTTCCTCGTCAAGCAGACAGTGCAGAATCTCGACGAGCAGCTCGTCAAGGTCCGGCACCAGGCCGTGGACGAGCAGCGCAAGATCCACGACCTGACCGCCGACTGGACCTACCTCAACCAGCCGGAGCTGCTCGCCAACCTCAACAACACCTATGTCCATCTGCAGCAGGTCTCGCCCAAGCAGATCGTCAGCAACCTCGACGACATCCCGCTGCGTCCGGCGCCGGCGCCTTCGCCGCCCGAAACGCCGGCGCCGCTGGTCGCCGAGGCCACCCCGCTGCCGGCAACACCCATCGCGCCGCCGCTCCTTGCTTCCGTGATGGCGCCGGGCCCGGCGAGGTCGCCGATCGTCCCGGTCTCCGTCTCGGTTCCCGCCGCGGCTCCGCCGCCGGCGCGCGAACGGGTCGCCGCGGCGATGCCCGCACCCGTCCGCGCGCAGCCGCCGCCTGCTGCGCCGCAAGCGGCGAAGCCGGCCTCGCTTGACGCGCTGTTCGCGCAAGTCACGGGGAGCCGATGATGCTGTCGGCCCAGCGCCTCGACGACAACCCCTGCCGGCCGCGGCACTTCAAACCGCCGCCTTGCGCGCCGGTCATCGCCGACCCGGCGGCCGTCGAGCAGCTGGAATCGGCGCGCACCCGGCTGAAGCTGGCGGCCTCGCTGTTTGCGCTCGTCTTTCTCGTGGTGATCGGCCGGCTGGTCGGCGTCGTCGAGCTGTCCGCCACTCCGAACGAGCCGCGCACTGCACACGCCCGCCTGGTGACGCCGCCGCCCCCGCCGCGCGCCGACATCGTCGACCGCAACGGCACGCTCCTGGCGACCAACCTCGACAGCCCGGCGCTCTACGTCAACTCCAAGCAGATGCTGCAGGCCGGCGAAAACCCGGAGCAAGCGGCGCTACAAATCACCCGGGCGCTGCCCGATTTGTCGCCCGCCGAGATCCGCGGCAAACTCGCCTCGGGCAAGAGCTTCAGCTACCTGAAGCGCTCGCTGACGCCGCAGCAGGAATATCTCGTCAACAATCTCGGCATTCCGGGGATCGAGTTCAGCGCCGCCGAGAAGCGCATCTACCCCCTGGGCGACCTCGCCGCGCACACGGTCGGCTACTGCAATGTCGACAATATCGGCGAAGCGGGGATCGAGCGCGGGCTCAACCGCTCGATCCGCGGGCGCAACGCGCCGGTGATGCTGGCGCTCGATGCGCGCGTGCAGTTCGTCCTCAAGGACGAGCTGCAGCACGTGATGGACCAGTTCAGCGCCAAGGGCGCCGCCGGCATCATCATGAACGTCAACACCGGCGAGATCGTGGCGATGGCCTCGCTGCCGGATTTCGATCCAAACCATCCGCCCTCGACCAATCCGGTCACCGCGACCCCGGAGGACAAGGAGCGCGTCTTCGACAAGATCACCTCGGGCGAGTACGAGCTCGGCTCGGTGTTCAAGGTCTTCAACACCGCGATGGCGCTCGACAGCGGCGTGTCGACGATGACCTCGACCTACGACGCGCGCAGCGGCATCAAGATCGGCCGCTTCACGATCGAGGATTATCACGGCAAGCACCGCATCCTCAGCCTGCCGGAGATTTTCGCGTATTCCTCCAATATCGGCTCGGCGAAGATGGCGATCGCCGCCGGCGCCGACCGCCAAAAATCGTTCCTCGACAGGCTCGGCCTGTTGAGCCCGGTGCCGATCGAGCTCGACAAGGTCGAAGTCGCCAGGCCGCATTTCCCCAGCGTCTGGCGCCCGGTCAACGTGATGACGATCGCTTTCGGCCACGGCATCGCGGTGACGCCGCTGCACATGGTCACCGCGACGGCGGCGATCGTGAACGGCGGCATCCTGCGCCCGCCGACCATGCTCAAGGTGCCGGAAGGCGAAGAAGTGCCGGGCGTCAGGGTGATCTCGCCCAAGACCTCCGAGCAGATGCGCAAGCTGATGCGCCTCGTCGTCGAAGCCGGCACCGCCAAGTTCGCCGAGGCGCCGGGCTATGTCGTCGGCGGCAAGACCGGCACGGCCGAGAAGAATATTCACGGCCATTACGAGGAGAAAAAGCTCGTCTCGTCGTTTATCGGAGCGTTCCCGATGAATGATCCCAAATATGTCATGCTGACCCTGGTCGACGAGCCGCACGGCAACAAGGAAAGCCACGGCTACGCCACCGCCGGCTGGACCGTCGCCCCGGCGACCAGCCGCATCATCCAGCGCATCGCGCCGCTCCTGGGCGTCGCGCCGCAGGACGAGACTTCCCCGGACATCAAACAGGCACTGCAGATCGAGAGCCTCGTAGGCAAAAAGCTTGAATATAACTGAGCTGTTCGGTTCCGACGCCGCCCCCATTACGGCATCGCCTAACGACACCAGCGGGGCTGCGCCGCTCAACCCTCCGGAAATTGCCGGACTTAGCGCCGATTCCCGCCAGGTCCAGCCGGGTTTCCTGTTCGCCGCATTGCCGGGCGTCGTGACCGACGGCCGCCGCTTCGCGGCCGAGGCGGTGGCGAAGGGCGCGGTCGCGATCCTCACCGACGATGCGGCGGCGCTGGGCCTCGACGCCGACGCGCGCGCCCGCATCCTCATCCTCACCGATCCCAACCCGCAGCGCGCGCTGGCGCGCGCTGCTGCGCGCTTCTACCCGCGCCGTCCGGCAACGATCGCCGGGGTGACCGGCACCAACGGCAAGACCTCGGTCGCGCATTTCACCCGCGAGATCTGGCAGGCGCTGGGACACAATTCGGCGAGCCTGGGCACGCTTGGCTGGGTCGCCGGCCGCGAGCGCCGGCCCGGCGCACTAACGACGCCCGACCCCGTCGCGCTGCACCGCACCCTCTCCGAGCTCGCGGCGCGCGGCGTCGATTGCGCCGCGATCGAGGCGTCGAGCCACGGCCTGGCGCAATACCGGCTCGATGGCATCGAATTCGCCGCCGCCGCCTTCACCAATCTGACGCGCGACCATCTCGACTATCACGGCGACATGGCCGCCTATCGCGCCGCCAAGCAGCGGCTCTTCGCCGATCTGCTGGCGCCGGGCGGCAGCGTCGTGCTCAACGCCGACAGCCCGGAATTCGCCCATTTCAGCGCGGTGGCGCGCGACCGCGGCCATCCGGTCATCGCCTATGGCGAAAACCCGGCGGCCGAGCTGCGCATCCTCAAGCGCGAGCCGCGCCCTGACGGCCAGCGCATCGAGCTGAGCCTGTTCGGCATAAGGCACAGCGCCGAGCTGAAGCTGATCGGCGACTTCCAGGCGATGAACGTGCTGGCGGCGCTCGGCCTCGCCGTCGCTACCGGCAGCGACCTCGCCCGCACCGCGGGGGCGCTCGGCGCGCTGACGACCGTGCCGGGGCGAATGCAACTCGTCGGCGAGAAATCGTTCAAAACCGGGGGCGGCGCCGCAGTCTTTGTCGACTACGCCCACACCCCGGACGCGCTCAGCACCGTCCTCGCCGCGGCGCGGCCGCATGCGCTCGCCCGGCTCGTCGTGCTGTTCGGCGCGGGCGGCGACCGCGACCGCGGCAAGCGCCCGCAAATGGGCGCCGCCGCGTGCGGCGCCGCCGACGTCGTCTACGTCACCGACGACAATCCGCGCAGCGAGGACCCCGCCGCGATTCGCCGGGCGATCCTGGCCGCGGCGCCCGGCGCCGTCGAAATCGGCGACCGGCGGGCGGCGATCGCGGCGGCGATCGCGGCGCTGCAGCCGGGCGACGTCCTCGTCCTCGCCGGCAAGGGGCACGAGACCGGCCAGATCGTTGGCCGCGAAACGCTGCCCTTCGACGATGCGGCAATCGCGGCCGAGATCATCGCCGCCGGGGCAGGCGCTTGAGCGCCGCCGATCTGCGGTTGTGGCGCCGCGGCGTTGCCGCTATGCGTAATATCTTGCCCGCGTGCCCGGCGTCGGCCGCGCCTTAAAGAAAACCGCCCGCATGCTTTACCTGCTGCTCTTTCCGCTCGCCGACGAATTCCACGCGCTGAACGTGTTCCGCTACATCACCTTCCGCTCGGGCGGTGCGGTCGTCACTGCGCTGCTCATCAGCTTTGTTTGCGGCCCGGCGATGATCGCGTGGCTCAAGTCGCGCCAGGGCGAGGGCCAGCCGATCCGCGACGACGGCCCGCAAAGCCATCTGGTGCGCAAGAAGGGCACGCCGACGATGGGCGGGTTTCTCATCCTGCTCGCGCTGACGATCTCGACGCTGCTATGGGCCGATCTGGGCAATCCTTATGTCTGGGTGGCGCTGCTGGTCACGGTCGGGTTCGGGCTGGTCGGTTTTTTGGACGATTACCAGAAGCTCACCCGGCGCTCGCATCGCGGCGTTCCGGGTAAGCTCAAGCTGCTTCTTGAGATCCTCATCGCCGCCGCCGCCTGCATCGCACTCGCCACGGTCGTCCACCAGCCGATGGCCAACGAGGTCGCCGTGCCGTTTTTCAAGAACGCGCTGTTCGATATGGGCTGGTTCTTTGTGCCGTTCGGGGTGTTCGTGGTGGTTGGCGCGTCGAACTCGGTCAACCTCACCGACGGGCTCGACGGGCTCGCCATCGTGCCGACGATGATCGCCGCTGGGTGTTTCGCGTTTATCGCTTACATGGTGGGGAACGCGACCTTTGCCGTTTACCTGCAGCTGCACCACATCCCGCATGCCGACGAATTGTCGGTGTTTTGCGGCGCGATGGTCGGGGCGAGCCTCGGCTTTTTGTGGTTCAACGCGCCGCCGGCGATGGTCTTCATGGGCGATACCGGCTCGCTGTCGCTGGGCGGCGCGCTCGGTGCGATCAGCATCATCACCAAGCACGAGCTGGTGCTGGCGATCATCGGCGGGCTGTTCGTGCTCGAGGCAGTATCGGTGATCGTCCAGGTAGCGAGCTTCAAGCTGACCGGACGGCGCGTCTTCCGCATGGCGCCGCTGCACCACCATTTCGAGCAGAAGGGCTGGGCGGAGCCGACCGTCGTCATCCGCTTCTGGATCATCGCGTCGATCCTGGCGATCGCCGGGCTCGCGACCTTGAAGCTGCGGTGAGGCGATGATCGTGGTGCCCGGCTTCGAGGGTCGCACGGTCGCGGTGCTCGGCCTGGCTCGCTCCGGCCGCGCCGCGGTGGCGGCGCTGATGGCCGGCGGCGCCGACGTGTTCGCCTGGGACGACAGCGAGAAGACCCGTTCCGGCGTCGCCGCCGAGCTGCCGCTGCGCGATCCGACGACGATCGACTGGCACGAGGTCGCGGCGCTGATGCTGTCGCCCGGCATCCCGCATAGCTTCCCGGCGCCGCATCCGGCGGTCGCCGCCGCGCGCGCGGCCGGCGTGCCGATCATCGGCGACATCGAGCTGTTGGGCCGCGCCGAGCCCGCGGCGCGCACGATCGCCATCACCGGCACCAACGGCAAATCGACGACGACGGCGCTGATCGGCCACATCCTCGCGACCGCCGGCGTGCGGGTCGCGGTGGGCGGCAATCTCGGGCCGCCGGCCTTGGGCCTGGTGCCGCTCGGCGCCGGCGGCACCTATGTGCTGGAGCTGAGCTCGTTCCAGCTCGAACTGGTGACGACATTCGCCTTCGACATTTCGGTCCTCCTCAACATCACCCCCGATCATCTCGACCGGCACGGCGACATGGCGGGCTACATCGCCGCCAAGCAGCGCATCTTCGCGCGCCAGGGCGCCGACGCCTCGGCGATCGTCGGGGTCGATGACGACATCTGCCGCGAGATCGCCGCCGGGCTGCGCCTCGCCGGCATCGGCCGGATCGTGCCGATCTCGGTCCGCGAGGTGGTGCGCGACGGCGTCTATGTCGACGATTTCTGGCTGGTCGATGCGTTCGACGGCGACCCGATCCGCGTCTTCGACCTGCGCGAGGCGCCGCGCCTCCCCGGCAGCCACAACGCCCAGAACGCCGCCGCCGCCTATGCCGTGGCGCGCCGCGCCGGGCTTTCGGCCGAGGCCGCGATCGCGGGGATTCGCACCTTCCCCGGCCTCGCGCACCGCCAAGAGTTGGTGGGTACGATCGATTCGGTACGCTATATCAACGATTCGAAGGCCACCAACGCCGACGCTACCGAAAAGGCGCTCGCGTGCTATGAAGCGATCTACTGGATCGTCGGCGGTCTTCCAAAGGCGGGCGGGATCACGTCGCTGGCGCCGCACTTCCAGCGCCTGCGGCATGCGTTCCTGATCGGGAACGCAACGGAGGAGTTCGCGGCGACGCTCGACGACAAGGTGCCATACACACGCTGCGGCGATCTTGCGAATGCGCTGGCGGCGGCCTCGGAACGGGCGCGCGGCGAGCAGCTGCCCGGTGCCGTCGTGCTGTTGTCGCCGGCCTGCGCCTCCTATGACCAGTTCCCCAATTTCGAGGTGCGCGGCGACACCTTCCGCCGGCTGGTCGGCGAGTTGCCGGGTGCACACCCGCCGGAAGCGGGGGCACGATGAAATTCGCCCGGATCGATCAGAGCCCGGTGGCGCGCTGGTGGTGGACCGTCGACCGCTGGACCCTCGGCGCGCTGCTCGCGCTGATGACGCTTGGCGCGATGCTGAGCATGACCGCGAGCCCGGCGGTCGCGGTGAGGATCGGCTACGACCCGCTGCATTTCGTCAAACGCCATTTGCTGGCCGTGCCGGTTGCGGTGGCGATCATGTTCGCGGTGTCGCTGTTGCCGCCGCGCAAGGTGCGCCACGCCGCGTTCGTGCTGTTTGCCGTCTCGCTGCTGATGCTGATCGCGACCTTGGCGATCGGCGTCGAGATCAAGGGCGCGCGGCGCTGGATCGATGTCGCCGGTCTCGGCATCCAGCCATCGGAGCTGGTCAAGCCGACTTTCGCGATCGTCGCCGCCTGGCTGTTCGCCGACCAGCGCCGCAACCCGCATATTTACGGCAACTGGATCTCGGCCGGGCTGTTTGTCGTGATCATCGCGATCTTGGTCAAACAGCCCGATTTCGGCATGGCGGTGGTGGTCGCCGCGGTGTGGTTCGCGCAGTTCTTCATGGCCGGCCTGCGCTTCTACTGGCTGGGAATCGGGCTGGTCGGCGGGGCGTCGATGATGTTCGGCGCCTATGAGTGGCTGCCGCACGTCACCGACCGCATCAACCGTTTCCTCGACCCCGCCGCAGGCGACTCGTATCAGGTCAAGCGCTCGCTCGAAGCGTTCACGGCGGGCGGGATGTGGGGCAAGGGGCCGGGCGAAGGCACCGTCAAGGACTACCTGCCCGACGCCCATGCCGATTTTGTCTTCGCGGTGGCCGGCGAGGAGTTCGGCCTTATCGCCTGCGTCCTCATCGTCGGGATCTTCGCATTCATCGTGCTGCGCGGCCTGTCGCGCCTCTTGCAGGAGCAGGACCAGTTCGTGCTGCTCGCCGCCACCGGCCTTCTGCTGCAATTCGGCCTGCAGGCGTTGATCAACATGGCGTCCGAGCTGCATATGATCCCGACCAAGGGCATGACCCTGCCGTTCCTCAGCTACGGCATCTCGTCAATGGTGGCGCTCGCTTTCGGCATGGGGATGCTGCTGGCGCTGACCCGGCGGCGACTGGGCGGGGACGAGCTGTGAGCCCGATCTATGTCCTCGCCGCGGGCGGCACCGGCGGCCATCTCTTCCCGGCCGAGGCGGTGGCCCGGCTGCTGGTCGAGAGCGGCGCCACGGTGCATCTGGCGGCCGACCGGCGCGCCGATGCCTTCGCCGCCGCGGTGCCGGGCGTGACCATCGATTTGGTGCGCGCCGGCCGGCTCGGCGGCGGCCCGCTCAATGTCGCCTGCGGCCTCGCCGGGCTGGCGCTCGGCATGATGCAGGCGCGCCGCCTGCTGCGCCGGCTGGCTCCGGCCGCGGTGATCGGGTTTGGCGGCTATCCCTCGGTGCCGACGATGCTCGCCGCCGCGCAGCTCGGCCTGCCGACGCTGATCCATGAGCAGAACGCCGTCTTCGGCCGGGCAAACCGGCTGCTCGCGCCGCGCGCCCGGCACATCGCCACCGGCTTTGCCGAGACGCGGGGGCTGCGCCCCGCCGACGCGGCGCGCGCGGTGCAGACCGGCAACCCGGTGCGCCCGGCGATCCGCGCCGTCGCCGCCGCGCCCTATGCGCCCCCGGGCGAGACGCCCGGGGAGGTGGTCGAGCTCCTCGTGGTCGGCGGCAGCCAGGGCGCGCGCATTTTCAGCGAGATCATGCCGCCGGCGATTGAAGCCCTGCCGGCGGCATTGCGCGCCCGGCTGCGCCTGTCGCAGCAGGCGCGACCGGAGGACAAGGACGTGCTCGCCGCCCGCTACGCCGCGCTCGGCGTCGCGGCCGAGATCGAGAGCTTCTTCACCGACATGCCGGCCCGGCTGGCGCGGGCGCAGCTGGTGATCTGCCGCGCCGGCGCCTCGACGATCGCCGAGCTCGCCGCCGCCGGCCGGCCAGCGATCCTCGTCGCTTACCCGCATGCGATGGACGACCACCAGACCGCCAACGCCGCGCAGTTCGCCGCCGCTGGCGGCGGCTGGGCGATGGCGCAAGGCGACGCGACGCCGGCGGCGCTGGTCCAAAGGCTCGCGGCGCTCATCGCCGACCCCGCCGCGCTTGTTGCCGCTGCCGCCGCCGCGCGGCGCTTCGCGCGCGACGATGCGGCCGAGTGCCTCGCCAGACTGGCGCAGGAGCTGGCGGGCGACGGTCGGCTGGAGCGCGCGGCATGAGATCGCTGCCGCTAAGCCTCGGCGTGCTGCATTTCGTCGGCATTGGCGGCATCGGCATGAGCGGCATCGCCGAGGTACTGCACAATCTCGGCTACCAGGTGCAGGGCAGCGATGTCGCCGACGGCGGCAACACGCGCCGCCTCGTCGCGCTCGGCATTCCGGTGATGATCGGCCACGCGGCGGAAAACCTCGGCGGCGCGGCGGTCGTCGTCGTCTCGTCGGCGATCAGGTCGGACAACCCCGAGATCGTCGCGGCGCATGCCCGCCGCATCCCGATCGTGCGGCGCGCCGAGATGCTCGGCGAGCTGATGCGCCTCAAATGGGCGATCGCCGTCGCCGGCACGCACGGCAAGACCACCACCACCTCGATGATCGGCGCACTGCTGGAAACCGCCGGGCTCGACCCGACTGTGATCAACGGCGGGATCATCAACGCCTACGGCACCAACACGCGCCTGGGCGACAGCGACTGGATGGTGGTCGAGGCCGACGAGAGCGACGGCACCTTCACCCGGCTGCCGGCGGCGATCGCGGTCGTCACCAACATCGACCCCGAACATCTCGACCATTACGGCGATTTCACCGCGCTGCAGCAGGCGTTCGAGAATTTTGCCGGCAGCATTCCGTTCTACGGCTTCGCGGTCTTGTGCATCGACCACCCAGTGGTCCAGGGCCTCATTCCCAAGCTCACCGAGCGGCGCATCCGCACCTACGGCCTCAGCCCGCAAGCCGATATCCGCGCGGTCAACATCCGCAGCGGCGCCGACGGCAGCACCTACGATGTCGTCGTCGCCGAGCCGGCAAGCGGCGAGGAACGCACGATCCGCGACCTGTTCCTGCCGATGTTCGGCGAGCACAACGTGCAGAATTCGCTGGCCGCGGTCGCGATCGCCGCCGAGATGCGATTGGACGACGCGGTGCTGCGCGCCACCTTCGAGAACTTCAAGGGTGTGCGCCGCCGCTTTACCCGCACCGGCGAGTGGAACGGCGTGCCGATCATCGACGATTACGGCCACCACCCGGTCGAGATCGCCGCGGTGCTGAAAGCGGCGCGCGCGATCACCCCGGGCCGCGTCATCGCCGTCGTGCAGCCGCATCGCTACACGCGGCTCGCCGATCTGTTCGATGGGTTCTGCACCTGTTTCAATGATGCCGACATCGTGCTCGTCGCCGATGTCTACGCCGCTGGCGAGGCACCGATCGAGGGCATCGACCGCGACGCGCTGGTCGCCGGGATCGCGGCGCACGGCCATCGCCGCGCGCAGGCGCTCGAAGACCCCGCCCAGCTTGCCGAGACGGTGCGCGGGCTCGCCCGGTTCGGCGACATCGTCGTCTGCCTTGGTGCCGGGTCGATCACCAACTGGGCGAACGCCCTGCCGGCCGAGCTGGCAGCCCAGGACGTTTCCGGCGACAGCCGGAGCCGGGTCGCATGATGGCGCGCGCCGCCAGCCAAACTGCCCTGATCGACCGCATGCCGCCGGTGCGCGGCCGGCTGACCGCCGCTGCGCCGATCGGGCCCCTGACCTGGTTCCGCGTCGGCGGGCCGGCGGAAGTTCTGTTCCGCCCGGCGGACGAAGCCGACCTCGCCGAATTCCTCAAGTCGCTGCCCGGCGAGATTCCGGTCACGGTAATCGGCGTCGCCTCGAACCTGCTGGTGCGCGACGGCGGGATCCCCGGCGTGACGATCCGGCTCGGGCGCGGCTTTGTCGAGGCCGCGGCGAGCGGCGACGCGTTGCGCGCCGGCGCCGGGGCGCTCGACCTCAATGTCGCGCTGACGGCGGCCGAAGCGGGAGTGGCCGGGCTCGAATTCCTCTCGGGTGTGCCGGGCACGATCGGCGGCGGCCTCAGGATGAACGCCGGCGCCTATGGCAGCGAGATCAAGGATGTGCTGGTCGAGGCGAGCGCCGTCGACCGCAAGGGCACGGTCCACCGCGTCGCCGCCGGCGAGCTCGGCCTCTCCTACCGCCATTCCGCGGCGCCCGAGGATTGGATCTTCACCGGCGCGATGCTGCGCGGACGGCGCGGCGAGCCGGCGGCGATCGCGGCGCGCATGGACGAGATCAAGGCGGCGCGCGAGGCCTCGCAGCCGATTCGCGCGCGCACCGGCGGCTCGACCTTCGCCAACCCGCCGGGCGACCAGGCCTGGCGGCTGATCGACGCCGCGGGCTGCCGCGGACTCAGGCGCGGCGGCGCGATGGTGTCGGAAAAGCACACCAATTTCCTCATCAACACCGGCGACGCCTGCGCCGCCGACATCGAGGGGCTGGGCGAAGAGGTGCGCCGCCGGGTACACGCGCAGTTCGGCGTCGTGCTGGAATGGGAAATCCGCCGCGTCGGCCGGCCCGCGGCGAACTGGCCTGCCGGGGGGACCGCGAATGGCTAAGGCCGCGGCTCGCGCCAAACCGGCCCGCCCGCGGCGGCGCCGGACATCACGCAGCCTGCGCCGCGCGGCGTTGTGGGGAGCGCCGCTGGCGCTCGCTGCCGGGCTCGGTCTCGGCGTGGTGATGAGCGGCATCACGCACGGGACCGTGGGGTCGCAGGCGCGGCTGTCCCAGCCCCCGCAGAGCTTTGGCGGCTCGCTGCTCGCGTTGACGGGAAAGCTCGGCCTCACCGTCGACGACATCCAGGTCGTCGGCCGCACCACCACCGACCGGGCGACGATCCTCGCCGCGCTCGACGCCCAGGCCGGCACGCCGATCCTCGGCGTCAGCCCGTCGCGCGCCAAGCAGCAGCTCGAGGCGCTGCCCTGGGTGCGCTCGGCGGCGATCGAGCGCCGCCTGCCCGGCACGATCTATGTCCGCCTGGTCGAGCGCCAACCGCTCGGCGTGTGGCAGCACGACGGCGGCAAGCTCGACCTGATCGACCGCGACGGCGCGGTGATCCCGGTCAGCGACCTGTCGCGCTTCGCCAAGCTGCCGAGCGTCATCGGCGGCGACGAGGCGCGGCACGGCGCGACGCAGCTGCTCGACCTGTTGGCCGGCGAGCCTTCGCTCGCCGCGCACGTTACCGCGGTGACCCTGGTCGGCGACCGGCGCTGGAATGTGCGGGTCGACAATCTGATCGAAGTGCTGCTGCCGGAGGACGATGTCGCGGGCGCCTGGTCCCGCCTCGCCCAGCTCGAATCCACCAGCCGTATCCTGCAGCGCGACGTCGCGACGATCGATCTGCGGTTCCCCGACCGGCTGGTGGTGAAGGTCACCGACACCGGGCCGAAAGAGGCGCCGAAAAAGAACCATCCGCTGGGGAAGAACACATGAGCGCGGCGACGACGATCGCGGCCAGATTGCGGCCGGGGAGCGGCAAGGGCAATGCGGGAAACGGCGCCGCGCCGCGCCCCCGGGCACAGACCGCCCGCCCGCGCGGCAGCCTGATCGCCGGGCTCGATATCGGCTCGACCAAGATCTGCTGCTTCATCGCCCGCGTCGACGGCAGCGAACCGCGCATTCTCGGCATCGGCCACCAGGTGTCGCGCGGCATCAAATCGGGCGCCATCGTCAATCTCGACGAGGTCAGCGACTCGATCCGCACCGCGGTCCACGCCGCCGAGGAGATGGCCGACGAGACGATCGAGGGCGTCGCGATCAGCCTGTCGGCCGGGTTCGGACCGTCGCGCATGGTCAAGGCCGAGATCGGCACCGGCGGGCGCGAGATCAGCGACGGCGATATGCGCCATGTGCTGGAGCGCGGCTATGCGATGCGCGACTCGGGCGATCGCGCGGTCATCCACTCCTTCCCAGTCGGGTTCTCGATCGACGACAGTCGCGGCATCCGCGACCCGCGCGGCATGATCGGCACCCGGCTCGGCGTCAACATGCACATTGTGACCGCGACCGCGGCGGCGGTGCGCAACCACAGCGCCGCGGTGTCGCGCGCGATGCTGGAGCCCGATGCGTTTGTCGTCAGCCCCTACGCGGCGGGGCTCGCCTGCCTCGTCGAGGACGAGATGAACCTCGGCGTCACGGTCATCGACATGGGCGGCGGGACAACGACGATCGGCGTCTTTGTCGGCGGCAATCTGGTGTTCACCGACTCGGTGCCGGTCGGCGGCGCGCATGTCACCAACGACATCGCCCGCGGCCTCTCGACGACGCTCGCCCATGCCGAGCGCATGAAGGCGCTGTTCGGCAGCGCCATCTCGACGACGCTCGACGAGCGCGAGATGATCGCGGTGCCGCAGATCGGCGAGGAAGAGGACGGGCACGCCAACCACGTGCCGAAATCGATGCTGGTACGGATCATCGCGCCGCGCATCGAGGAGACGTTCGAGATGGTGCGCAACCGCCTCGAAGCCGGCGGTTCGGACAAGATCGCCGGGCGCCGGGTGGTGCTCACCGGCGGCGCCTGCCAGCTGCATGGCGTCAAGGAGCTGGCGGGGCTGATCCTCGACAAGCAGGTGCGGATCGGCCGGCCGTTGCGGGTCAAGGGACTGGCCGAGTCGACGCACGGCCCGGCCTTCTCGACCGCCGCCGGGCTGTTGCATTTCGCGATGTCGGAAAAGGCCGAGCGGCCGCGTCAGCCGGGCCTGCCGGCGCGCGGCCTGCTCGGCCAGGTGGCGGGCTGGATCAGGGAATATTTTTAGCCGGCGGCTCGATTTTTTCCTGGCCGCGGGTATGGCGTTTCTGCCAAATCGCGTAGAGTTGGGAAACGCCAGCGAGGCGTGCCGGGGGCAAGGGCCGGCTCGTCGCGCTTCGCGGCAATCGCTCGGGGGAGCCGGCACCGGGCCGGATGGGGACAGCAGCCGCGCGCAGCGTGGAGGGCACGATGATCAATTTGAGCATCCCGAAAGACGAGCAGGAGCTTAAGCCCCGCATCACCGTCATCGGGGTTGGCGGCGCCGGCGGCAACGCGGTCAACAACATGATCCGCTCCAATCTCATCGGCTGCGAGTTCATCGCCTGCAACACCGACGCTCAGGCGCTGCAGCTATCGACTGCGCCACGCAAGATCCAACTCGGCATCGGCGTGACGCGCGGGCTCGGCGCCGGGTCGCGGCCCGATGTCGGCCGGGCGGCGGCCGAGGAGGCGATCGACGACATCCTCGAATCGCTACAAGGCTCGAACATGGTGTTCATCACCGCGGGGATGGGCGGCGGCACCGGCAGCGGCGCGGCGCCGGTGATCGCCCGCATCGCCCGCGAATCGGGAATTCTGACGGTCGGCGTCGTCACCAAGCCGTTCCATTTCGAGGGCGTCCACCGGATGCGCACCGCCGAGGGGGCGATCGAGGAACTGCAGAAATTCGTCGACACGCTGATCATCATCCCCAACCAGAACCTGTTCCGCGTCGCCAATGAGCGCACCACTTTCGCCGACGCCTTCAAGATGGCCGACGACGTGCTCCATGCCGGCGTGCGCGGGGTCACCGACCTGATGGTGATGCCCGGCCTCATCAACCTCGACTTCGCCGACATCCGCACGGTGATGAGCGAGATGGGCAAGGCGATGATGGGCACCGGCGAGGCCGAGGGCGAGCGCCGCGCGGTCGACGCGGCCGAGGCGGCGATCTCCAACCCGCTGCTCGAGGACGTCTCGATGAAGGGCGCGCGCGGCGTCCTCATCAACATCACCGGCGGGCTCGACATGACCCTCTTCGAGGTCGACGAGGCGGCGAACCGCGTGCGCGAGGAAGTCGACCCCAACGCCAACATCATCTTCGGCTCGACCTTCGACGAGAAGCTGCAAGGCCGGATGCGCATCTCCGTCGTCGCCACCGGCATCGACAACGACAACCCGCAGGGCGAGCGAGCGCCGACGCTCGGCACCCGGCTACCCTCGACCGACGCCGCGACCGCGATGCGCGGCGGCTATACCCAGCCGATGCTTACGCAGAACGCCGGCACGCCGCCGCGCAGCGAGATGCGGCCGGCGCCGACACCGGCGCTCGCCGCCGCCGAGCCGGCGCCGCCGGTTGCGGAGGCGGCGGAAAGCGCCGCCGTGCGCGGCGGCGCCTTTATCGCACCGAAGCCGGTCGATCCCGGTGTGCAGCGTCAGGTGCCGCTGGCTCATCCGGCGGTGCCGTCGGCCGCCGATGCCGCGGGCGCGCGGCCGCGCGCCCGCGGCCCGAGCCTCATCGAGCGAGTGACCGGCGTCGGCCGGATCCGGGCGACGCCGCCCCCCCCGGCGGCCGCAGCGCCCGCGCCAAGTCCGGCCGCCGCGCCGCTGCCCGCCCAGCGCCCCGCCACGCCGCCGCAAGCCGCGGCCGGGCGTCCGGTGCAGCCGCGTTTGCCGCCGCTCGAACCCGAGGAGCGCGCCGGAAACACCAAGGAAGACGATCTCCTTGACATCCCGGCCTTCTTGCGCCGCCAGGCGAACTGACCCCAGCGAGTCGCATATTCGTCGCTGAGACCGCGCGCACAACGTTGCGCGCGCTCTTGGCGTATGCACCTATCGCATTGATTTCATTGTGGAAAAATGGTGTCGAGCGTGTAACAAACTGCAACAAAGAGTGATTTGTGGCGGCACGGCGGCATGGTTAGCTTTTGCATCGGGGTCGTTGCATTTCAAGCGCAAGGGGCGAGCGTGGGGGACAGGGGACTAATCCGGCAACGGACATTGGCTGGCCCGGCAACCTGCCGCGGGATCGGCCTCCACGGCGGGGAGCGCGTCACGATGACGCTGCGTCCCGCCGCGCCGGGCACCGGCATCGTGTTCCACCGCGTCGACGCGGGCGCCGAGATCCCCGCGCTGTGGCACAACACGGTCAACGCCACGCTGTGCACGGTGCTGTCGAACGGCGAAGGCATCGAGGTCAAGACGATCGAGCATCTGATGGCGGCGCTTGCCGGCAGCGGAATCGACAATACGGTCGTCGAGCTTGACGGCGCCGAGGTGCCGGCGATGGACGGCAGCGCCGCGCCGTTCATGACGCTGATCGACCGCGTCGGCACCATCGCCCAGGCGTTGCCGCGGCGGGCGATCAAGATCCTCAAGCCGATCGAGATCGCGAGCCAGGGCGCGAGCGCCGCGCTGCTGCCCGATCACGGCTTTTCGATGAGCTTCGAGATTGAGTTCGAGAATCCGCTCATCCGCTTCCAGGACATGATGATGACGTTCGAGCCGGACACGTTCCGGGTCGAGCTGAGCCGGGCGCGCACCTTCGGCATCCTCGACGATGTCGAGCGCCTGAAAGCCGCCGGGCTGGTGCAGGGCGGCTCGCTGGAAAACGCCATCGTCATCAGCGGCGACCGCGTGCTGAACCGCGGCGGGCTGCGTTACGCCGACGAGTTCGTCCGCCACAAGCTGCTCGACGCCTATGGCGACCTCTACCTCGCCGGCGCGCCGATCATCGGCCAGTTCCGCGGCGCGCGTTCGGGACATGCGCACACCAGGATGCTGCTCGCCGCGCTCTTCGCCGACCGCGACGCGTGGTGCGCGACGACGCTCGCCGACGCCGCCGACCTGCCGGTGGTCGCCTGGCCGGTCGCGCAGCGGGCCCACGCTTAAGGCCACTCCGGCTGACCTGCATCTGGCGGCGCGCAAATCCGTGCTATAAGCCGGCCGTGCCACCAACGGTGAGTTAATATCGGGTCGATGATGCGTCTGTCGCTTTCGCTCTCGCGCCGCCTGCCGCGGTTCGGCGCCGCGCTGCTGCTGTCGCTCGCCGCCTGCAGCGGCGCCGGCAAGCAGGAAGCCTATATCGAGAAGCCGGTCGACGATCTCTACAACAACGCGATGGACCAGCTCGTCAGCGAGGATTACGGCAAGGCCGCGGGGACTTTCGGCCAGGTCGAAAGCCAGCACCCCTATTCGGTGTGGGCGACCAAGGCGCAGCTGATGGCGATCTATGCCGACTACGCCAACGGCAAGTACGACGACGCCATCCTCGCCGCCGATCGCTTCATTCAGCTGCATCCCGGCAACAAGGAAATCGCCTACGCCTATTACGTGAAGGCGATCTGCTACTACATCCAGATCACCGATGTCGGCCGCGACCAGAAGATCACCGAGCTGGCGGTCCGGGCGCTCGACGACGTGGTGCGCCGCTTTCCCGACAGCAAATACGCGCGCGACGCCAAGCTGAAGCTCGACTTCACCCACGACCATCTCGCCGGCAAGGAGATGGAGATCGGTCGCTACTATTTGAAGCAGGGCGAGTACCTCGCGGCGATGAACCGCTTCAAGCGGGTGATCGACAATTACCAGACGACGACGCACGTCCCCGAGGCGCTGGAGCGACTGGTCGAATGCGACCTGGCGCTGGGCCTTACCAAGGAGGCGCAGGCCAACGCCGCTGTGCTCGGCTACAACTATCCGGGCAGCCACTGGTACGAAAACGCCTATGCGCTGGTCGGCGGCACCGCCACCGCCGCCACCGGACAGCCGGCCCAAAAGAGCTGGTGGAACATCTTCTGAGCCCGCCGGGCTCCAAGCCGATCGGGCGGCACATTACAAAAACTTAAGTGTCGAACGCCCGCGGCGTGATCTATTGGAGCGCCGGCCAGGGGTGTATGGCCAGAGGCGGCGCGTCGCATTCCTGCCGGCCGGCAGACGGCGTAAAACCCCACCCGCGCGATACGGCGCACGATCACGCGCAACACCAGGGTTGAAAACATGGGAGGATCCCGGATGCTGAGGCGGCTTGCTGCAGTCGCGTTCCTGATCGCGAGCGCCGCGGCGCTAAGCGCCGGCCCCGCCGCCGCGGCATCGGCATCGGCGGCCGAGCCGCAAGCGCTCACCGGCGTCTTCATGACGACGCGCTATCCGTCGCTAACGGTGAAGGCCGGCGAGACGACGACGGTCGATGTGTCGATCCACAACTACAAGCTGCCGCCGCAGCAATTGGCGATCTCGGTGCCGGAAGTGGCACCGGGCTGGAAGGCCACCGTGCTTGGCGGCGGGCAGCCGGTCGGCGCGGTCGAGATCCCGCCCGATTCCGACGAAAGCCTGCAGCTTCGCCTCGAGCCGCCGAGCGGAACCGGCCAGGGCGACTATCACTTCACGGTCGAGGCCAAAGGCGGCAACCAGGATCTGAAGCTGCCGCTGACCGTCACCGTCGGCCAGGAAGTCCCGGCCAAGCTCAAGATGACGACGACTTTCCCCGATTTGCGCGGCACCGCGACAACCGCGTTCAAATACCGGGTCACCGTGACCAACGACAGCGGCCGCAACGCGACGATCAACCTGACCGCCGATGCGCCGAAGAATTTCCAAGTCAACTTCAGCGAGGCATACGGTTCGCAGCAGCTGACCAGCATCCCGATCGAGGCGGGCAAATCGAAGGACCTCGATGCTGCGGTGACCCTTCCGCGGGAGACCCAGGCCGGCGACTACAAGCTCACCGTCCATGCCAAGACCGAGCAGGCGAGCGCCGATCTGCCGCTGTCGCTGACCATTCTCGGCCAGCCGCGCCTGGCGGTCTCGGGCGAAGGCGGCCGCCTGTCGGGTGACGCCTATGCCGGGCAGGACAGCCAACTCACGGTCGTGCTGCGCAATGACGGCAGCGAGGCGGCGCGCGACATCGAGCTGTCGGCGACCGCGCCCGAAGGCTGGAAGACGAGCTTCGACCCCAAGAGCGTGACCTCGCTCGCCGCCGGCGCGACGCAGAACGTCAAGATGGCGCTGACCCCGTCGGAGCGGGCCATCGCCGGCGACTACCAGATGACCGTGCGCGCCGCGGCGACCGGCGGGATTTCGGAATCGGCGAATTTTCGCATCACCGTGCTCACCTCGACGCTGTGGGGCGCGATCGGCATCGCGATCATCGCCGTCGCGCTGCTTGTCGTGGTCTTCGCGGTCGCTCGCTTCGGCCGGCGCTAGGCGCGCGACGATGGCCGAGCCCGTTATCGAGGCCCGCGCGCTGACCAAGCGCTACGGCGACAACCTCGCGGTCGACCATGTCGACTTCGCGGTCGCCGCCGGCGAGATCGTCGGCATTCTCGGACCGAACGGGTCGGGCAAGACGACGACGATCCTGATGCTGCTCGGCCTCACCGAGCCGACCAGCGGCCAGGCGATCGTCGCCGGGTTCGACCCGCTGCGCGACCCGCTCGAGGTGAAGCGCCGGGTCGGCTACCTGCCAGACCAGATCGGCTTTTACGAGAACATGTCGGCGCGCGACAATCTGACCTACACCGCGCGGCTCGCCGGCCTCTCGCGGCGCGAAATCGACGCTCGCTTTACCGCCATGCTCGACCGCGTCGGGCTCGGCGATGTCGGCAACCAGCGGGTCACCACCTATTCGCAAGGCATGCGGCAGCGGCTGGGGCTCGCGGAAGTCCTGATGAAACGGCCGAGCGTCGCGGTTCTCGACGAGCCGACGACCGCGCTCGACCCGCATTCGACATTGGAATTCCTCGACATGATCCGCGGCCTCAAGGCTGACGGCACCGCGGTGCTGCTGTCGTCGCACCATCTCGACCAGGTGCAGAGCGTGTGCGACCGCGTCGCTCTGTTCAACCGCGGCAAGCTCGCCTTGCAAGGCACGGTGACCGAACTCGCGGCAATGGTGCTCGGCGGCGGCTATGTCATCGATGTCGAGGCAATCGGCCCCGACATACCCGGCCTCCTCGCCGCGATCCCCGGCGTGGTGCGCGTGCAGCCC
>DASZLY010000225.1:0-1600 GCA_035552135.1 Allostellaceae bacterium | reverse complement strand
TCGCCGACCACCGCGCCGCGCCCGTGGCCGACATGCATCGGCCCGGTGGGGTTGGCCGAGACGAACTCGACATTGACCCGCCGCCCGCCGCCGCCGGTGGAGTCACCGTAGGCGGTGCCTGCCGTGAGAACTCCGCGCAGTCGCGCGTGCCAGATCTCCGGCGCGAGCCGGATGTTGATAAAGCCCGGCCGCGCCACCGCGGCGGTGAACCCGCCGCCGCGATACCCGGCGCTGTCGAGCACACGCCCGGGCAGCGCCGCGGCGATGACCTCGGCCAATTCCAGCGGGTTGCGCTTGACTTGGCCGGCCAGCACCATCGCCGCGTTGGTGGCGAGATCGCCATGCGCCGGGTCGCGCGGCGGCTCGACCGCGACGCGCGCGGCATCAAGCCCTGCCGGCAGCGTGCCCGCCGTCGCCAGATCATCGAGCGCAGCCAGAACGAGACGGCGAAAATCGCCGAAAATGTCACCCATCGAGATGTCGCTATACCGCTGCGTAGGTATCGAACAAGCGGCGATGCTCGTCGAGGGCAAATCGGTCGGTCATGCCGGCGAGATAGTCGGCGACGATGCGCGCCCGCCCGTCCGCGTCGCCGCACGATGCCGCCTGGCGCCACTCCGCCGGCAAGCATTCGGGCTCACCAAGGAACAGCTGGAACAGCTCGCGTACCACCCGGCGCGCCTTGTGACTCATGCGGTTAACCCGATAGTGCCGGTACATCCGCTCGTATAGAAAACGCTTGAGCGCCCGGTCGTTATCCCGCATCGCGTCGGAAAACACCGCCACCGGCCGGCCCAGCGCGCGGATGTCGTCGGCCGATCTGGCGCCGCTGTCGCGGAGCCGCGCGCCGGTCTCGGCGACCATGTCGCGCACCATGCGGTCGATCATTCGGCGAATCGATTCGTGGATCAGGCGCGGCTCGGCGAGCCCCGGATAGTGCGCCGCGACCTCGGCGAAGACCGGGCCGACCAGGGGCACATCGGCGAGATCGGCGACACCGAACAGCCCGGCGCGCAACCCGTCGTCGAGATCGTGGTTGTTGTAGGCGATGTCGTCCGACAGCGCGGCGATCTGTGCCTCGGGCCCGGCATAATGGTCGAGGTCGAGCTGGTGGCGCGCATCGTACTCGGCGATCGACGGCGCCAGCGGCGCCGCAAGCGGCCCGTTATGCTTGACCGTGCCCTCGATCGCCTCCCAGGTCAGGTTGAGCCCGTCGAACTCGGCATAGCCGTGTTCGAGCCGCGTCAGGATGCGCAGGGTCTGTTCGTTGTGCGAGAACCCGCCGTAATCCGCCATCGCGGCGTTGAGCGCTTCCTCGCCGGCATGGCCGAACGGCGTATGGCCGAGATCGTGCGCCAGCGCCAGCGCCTCGGCGAGGTCCTCGTCGAGGCCGAGCGAGCGGCTTATCGAGCGCGCGATCTGCGCCACTTCGAGGCTGTGGGTCAGCCGCGTGCGGTAATGGTCGCCCTCGTGATAGACGAAAACCTGCGTCTTGTGCTTCAGCCGGCGGAACGCGGTCGAGTGGATGATGCGGTCGCGGTCGCGCTGAAACGGCGAGCGCATCTCGTGCTCGGGCTCCGGGTAGAGCCGGCCGCGGCTC
>DASZLY010000224.1:0-3662 GCA_035552135.1 Allostellaceae bacterium | reverse complement strand
GCAGCCGGCGGCTAATCGCTGGCTACAGCTGATCATCGCCATCGCCTGCATGGTGATGATCGCCAATCTGCAATATGGCTGGACGCTGTTCGTCCATCCGATGGAGGTCAAGCACGGCTGGCCCGTTGCCGACATCCAAGTCGCGTTCAGCGTGTTCGTTGCGCTCGAAACCTGGTTGACCCCGCTCGAAGGCTGGATCGTCGACCGGATCGGCTCAAAAAACGGTCCGCGCCTGGTAATCGCTTTTGGCGGCGTGATGATCGCGATCGCGTGGGTCGTCAACGCGAGTGCCGACACGCTGGCGATGCTCTATCTCGGGGCGGCGTTGTCCGGCATCGGCGCCGGCGCGATCTACGCAACCTGCGTCGGCAACGCGGTCAAATGGTTTCCCGACCGGCGCGGGCTCGCGGTCGGACTGACCGCAGCCGGGTTCGGCGCCGGCGCGGCGCTGACCGTGGTACCGATCCGTGAGGTCATCGCCGCCTATGGCTACGAGGCGGCGTTCTTCTGGTTCGGCATCGTCCAGGGCGCCGTCGTCTTTGTGCTGGCCTGGCTGATGCGCGGGCCGTTTGCCGGCGAGGTGCCGGCGGCGAGCGCGGCATCGAAGGTGATCCAGACGGCGCAAAGTTTCACGCCGCAACAGATGCTGATGACGCCTGTCTTCTGGGTGATGTACGTGATGTTTCTGCTCGTCGCGGCGAGCGGGTTGATGGCGACGGCGCAGGTCGCGCTGATCGCGCGCGACTTCAACGTCGCCAATGTCGCGGTGCTCGGCGCGGCGACGACGCTGACCGTGGCGCTGCTGGTCGACAATGTCTTCAACGGGCTGGCGCGCCCGCTTTTCGGCTGGGTATCGGACAATATCGGCCGCGAGAACACGATGGCGCTCGCCTTCTTCCTCGGCGGCATCAGCTATTGGCTGCTCGGGTCGCTCGGCACCACGCCCTGGGCGTTCATCGTCTTCGCCGGGCTCATTTTCCTGACCTGGGGCGAGATCTACAGCCTCTTCCCGTCGACCTGCACCGACAGCTTCGGCCCGCAATACGCGACGACCAATCTCAGCTTCCTTTACACCGCAAAGGGCGTTGCCGCGTTTCTCGTGCCGCTGGCGAACCTCATCAAGGCGGCGACCGGCGGCTGGCACATGGTGTTCGTGGTGACCGCGATCATGAATTTCGTGGTCGTGGGAATGGCGCTGTTCGTGCTGAAGCCGCTGCGCTCGCGTCGCCTGGCGCTCGGCGCGCAGGGACTTGCCGCCGGCGCCCGCTAGGCAAGGGCCGCTTGCATCGCTAGCAGGGGCGTGGAAGCATCGCGGCGACCGCCGAGGAGGCCGCGATGAAAACCAGCACCGATCGCATCCCGACGACGCATGTCGGCAGCCTGCCGCGCCATCCCGACGTGCTGGCGCAGGTCATGGCCCACGAGGTCGGCAAGACGGTCGACGAGGCTGCTTTCAGCCGGCAACTCGCCGCCGCGGTGCGCGAAATCGTCAAGCAGCAGGTCGCCGTCGGCATCGACAGCGTCTGCGACGGCGAACAGAGCAAGATCAGCTACACTTTCTACGTCCGCCACCGCCTGTCGGGGATCGGCTCGGATACCGGCACCGACCATTCGGCGCCGCCGCAGACCGCGGCGCATCGCGACATCCTCGACCATCCCGATTTCATGGCGCGGCTGCGCGCGCAGCGCGGCGGCACGTCGTGGTTCGCCGCCGCTGCGGTGCCCTATTGCACCGGCCCGGTGGCTTATGAGAACCGCACACCGCTCGACACCGACATCGCCAACCTCAGCGCCGCCGCCGCTGCCGAGCATCCGGCCGAGGCGTTCATGAACGCCGCCTCGCCGGGGGTGCTGACCAAGTTCGTCCCCGACCGCTTCTACAAGAACGAAGACGCCTATGTCGAAGCGCTGGCCGATGCACTCGCCACGGAATACGAGGCGATCCACCAGGCCGGGTTCATCCTACAGATCGACGCGCCCGATCTCGGCTCGGCGCGGCACAACCAGTATCAGCACCTCTCCGATGCCGAGTTCCTCAAAATTGCCGAGCGCAATATCGCCGCGGTTAATCACGCGACGCGCAACATTCCGCGCGAGGCGATGCGGCTGCACATCTGCTGGGGCAATTACGAGGGGCCGCACACCCACGACATCCCGCTCGCGACGGTGTTCGACGTCGCCAAGAAGGCGCGGCCGCAGGCGCTGCTCTTCGAGGCCGCCAATCCGCGCCACGCGCATGAATGGGAAGAGCTGCGCGAAAAGAAAATCCCCGACGACATGATCCTGATGCCGGGCTGCATCGACTCGACGACCAATTTTGTCGAGCACCCCAGGCTCGTCGCCCAGCGCATCGAGAATTACGCGCGGCTCGTCGGACGCGAGCGTGTCGTCGCCGGCACTGATTGCGGCTTCGCCACCTTCGCCGCGCAGCAGAATATGGTGGTGCCGTCGATCGCCTGGGCCAAGCTCGGCGCGCTCGCCGAGGGCGCGCGCATCGCCAGCGAGCGGTTGTGGAAATAGCGGGGATGGCGGAGGCGGCGGAAAAGCCGATACTGCTCGTCGCCGCGGTGGCACTGATCGACGCCGACGGCCGCGTGCTTCTGGCCGAGCGGCCGCCCGGCAAGCATCTCGCGGGCTTATGGGAATTTCCCGGCGGCAAGGTGCAGCCCGGCGAGACGCCGGAGGCGGCGCTGATCCGCGAGCTCGACGAGGAGCTCGGTATCGGCACGCACGAGACGTGCCTCGCGCCGTTCACATTCGCCTCGCATGCCTACGAGAATTTCCACCTGCTGATGCCGCTTTACGTCTGCCGCAAATGGCAGGGCATCGCCAGCTCGCGCGAGGGCCAGCGGCTCAAATGGGTGCGCCCGGCGCAGCTCACCGATTACCCGATGCCGCCCGCCGACAAGCCGCTCATCGCAATGCTGCGGGATTTGCTGGTTTAGGCGATCCGCCGGCGCGGGCCGGAGCGCGGCTTCGCATGGTCAGGATGCGGCGCCCAGCCGGCGAGGAACAGCACCTCGAAGGTCGCGGCGATGCGGCCGTCTTGTGTCGCGAAGCGCTCGGCGTAGATCGCGTCGGCGCGGGCCAGTGTCCCGCGGCGAAGGAACGGGCGGCGCGCGGCGAGCGCGTTGCTTTCGCCCATGCCGCGCAGATCGTGCATCAGCGCGACGATGTCGGGGTAGGTGACGGTGATCGTCTCGCTGTCGGCGACCGGCATCGCGAGGCCCGCGCGCTGCAAGAGCGCGGCGGCGTCGCCGAGCTCGACGGTCGGCGATACGCGCGGGCTGACCCCGCCTTCCTCGGCGAGCTCGGCCTCGAACAGTGCCGTGCGCAGCTCGACGAGCGTGCTGCCGCCGAACAGCGCCGCCAAGAGCAAGCCATCGGGTTTCAGCGCGCGGCGGATTTGCACCAGCGCGCCGGGCAGGTCGGCGCACCAGTGCAGCGCCAGGCAGCTTGCGACAAGGTCGAACGAAGCATCGCGGAACGGGATCAGTTCTGGGTCGGCGCAGACGCGCGGCGCGGGTGCGGCGGCCACCAGCGCCGCGGCCGGCTCGGCGGCGACGACCTGCGTGGCGCCCGGCCGCTCGCCGAGCAGACGGCTGAGTTCCCCACCCCGCGCGCCGAGATCGAGCATCCGGCCGAATTGTCGGTTCACGAGG
>DASZLY010000223.1:0-1970 GCA_035552135.1 Allostellaceae bacterium | reverse complement strand
GTCGGCCGCGCTCTCGGTCAGCGTCGCGCCATTGCGCAGCAAATCATTGGCGCCGCGGCTGCGCGGGTCGAGCGGCGAGCCCGGCACCGCAAAGACGTCGCGGCCCTGCTCCAGCGCGAAGCGCGCGGTAATCAGCGAGCCCGATTTCGCCGCCGCCTCGACCACCACGATGCCGAGCGCCATGCCCGAGATGATGCGGTTGCGGCGCGGGAAGTGGCGCGCCTGCGGCTCGGTGCCGAGCGACAATTCGGCGACGACCGCGCCCTCCTGCGCCAGCGCCTCGTAGAGCCCGCGATTCTCCTGCGGGTAGATGATGTCGGCGCCGCCGGCAACGACGGCGATCGAGCCGGTCGCCAGCGCGCCGCCATGCGCCGCCGCGTCGATCCCGCGCGCCATGCCCGAGGCGACGACGATCCCCGCTTCGCCGAGCCCGGCGGCGAGGTCGTATGCCAGGCGCTTGCCGCTGGCCGAGGCGTTGCGCGCGCCGACGACGGCGACGATCGGCGCCGCTAGGAGTTCGCCGCGGCCGAGCAGGGTCAGCACCGGCGGCGCGTCCTCGACCGCTTCCAAGGCGCGCGGATAATCGGGCTCGCCCCAGCAGACGAGCCGTGCGCCGATTCGCGTCAGCGCCGCCAGCTCGCGCTCGGCGGCGGCGCGGCTGGCCGGCGTGACATCGCGCCGGCCGAGCCGCGGCACCGCGTCGAGCGCCGCGCGGGCCGAGCCGAAGCGGCGCAGCAGCGCGTAGAACGTGACCGGGCCGATCGTCTCGGTGCGGCTGAGGCGCAGCCAGTCGAGACGCTCGTCGGGGGCGAGCTCGCGCGCGGCCAGGGCTCAGCCCTTGGTAAAGGAGATGCGGCTTTCGGTGCCGGCGATGAGGCGGCGGATGTTCTGGTGATGCTTGGCGATCACCGCCAGCGCCACCAGCGCGACCAGCACGGCGCGCGCGCCGTCGACGACAAACCCGGCATAGGCCGCCGCCGCGGCCGCGGCGACCAGTCCCGCCAGCGACGAGTAGCGGAAGAGCAGCGCCGTCGCCAGCCAGACCAGCCCCGCGACCAGCGCCACCGGCCAGGCGACCACTAGCAGCACGCCGAGCGCGGTCGCGACGCCCTTGCCGCCGCGGAACCCGAGCCAGACCGGGAACATGTGGCCGAGGACGACCGCGGCCGAGGCGGCGAGCATCGCCTCGCTGCCCCAGGCCGAGCCGATCAGCGCCGCCGCGGCGCCCTTGCCGACATCGAGCGCCAGCGTCGCCGCGGCGATCGCCTTGCTGCCGGTGCGCAGCACATTGGTCGCGCCGATGCTGCCCGAGCCGATCTTGCGCACGTCGCCGAGCCCGGCGAGCCGCGTCAGCACCAGCCCGAACGGGATCGAGCCGAGCAGGTAGCCGATCGCGACGGCGGCGACGAGAGTCATTTTCCTTTCCGCCCATTGGGGGGAGAGGGTGGCCGTCGCGCAGCGGCGGCCGGGTGAGGTGGGCAAGCTCCGGCGTCCCTAGGATCCCCCGCCTCACCGCGGCGCTCTGGGAACTTCCTCATCATGCCGCGGCGCGCTCGAAGATGGTGCGGCCGTCGACCACGGTGAGTTCGACGCGCCCCTGCACCGGCCGTCCGTCGAACGGCGCGTTCTTGGATTTCGAGCGGAACCGGTCGGTGTCGATGCGATAGGCGGCGTCGGGGTCGAACACCACGAAGTCGGCGGGCGCCCCGGCCGCCAGCCGGCCGACGCCGAGCCCGAGGATGCGCGCCGGCGCCGCGGTCAGCCGGCGCAGCACGTCCAGCAGGCTCATATGCCGGTTGTGGTAAAGCTCGAGCGACAGCGGCAGCAGTGTCTCCAGCCCGACAATGCCGTAGCTCGCCGAGGAGAACGGCAGGCGCTTCGAATCCTGGTCCCACGGCGCGTGGTCGCTGGCGATCGCGTCGATCGTGCCGTCGGCGAGCCCGGCGACGACCGCCTGGCGGTCGCGTTCG
>DASZLY010000222.1:0-12551 GCA_035552135.1 Allostellaceae bacterium | reverse complement strand
CCGCCGTAATCCCGGCCGCCGCCGCCGCCACCGCCGCCGCCAAAATCGTCGTCAAAGTCGCGGCGCCGACCCCGATCGCGATGCCCTCTTCCGTTTTCCACGAACGTCTTCCCAATCCCGAGCCCGAGGCCAAGCCGCCCCGTGAGATGCATAATGCCGGTTTTTCCACGCCTCGTCATCGGGGATGGCGTAACCGGCAGGTAACGGTCGCGCCGATTGGGCTCACGCGCGGGTTGCTCGCGCCCCGGCTTGAATTGAGGGGCCTTGCCGTGAAAGGCTCGGCCTGCCGTCCGGCACGCCCCAGCGGAGGATTTGCCATGCTCGAACAGACCATCGACATCGCCACCAAGGGGGGCGCGATGGAGACCTTCGTCGTTCATCCCGAGCGCGGCGGGCCGCATCCGGCGATATTCATGATGATGGACGCGCCGGGCATTCGCGAAGAGTTGCGGATGATGGCACGGCGGCTGGCGACCGGGGGCTATTACGTGCTGCTGCCGAACCTCTATTACCGGGCCGGGCGCGACACGATCTACGGTCCCGACGTGCTGACCCACGGCAGCGCCGACCACGCGCGGATGCGCGCGGTACGCACCAAGATGACCATCCCGCCGGTGATGGACGACGTCGCGGCGATGCTCGATTTCGTCGCCAAGCAGAGCGCGGCGAAAGCGGGCGCGGTGGGCATTCACGGCTACTGCATGAGCGGCCCCTATGCGCTTGCTGCGGCGGCGCGCTATCCCGGCCGCGTCGCCGCCGCGGCGTCGTTCTACGGCACCTGGCTGGTCAACGACGCCGAGGAAAGCCCGCACCTCCATCTGGCCAAGATCGAGGGCGAGGTGCACATCGGCTGCGCCGAGCATGACGAGCTGGCGCCGCTGCGGATGGTCGAGGAGCTGAAGACGCTGTTCCAGCGCGCCTCCACCAAAGGCGAGATCGAGATGTATATGGGCGTGCACCACGGCTTCGCGTTTCCCGAGCGCTGGTGCTACGACGTCCCCGCCGCCGAGCGCCACTGGGAGCGCCTGATCGCGCTCTACCGGCGGACGCTGGGGTAAAATTCCGGCGACAAGGATGATTACCGCGACGGGTAGTGCGTCGTCAGCTTCTGGCCGGCCATCTCGACCGGGTCGGCGTCGATCAGCACGAAGGCGAAGACTGCCGGCGCACTGCCGCGATTGACCCAGGCGTGCATCGTGCCGCGCTGGACGCAGATGTCGCCCGCCTTCATGGGCACGGTCTTGCCGTCGTCGAGCTCGAGGTCGCACTCGCCCGACAAGAGGATCGCGTAGTCGCAGGTCTCGGTGCGGTGCATGAAGCCGGGCGAGCCGGGCGCGAACGACGTCACCCGGATTACCGAGCCCTCGCCGGTCCCGACATAGTTGTAGCGTTTGACGAAGCCGGCGCGCTGCGCGTCGCCCGCCGGGCCTTCCGAATTATCGACCGGCATCGCGTCGGTCGACCACACCTCGACGCGCGAAATGCCGGGCCGGGCCGGACTCTCGACCGCGGTGAAAGTCTCGTCGGTGGCAACGACCGCCTTCCCGTTCGCGTCATGCCCGGTGACGATGCGGCGAACCTGCATTCTCTCCTCCCTGCTTGTGATGCGGCGCGCCGCAAATTAACTCACAATGAGACGGTAAGGCAGTGAGGTTTCGAGCAACCCCAATCTCAATGCCTCACCGCCTCACTGTATAATTATTTGCGCCGCGCGCGGTTCACCCCCGCAGGTGCCCGGCGGTCTGGTTGAAGAGTATCTTGCGCTCCTCCTCGGAGGGCGGCGCGGCGCGGCGCAGCTCCTTGCCGAGATCGACGCCGCGCTTGACCGCGGGGCGGTCGCGCACCGCCGCGCGCCAGCGCGCGACATTGGGGAATTCCTCGATGTCCTGGCCCAAGGGCTTGGCGATCAGCACCCAGGGCCATGCGCACATATCGGCGATCGAATACTCGTCGAGGATGTAGTCGCGCCCCTCAAGCCGGCGCTCCAGCACGCCGAGGCAGCGATTGTATTCGTTCTGGTAGCGCTGGTGCGAATAGGGGTGCTGCTCTTGCGCGTAATTGACGAAATGCGATAGCTGCCCGGCCATCGGCCCGAGATTGCCGACCTGCCAGAACAGCCATTCCATCAGCTCCTTGCGGCCGCGCCGGTCGGTCGGCGCAAATTTGCCGGCCTTCTCGGCAAGATGCAGCAGGATCGCGCCCGACTCGAAGATCGCCATCGGCCCGCCGGGTTCGTCGTGGTCGACGATTGCCGGCATGCGGTTGTTAGGGCTGATCGCCAGGAACTCGGGCTTGAACTGATCGCCCTTGCCGATATTCACCGGGATCATGCGGTACGGAAGGCCGCACTCCTCGAGCATGATGCTGACCTTCCAGCCATTCGGCGTCGGCCAGTAATAGAAGTCGATCATGCCTTTGTCCCGCCGATCACCCCGTCGGCCTTGAGCCCGGCGATCTCCGCCGCCGAATAGCCCGCCTCGGCGAGGATTTCTTCGCTATGCTCGCCGAGCCCCGGCGCACCGCGACGGATCGCGGCCGGCGTGCCCTCGAAGCGCGCGGCGTTGCGCATCTGGCGCAGCCGCCCGGCGCGCGGGTGATCGAACTCGACGACCGAGCCCAAGGCCTGCACCTGCGGCGCCGTGACCACCGCGAACCGCGTCAGCACTGGCGCGCAAGGGACGCCTGCCTTGGTCAGCCGGTCGAGCCAGTGCTCGGCCGGGCCGTTCTTGAGCACCGCCTGGGTCAGCGCGAGCCGCGCCTCGACATTCACCTGGCGCAACGCCGGTGTCTTGAACCGCGCGTCGTCGAGCCATTCCGGGCGCTCCAGCGCCTCGGTCAGCGCCACCCATTGCGCGTTGGTCTGCACCGCGACCGTGATCCAGCCGTCGCTCGTTTCGTAGACGAGGTCCGTCGCGCTCGCCTTTTCCTGGGCCGCCGGTTCGTTGCCGATAAAGGTCTGGTCGCCCATGTCGGAGGGCCACAGAAAGGCGAGCACCGCGTCGAGCATCGCCAGGCGCACATGCTGGCCCTGCCCGGTGCGGGCGCGCGCCAGAAGCGCCGCGGTGATCGCCTGCGAGGCGGTGATCGCGGTCAGCTTGTCGGGGAGGATCGTGCGCAGCATGCGCGGCCGCACATCGTCGGCGCCGGCCTGCACCGTCGCGAGTCCGGAATAGGCCTGGATGATCGGGTCGTAGACCGGCTTGTGCGCATAGGGGCCGATTTCGCCAAAGCCGCTGATCGAGACGTAGACGATGTTGGGCGCCACCGCGCGCACCGCCGCCTCGTCGATACCGAGCCGCTCGACGACGCCGGGGCGGAAATTCTGCACGAAGGCGTCGGCCTTCTCGCACAGCTTGAGCAGCGCGCGCCGCCCGGCCGCCGTCTTGAGGTCGAGCGCGATCGAGCGCTTGTTGCGGTTGTTGTTGAGGAACGAGGTCGAGAACCCGTTGCGCCGTTGCGCCGAATGGCGGGTCGCGTCGCCGCCTTCCGGCGGCTCGACCTTGACGATGTCGGCGCCCTGGTCGCCGAGGATCATCGTCCCCAGCGGCCCGGCGACGTTCTGCGTCAGGTCGACGATGCGGATGCCGTCGAGCGGTCCCGGCACCCTCACCCTCCCATCGCTGCGCGATGGGTCCCTCCCTCTCCCGCATGCGGGAGAGGGGTCTCTATTCCGGCGCGCCCCCTCTCCCGCTTGCGGGAGAGGGTTGGGGTGAGGGTATGCATCCGCTATTCCGCCGCGACGGCGCGCGGCGTCTCGTCGGCGGTCGCGAAATAGCGCCGGCCGGTCGCCCGCTGGTTCTCATAGATCGAGCCCTGGTTCGCCGCCGGCGGCAGCGGCAGGCGCACCGGCACCGGCGCGAGGCGCGGATGCAGCGTCAGCTCGCCGGCCAGCAACAGCTCGTCGAATTTCTCGATCCCTTCCTTGAAGCCCAAGAGCGGCCAGGCATCGGCGGCGCGGTATTGGAACAACAGGAAGCGCCGCTCCAGCCCGGAGAAATTGGTCGCCGAGCCGTGCACCGCGCGGACGTGGTGCACGGTGATCGAGCCCGCAGGCCCCAGACACGGCACCGCTTGTCCCAGGTCGAGCTTCGACGCCGCGGGTTCGATCGCGCCGCAAAACCTTCCGTCCGGGCCGTGGTGATCGTGGACCGGGCCGCGATGGCTGCCGGGGATCACCATCATCGGGCCGTTCTGCAGCGTGAAATCGTCGAGCATGATGCCGACCGCGGCGAGATCGTCGTTGGTGTGCGGATAGAACGCCCAGTCCTGGTGCCACTCGATCGGCGCGCCGTAGCCGGCCGATTTGAGGTTCAGCTTGCCGGTGTCGTAGCGCACGCTGCCCCATAGCTCTTCGAGGATCGCCACGACCGCCGGGCTGCGGCTGGCGCGGAAATAGGCCTCGTGATGCGCATGCGGCGTCTTGATCCGGCGCACGCGCGGCGCGGCGGCGGAATGCGTGTCCTCGAGATCGTAGATCTCGTCATTCGCCGCGACCGCCGCCGACTTGCGCACGAACTCCTCGGTCACCGCGCGCAATTCGGCGACCTCGCCGGCCGAGAACACGTCGGGGAGGACGATAAAGCCGTCGTTGTCATAGGCGGCGCGTTGCGCATCGGTCAGCATCGTCGCGTTTCCTTCCTCGTGTCTCGTCACAGCCCGGCGCGGCGGGCGAGCACCGCGTGCACGGCAGCGACGTCTTCCTCGGCATAGCCGGCGTGCTCGGCCTCGTCGTAGAGCGGTGCGGCGGCATCGAGGGTCGGCGTCGCGACCCCGAGCGAGCGGGCGAACTCGGCGATAATGGCGCTGTCTTTCTGCAGCACATGCATCGTCGCGGTGGGCGGCGTGTATTCCCCCGCCGCCATCATCGGCCCGCGCAGCTCGAAGATGCGCGAATTGGCGGCGCCGCTGGCGATGACTTCGAGGATGCGTGCCGGGTCGAGCCCGGCCTTGGTGCCGAGCACGATCGCCTCGGCGGCGGCGACGTTGTGCACCGAGACCAGCAGGTTCGCGACGAACTTCATCCGGCTGCCATTGCCGAACGCGCCGAGATAATGCGTGACCCGGGCGAAGCCGGCGAAAAGCTCGCGGCAGCGCCCGAACGCGGCCTCCTCGCCGCTGGCATAGACCGCGAGGTCCTTGACCGCGGCCTGCGCGCCGGTGCCCGAGAGCGGGCAGTCGAGCAGAATCATTCCGGCGGCGGCGAGCCGGTCGCGCGCCGCTTCCTTGGCGGCAATCGGCAGCGTGCTGATTTCGACGACGACGAGCCCCGGCGCGGGGTTCGCCGCCAGCTCCGCGACGGTGGCCTCGAGCGCCGCGACGCTCGGCAGCGAGGTCAGTGCGATCGCCGCGCCGCCGACCGCACCGGCCGCCGAATTCGCCTGGCGCACCCCGTCTTTCGCCAGCGCCGCCATCTTGCCGGCATCGACATCGTAGCCGGCGAGTGCAAACCCGGCCCCGGCGAGGTTGCGCGCGATCGCCCCGCCCATGATGCCGAGGCCGATCATCGCGACGTTTTGCGGCTCCGGCATTGCGGCTCAGTCCTGGAGGATCGGCTCGCCGCGCATGTACTTGCCGCGGCAGAACAGGAGCGTCGGCCGGTCGGTGTAGGCGAACCGCTCGACATGGCCGATGAAGATGATGTGGTCGCCGCCGTAATGGCGGAATTCGTTGCGGCATTCGAAATGCGCCGCCGCCCCGATAATCACCGGCGGCCCCGATTCCGAAATGACGTGGTCGGTGTCGATGAACTTGTCGTCGCTTTGCTTGGCGAACTTGTTGGACAGCGGGATCTGATCGAAGGCGAGAATGTTGACGACGAAATGCGTGCCTTCCTGGAAAGCGGGCAGGCTCTGCGCATAGAGCGAGCTGCTCCACAGCACGAGTGGCGGGCTGAGCGAGACCGAGGTGAACGAGTTCGCGGTCATGCCGTGCAGCTTGCCGTCGCGGTCGCGCGTCGTGATGATGGTGACGCCGGTCGCGAACGAGCCGAGCGCGTTGCGCAACTCGCGCGCGTTGAAGCCCTCGGCCGCGGTGCTGTGCACCATCGCGCTGTGGCTGCCGGGTAGGTCGCCGGAGGGTAGATCGCCGGAGGGTAGATCGTTCGGCACGCTGACGTCCTCGACTTGTCGCTTGGAACGGGACTTAGAGCGTGGCATCGGGCGGCAGACCCAGCGCGACGCGGCCGTACATCGCCCCGTTGATGTCCCAGTTCAGCACATAATGCGCGTTCGCCGCGTGCACGTCACGGAAGGCGCGCTGCAGCGGGTTCCGCGCATAAATCGCGCCGCCGCCGGTCGCGGCAAAGAGAATATCGACCGCCTTGGTGCACAGCGTCGCGGCAAAGGCGCCGTCGCGGCGATAGCGGGCGCGGTGCGCGACATCGGGCACGCGCCCTTCGCCGACGCTGTGCGTCGCCTCGTCGCAATCGCCGAGCATGATCGCGCGCGCCGCATCGGCCAAAGCCGCGGCCTCGGCGACGTGCACCTGCACGGTATTGAAATCGGCGACGTTGCGACCGGAATAGCTCGACAGCCGGGTGCGGGTGGTTTCGATGAAATGCTCGATCGCGCCCTGGGCGATGCCGAGCGACACCCCGGCGATGCAGAACGCGAAGAGGCTGATCGCCGGCAGCTGATAGAGCACCGACGGGTTGACCTCGCTGCCCGGGTTGGGGCCGCCGGCGATCTGGTCAACCGCGAGCGTGCGGTAGGCCGGCACGAACACGTCCTCGACCGTGACGTCCTTGCTGCCGGTGCCGGCGAGGCCAATCACCTGCCAGGTGTCGATGATCGTGTAGTCCTTGGCCGGCAGCAGGAAGATGCGCGGGCCGGTGGCGCTGCCCTCTTCGTCCTGGACGATGCCGCCGATGAGGTTCCACGAGGCGGCATCGACCCCGCTCGAAAACGGCCAGCGGCCGCTCAGCCGGTAGCCGCCCTCGACCGGGCGGGCGCGGCCGCGCGGGAAGATCAAGGCCGAGCCGATGAGATTGTCGGGCGACTGGCCCCACACCTCGTCCTGCGCCTGTTTCGGCCACATGCCGAAGAGCCAATGATGCGCCGCGAGGTTGGCCAGCACCCAGCCGGTTGAGCCGCAGCCGCGGGCGATCACCGCGACCAGCTCGACGAGATGACGGAACGGCAGCTCGCTGCCGCCGACGCGCTTCGGCTGCAGCACGCGGAAGAGGCCGCTCTGGTGCAGATCGGCGATGGTCTCGTCGGGCAGGCGGCGCAATTCCTCGGCACGCGCGGCGCGTTCTCGCAGCACCGGGATCAGCGCCTCGGCGCGGGCCAAGAGCTCGGCGTAATGCGGCGCCGGGCCATTGCGCGCCATCTTTGCCTCGGGCATCGCGCGTGTCCTTTCCCTCGACCTTCCTCCCGCGCCGCCACTCTACTCTTGCCATCCGCAATGACAAACCAGCGTCATTGCAGAGGTCGCCCTAGCGGGGAGCGGAGCAACCGGTTGTCATTGCGAGGGGCGCAGCCGCCGGTTGTCATTGCGAGGAGCAACGCGACGACGCAATCTCCCTCCGGAGAGGGCCAAGGCGGGTCGAGATTGCTTCGCTCCACTCGCAATGACGACTAAAGGGAAACGCCGTGATCTACATGGTCGAAATGGACATGCGCCTCGACGATCGCGAGGCGGAATGGCACGAGTGGTATCTGGCGCATATCCGGGTGCTGCTGACCGTGCCCGGGTTCCGCGCCTCGCAGCGCTTTCAATCGCTGCTGCCCTGCCCGGCGCCCTATCTGGCGCTGCACCAGGTCGATAGCGGCGCGATCTTCGACAGCGCCGAATATCGCGGCCGCGGCGGGCCGGGCTCGACCGGCGACTGGCGCGCGCGGCATTCGAACTGGCGGCGCAACCTGTTGGAAGGCCTCGACACGACGCCCGACGTGCCGGCGGGCGCGCATCTGCTGCGGCTCGAGGACGCGCGCGATTTGGTCCTGCCCGCTGCCGCGCCGCTGGCCTGGACCAAGGCGGTGGGGCTGGATCACGACGCGGAGGAATTCGCCCTCGCGGTAATCGACGACCCCGCCCCCTTCCTCGACCTCGCGGGTCGCGACCCGCGCGTGCGGCTCTACCGGCCGATCAGCGAAAAGCTGCGGGAGGAAACCCGATGATCATCGACACCCATGCCCATGTCGTGCCGGCGACGATGCTCGATGCGCTGCGCGCCGAGACGCGACTGTTCCCGTCGATCCGGCTGCACGATGCCGCCAGCCCGCGCATGGAGTTCAACGCGGCCGGGCCCGGACGGCCGATCCAGCCGCGGCTGCACGATCTCGGCCAGCGCCGCGACTGGCTCAAAGAGGCGCGGGTCGACCATCAGCTGGTCGGCGGCTGGACCGATGTCTACGGCTACGATTTGCCGCCCGCGGAGGGCGCCGACTGGGCGCGCTTCTACAACGAGCACATGGCGAAGGACGCCGCGGCGCTGCCCTCGCTTTCGGCGCTCGCCACGGTGCCGCTGCAGGACGGCAGGCTCGCCGCCAAGGTGCTGGAGGAGGCGCTCGACGCCGGCTTCAAGGGGGCGATGATCGCGACCCAGCCGAAAGGCGTCGGCGGCAATCTCGACGACCCCTCCCTCGACCCGTTCTGGGAGGTCGCCTCGGCGCGCCAGGCGGGAATCTTCCTCCACCCGCATTACATCTGCAGCGACGACCGGCTCGACGGCTACGATCTCATCAACGCGGTCGGCCGCCTCGCCGACACGACGATCGCCGTGGCACGGCTGTTGTTTTCCGGCCATTTGACGCGGTTCCCTGGCGTCAACCTGCTGCTGTCGCATGCTGGCGGTGCGCTGCCCTACGCGCTCGGCCGCCTCAAGCGCAACAAGGCGATCCACGGCGAATACGCCGACCCGGATGAGAATTTCCGCCGGCTCTATTTCGACACGGTTCTGTTCGAGCCGCTGGCGCTCAGGTTCCTCGTCGACGTGGCGGGCGCCGACAAGGTGATGCTCGGCTCGGACTTCCCGTTCGGCATCGGCGATCCCGACCCGTGCGGCGTGGTCGACCGTTGTGCGCTGACCCAGGCCGAGCGCGAGGCGATCCTCGGCGCCAACGCCGCACGCATCTTCCATGTCGACTGCGCCTGCGGCGCGGGCGGGTAGCAGAGCATCACAGCGGGTCGCCGAGCCGCGGCAGCTCGTGGCGCACCCGCGCCTCGTAGATGATCGAGGTCTCGATCCGGGTCACCGCCGGACGGTTGGTGAAATGGTCGAGCACGAGGTCCTTGAGATGCGCCATGTCGCGCGCCACGACATGCACGACGAAATCGTGCGCGCCGGTCACGAGGAATGCGAAGCGCACCTCGGGCACCTCGACGATCTCGTCGAGGAAGCGGTCGACGAGACCGCGCTCGTGCTTCGAGGTGTCGACGAACAACAGCGCCTCGAGCCCCACCCCCATCGCCTTGGGCGCGACATCGGCGTGCGAGCCGCGCAGCACGCCTTCGTGGCGCAGCCGCCGCAATCGCTCATGCGCACTTGACGGCGCCAAGCCGATCGCCGCGGCGATTTCCTTGTTCGACAGGCTCGCGTCATTCTGCAACAACTGCAGAATGCCGAAATCCGTTCGGTCGAGCATCATCGCGCGCGCCTCTGTACCGAATTCAATTCGATAGATAATATCGTATGCCGTCATATATCCTATATTTCGTGGGTTAAGACGTGAATTCTTCACAACCGAACATTGGAGGCGGGTATGGTCGACATGGACAGGCTGCATCAATTCGTCGGTCAGATGCTGGGCGATCTCGGTGGTGCGGCGAGCATCGCGCTGGTGCGCCTGGGCGACGAGCTCGGGCTCTACAAGACGCTGCACGCGAAAGGGCCGATGAGCGTGGCTGAGCTGGCCGACGCTGCCGCCGTGCACCCGCGCTATCTGCGCGAGTGGCTGTCGCACCAGGCGGCGTCGCATTATCTCGCCTATGATGCGGCGACCGAGAAATTCTCGCTGCCGCCGGAGCAGGCGATGGTGTTCGCGATCGACGACAGCCCGGTCAATTTGATCGGCGCGTTCGAGACGATGGCGGCGCTGATCGACAACCACGCCAAGGTCGCGCCCGCCTTCAAGACCGGCGCCGGCGTCGCCTGGGGCGACCAGGCGGGCTGCATGTTCTGTGCGGTCGCGCGCTTCTTTCGCCCCGGCTACCACAACAATCTGGTGAGCCAGTGGCTGCCGGCGCTCGACGGCGTGGTCGCCAAGCTGGAACGCGGCGCCCGGGTCGCCGATGTCGGCTGCGGGCACGGCTGGTCGACGATGTTCATGGCGCGCGCCTTTCCCAACTCCGAATTCGTCGGCTACGACTTTCATGCAGGCTCGATCGCCGAGGCGAACGCGCACGCGGCCGAGCACGGCGCCAGCGGCAACGTGCGCTTCGAGGTCGGCGCGGCGAAGGACTATGCCGGCAGCGATTTCGACCTCGTCACCTTCTTCGACTGCCTGCACGACATGGGCGATCCGGCCGGCGCCGCCGCGCATGTCCGGCAGTCGCTGAAGCCCGACGGCACCTGGATGATCGTCGAACCGATCGCCGCCGACCGGCTCGAAGACAACCTCAACCCCGTCAGCCGGCTCTATTACGCGGCCTCGACGATGGTCTGCGTGCCGACCTCGCTGGCCCAGGAAGTCGGCGCCGCGCTCGGCGCGCAGGCGGGCGAAGCGAAGCTGCGCGAGGTCATCGCCGCGGGCGGGTTCAGTGAGGTGCGGCGCGCTACCGAGACGCCGTTCAACATGATCCTCGAAGCGCGGCCTTAGGGTTCTTTCTGCCCTATTGGGCGCATCGCCTCCTCCGCCAGGCGGTTGTCGGCGCAATCGGCGAACGGGATCGGGCCGGCGAGGAAGCCGCTGGCGATCAGCGCGCGCTGCAGCCGGTAGAAGCCTTCCTCCGGCAGGATGGGGTTCTGCGCCCAGACGCCCTGCACCTTGTAGCGCGTGAGCGCGCCGGTCAGCACAGCGCGGTCGAGCGCCGGGAAATAGCCGGCGATCAGCTCGGCGAGCGCGGCCGGGGGGTTGGCCGCCACCCATCGCTGCGTCTGCTTCACCGCGCGCACCATGCGGCGGAACGGCTCCGGGTCGGCGGCGAGGCGTTGCCGCGTCGTCGCGAACACCGTGTAGCTGGTCAGCCCGCGCGCGCTCGCCGGCAGCCAGACATGCGCGCCGCCGTTCGGCCCTTTGGCCCGCACCGCCTGCTCGACAAACGGCTCGAACAATTGCGCGACGTCGATCTCGCCGCCGGCGAGCGCGGCGACGTTCTCGGCCATGCTGTGGCCGATCACCCGTTCGAGCCGCGCCGGGTCGATGCCGGCCGCCCGCAGATCGCCCTCGAGGCAGAGCCAGGGGGTCGGCACCTCGCTGGTGCTCGCGAAGCGCTTGCCGAGCAGATCGGCGAGCGCGAATTGCGGGCTCGGCGTCGCGCCGACCAGCGAGAACGGGTCGCGGCACACCACCTCGGCGAAAGCGGTGAGCGGCGACGCGGCATCCTGCTCGTGCGCCTTCATGATGCGGATCGGCCCCATCCACATCGCCTCGACCTCGCCCGCGAGCAGCGCCGCCTCGGCCTTGCCCGGGCCCGGCGAGGGCAAGAGCTCGACCTCGACCCCCTCGGCCTCGTAGGCCTGCAGCGCATGCGCCGCATAAAACGGCGCGTAAAGCACGAAGCGGTAGTTCTCGAAGAGCCTGACACGCATGGCATCCCTCCGCCGGCTCCGCTATCGTTAGCACACGAACACCCGAGGGAGCCAAGCCATGACCGGTGCCGTCCGCCTCAATTGCCTTGCCGGCGTCCGCGTTCTCGACCTGACGCAATTCGAGGCCGGCCCGACCTGCACCGAGGTCATGGCGCAACTCGGCGCCGAAGTGGTCAAGGTCGAGAACCCGCGCGGCGGCGAGCCCGGCCGCATCCTCGGCGCCGGTCCCAAGCCGGGCGCCGACGCCTATTACTTCATGGTCTATAACGCCAACAAGAAGTCGGTGACGGTGAACCTCAAGTCGCCGCGCGGCATCGAGATCGTCAAGGAGATGGCTGCGAAGGCCGATATCTTTATCGAGAACATGGCGCCCGGCACGATCGAGAAATTGGGGCTCGGCTACGACGTGCTGTCGGCGGTCAATCCGCGGCTCATCTATGCCCAGGTCAAGGGTTTTGGCGAGGGGAGCCCCTACGAGCACAACCTCGCCTTCGACATGATCGCCCAGGCGGCGGGCGGCAACATGGCGATCACCGGCGATGTCGGCAGCCGGCCGATCCGCCCGGGCGCGACCCTCGGCGACACCGGCACCGGCATGCTGATGGCGATCGCCATCCTCAGCACGCTCTACGAGCGCCAGACCACCGGCAAGGGGCGCCGCCTGCAGGTGGCGATGCAGGACGCGCAGCTCAACTACACGCGCGGCTCGTTCGTCAACTACGCGCGCACCGGCAAGCCGCAGGAGCGCGGCCGCGCCGGGTTTGGCGGGCCGCCGCCGTCCGACATCTTCCCGTGCAAGCCGGGCGGGCCGAACGATTGGGTCTATGTGTTCAACTCGCACAACAACCCCGAGCATTGG
>DASZLY010000221.1:0-22270 GCA_035552135.1 Allostellaceae bacterium | reverse complement strand
GGACCGGCGGCGCGGCCGGATCGGTAGTCCATATTCACCGCTACTCCCGGTTTGCCGGGGCGCCGTGGCGTCGCGCCGGTGGGCGTACATTGGACGAGGGCTGAAAATTTCCTCTGACCGCCGCCTCGCGAGATGGTGCTTTTTATTTCTCGCGAAGTGCAGCCGGGTGGTTGTTATTGGCGCCCTACATCTACGCTCAATCTTGGTTTGTCCTTACGGCACGGACGGTCAGTTGCCTCGTCAAGCTCCGGTTTCGGCTGTCAATCAACGAGCTCGTTATCTAGAACATAAAGGGAACATTTCAAGAGCCAGTTTAGGGTGCTTACAATTCCCGCGCACGTCGCAGCCATTCGTCGGCTGCGTCCCCGTTGTCTTTTCCTGTCCGTCCTTGAGCCAGGCGATGAACTGGCGGTCGAATTTGAAATCGCCGCCGCACTCCGTTTTGAAGAACCGGCGGACGTTCTGGGTATTCCGGTAACTGCGGGTATCGGCGTCGCGGCGCTCAGCCCCGCGCCCGCATGATGCGGGCTTTGTCGCGCTGCCAGCTGCGGTCTTTGTCGGCCTGGCGCTTGTCGGCCATCTTCTTGCCCTTGGCGAGGCCGAGCTCGACCTTGGCGCGGCCGCGTTCGTTGAAGTAGATCGACAGCGGCACGATCGTCACACCCTCGCGGCGGATCGCGCCAAGGAGCTTGTTCATCTCCTTGCGGTGCAGCAGCAGCTTGCGCGGGCGGCGCGGCTGGTGGCTGAAATGGGTAGCGGCGGTATATTCGGGGATGTTGGCGTTGACGAGGAAGAGTTCGCCCGCCTGCGCGTCGGCATAGGCCTCGCTGATGCTCGCCTGGCCCTGGCGCAGCACCTTGACCTCGCTGCCTTGCAGCACGAGCCCGGCCTCGAGCGTGTCCTCGATGAGGTAGTCGTGGCGGGCACGCCGGTTCTGCGCGGCGTAGCGGTCTGCGGCGCGCATGTCACATCAAGTGCGTCGGCGCAGGCGGACGATCAATTAAGCAGCCCCGCGCCCCGCATCGCGCCCAGCACCTTCTCCTGCGTCGCCGGGGTGGTCTCGCACAGCGGCAGGCGGACTTCCGGCGTGCAGCGGCCGAGCAGCGAGGCGGCGTATTTCACCGGCGCCGGGCTGGTCTCGACAAACAGCGCCTCGTGCAGCGGCATCAGCCGCTCGTTGATGCTCCGCACCGTGGCGGCGTCGCCTTTCTGCCACGCAGTGTGCATTTCCGACAGCAGCGCCGGGGCGATGTTGGCGGTGACCGAAATGCAGCCATCGCCGCTCTGCGCCAGGAAGCCGACGGCGGTGCCGTCTTCGCCCGACAGCATCGAGAATTCGTCGCCGACCTCGATGCGCAGCTTGGTGACCCGCGAGAGGTCGTTGGTCGAATCCTTGACGCCGATGATGTTGGGCAGCTTGGCGAGCCGCGCCAGCGTCGCGTTCGACATGTCGACCGCGGTGCGGCCGGGAATGTTGTAGATCACGATCGGCATATCGGTCGCGTCGTGCACCGCCTTGAAATGCTGGTAAAGCCCTTCCTGGGTCGGCTTGTTGTAGTAGGGGCAGACGACGAGCGCCGCGTCGGCGCCGGCTTTCTTCGCCGCCTTGGTCGCGTGGATCGTGTGCGCCGTCGAGTTGAAGCCGGTGCCCGGAATGACCGGCGCCCTGCCCTTCGCCACCTCGACGGCGAGCGCGATCAGCCGCTCCTGCTCGTGGTCTTCGAGCGCCGGGCATTCGCCGGTGGTGCCGATCGGCACCAACCCGTGCGTGCCCTGCCCCAGCTGCCAGGCGACATGCTCCTGAAACGCCGTCTCGTCGACCTTGCCGTTCCGGAAGGGGGTAATGAGCGCGACAAACGATCCCTTGAACATAGCGTTCTCCCGACCCGGCTAGGGGCATCTCGCGCGTGACGATAGTCCTCGCGCGCCTGTGCATCAACAACACCGTGGAGCGGCAGAGAAATCCCGTCTTTGCCTTGCGACGGCCATAAAAATCCGTAAACAGTGTTCCCCGCATTTTCCCAAAAACAGGAGTCACGCGCATTGGCGGCGATACTTCGTCTGTTGTTGCTTGTCGCGGTCAGCGTCTCCCTGTCGCGGCCGGCGCATGCCGAAGATTTGCCGGACGGGGATCGCGCGGCCGGGATCGCCGCGATCGCCGCGGCGCGCGCCGGCGAATGGCCCCAGGCCCACGCCGCGGCGGCCAAGAGCGCCAACCCGCTGGCGACCAAGATCGTGCGCTGGCTCGACTTCACGCGCTCCAACGTAACCGGACGTTTTGCCGACATCTCGCAGTTCATCGAGCAGAACCCCGACTGGCCGAGCCAGAAGCTGCTGCGCCGCCAAGCGGAGACCGCGCTCAACGGCGAAAGCGACGACATCGCGGCGGCTTGGCTGAAGCGTTTCCCGCCGGTCAGCGCGATGGGCAAGGCGCGCGCGGCGGCGATCCAGCTCGCCCGCGGCGACCAGGCGGGCGGGCTCGCGGCGCTGCGCCAAGTATGGATCGACGGCGATTTCAACGCGTCCGACGAGCGCGACTTCTCCACCCGCTACGGCACCAATATCCGCCCCGAGGACAACGTCAAGCGGCTCGATCGGCTGCTGTGGGATCGACAGGAGGACGCGGCCCGGCGCATGCTGCCGACGGTGCCGCCCGATTACCGCAGCGAAGCGGTCGCTCGCCTCGCGCTCTATGCCCGCACGCCCAACGCCGACAAGCTCGTCGAGCAGGTGCCGCAGGCGCTGCGCAACGATCCCGGCCTTGTCTTCGACGTCGTCCACTGGGAGCGGCACAACGACCAGTACGACGCCGCGGCGCAGCTGCTGATCGCCAATCCCAGCAACCCGGTGCGCGCCGCGAGCTGGGCCGGCGAGCGCGAAATCGTCGCGCGCCGGCTGCTCTCCGGCGGCAACGCCGATCTTGCGTACAAGGTTATCCAGCAGAATTCGCTGAGCGACAGCGCCGCCTATTCCGACGCCGAGTTCTTGTCGGGCTACATCGCGCTGCGTTTCCTCAAGAACCCGACGCTCGCCTTCGAGCATTTCTCGCAGGTGCTGGCGCGCGCCACGACGCCGTGGAGCAAGTCGCGTGCTGCCTATTGGAGCGGCCGCGCAGCCGACGCCGAGATTAAACCGCAGCTGGCCGCGAAATGGTACGCCGCGGGGGCCGAGAACATGGCGACGTTCTACGGCCAGCTCGCCGCGCATCAGCTCGGCAACGACGCCCCGCCGCATCCGCTGCCCGAGCCGAAAGCCACGGCGGCGCAGCTCGCCGCGTTTTCGTCGCAGCCGCTGGTGCAGGCGGCAAGCCTCTTCGCCGCCGCCGGCGACCGCGAGCACCTCAAAGTGTTCCTGATGGCGCAGGCCGATCTGTCGAAAGAGCCGGTCGCGTTCGCGATGGTCGCCTCCTATGCCGAGCGGCTCGGCCGGATCGACGTCGCGATCGCCGTCGCCAGGCGATCGATCGATGCCGGCATGCCGCTGATGATCCACGGCTACCCGGTCACGGCGCTGCCGCAAGGCGGCGCGGTCGAGCACGCGCTGCTGCTCGCCATCGTGCGCACCGAGAGCGCCTTCGACCAGGACGCGATGAGCGGCGTCGGCGCGCGCGGGCTGATGCAGCTGATGCCCGGCACCGCGCAGCTGATCTCAAAGCAGTTGCAACTACCCTATTCGGTCGACCGGCTGACCAGCGACGGCATCTACAATCTGACGCTTGGCCGCGCCTATATCGAGAAGCTGCTCGAGGATTTCGGCGGCTCCTACCCGCTCGCCATCGCCGCCTACAATGCCGGGCCGGGCCGCATCCGCCAGTGGCTGCACGATTACGGCGACCCGCGCGGCAAGCAGATCGATATGGTCGATTGGATCGAGGCGATTCCGTTCACCGAGACCCGGCTCTATGTTCAGCGGGTGCTCGAAAGCGTGCAGATGTATCGCGGCCAGAACACCGGCAACACTGCCGCATTCTCCCTCGCGGCCGATCTGGCGCGCTGAACGCACCACCACCCTGGAAGGCCGGGGCCCGTGCTTCCACCATTCGAATTCCGGATCAATATGCCCGGCCTTTGCCAGGGTGGTGCTATTTCGTTAGCGAAACCGGCAGCGTCGCCGACTGGACGTAGCGCGCGAGGCCGAAGAATTTCTCCGGGTCTTGCGGCTCGCCGTTGACGACGACTTCGTAGTGCACATGCGGGCCGGTGGCGCGGCCCGTCGAGCCGAGATAACCGACCTGCTGGTGCACGCCGACGCGCTGGCCGACCGATACGGTAAAGCTGTGGAGATGCGCGTAGCGCGTCGCGATGCCGTTGCCATGATCGATCTCGACGATCTTGCCGTAATCGTCGCGATACCCGGCATAGGTCACGACGCCCGGCGCGGTCGCATAGACCGGCGTGTCATAGGGCGCGGCAAGGTCGATCCCGGTATGAAAGCCGGCGCGCTCGTTCTCCGGGTCTTCGCGGACTCCGAACGGACTGGTGACCCGGTAGCTTTCGAGCGGCGCGCTGACGGGCAGCACCTTGACCATCGCGCGCAGCGCCGCGAGCTTCTCGGGGGTCAGCTGATCCGGCATGGCCGCGCCGCGTGGCGCCGGGATGAACGGGCCACCTTCGCCGCGGTTGACGCCATATTCGGCGAAGAGGTGCCGCACATCGACTCCCGCCGAGGCCAGCACTCGCGCAAACTGGTCGATCGCCCCGTGCGCGACCACAACCGGCGCGGTCACCACCGCCGCCGCGGCGCTGGCGACGGCCGCGACCGGTGGCGCCGGCACGGTTGTCGGCTGCGGCGGGGCGTTGAGCACGCCGGCGACGCGCCCCGCTTCGCCTTGCGGCTGCAGCGCAGCCTGCGGCTGCGGTGCGACGGCCTGCGGTGCGACGGCCTGCGGTGTGACGGCCTGCGGTGTGACGGCCTGCGGCGCGACTTGAGGCCGCGGTGCGGCCATCGCCATCGTCGCGACGGCGGCCACGCCCGGCCGTGCCGCCTGGGCGACTTGCTGCTGCTGCGCGTGCTTCAGCGCCGACTGTTTCTCGAGCTCGCCGACCCGCGCCTTCAGCCGGTCGCGGTCGGAGGAGAGCTGTTCGAGCTTTTTCTGCCACTGGTCGATCTGACCGAGGAGTTCGGTCTGCTTGGCCTGCTGGTCGGCGAGATCGGCCTCGGCCTTGCTGAGCCGCGCGGCGAGCGTCGCGCGCTGCGCCTCGGCGACATGCAGTTGCTGCGCAAGCTGCACCGACTTGTCGCCCGCCTTCGCCGGCGCGGCCGCTGCCTCCGGCGCAGGCGCCGGCTGCGCCTGAGCGTGCGCATGCACCTCTTCGGTCAGCGCCACGACGCGGTTCTGCGCCGCCGCGAGATCGCGGGTCGAGGTGGCGACCTGATCGCGCAGCCGGGCGAGCTCGTCCTGCAGGTCGATATTGGCGGATTCGACGCGGCTGGCCGCCAGCTTCGCATCTGCGGCGCCGCGCGCGTGATGCAGATAACCGGCGGTAGCAAACGCGGCGGCGATGACCGCGACTCCCGCGACCGAGGCCAGCAAAGCCGATTTGCGCGCGGAGCCGATACGGCTTAGCGCGGCTGCGACCGGCCGAGCAACGGCCCCTACCGCGGGGAGCCGCGAAGCTCCCTTTTGCATCAGGTTGCCGATCATTCTCCCCCGCGTTCCTGCGACCCCGGCTGGGCCAGATCAAAACAAGCGACGCGGCCGTCGCCGGCTCGGATCACCAGTCGACGCCCCCTCAGTAGGCGAAACCCTAACCAACTGAGTCAGGTATTGCAACAGCAAATCCACCTGCTCGCGACAAGTACTGTCACTAAATCTCGCAAAGAAACCTGGCCTTGGCATTTCTTGGCAATCAACCGGCAGTTTCCATCATGACAAAGAATTGCAAGCCCATCTCAGTGTTTGTCGAAAACCTGTAGATGACGGCAAGATAAAGATCAGTATTGCTCGGGCGGAGTGGGCCGGACGGGTTATACCCAGATTTATCCACCGATTTCTGAAAAAAGCGCGGCATCACCGCAACAGTCATGTTGCGAAAATGCAACAAGCGGCCGCATCATTACGCCGATAGCGGAATCACCGGGGATGTTCCGGGCTCGGTCAGGAACTGCGTCCGGTAATAGCCGGCGAAGACGCCGTTGCGGCGCAACAGCTCGTTGAGCGTTCCCTGTTCGGCGATAACGCCGTCGCGCAGCACGAGGATCCGGTCGCAGCCGCGAATCGTCGACAGACGGTGCGCGATGATGAAGGTGGTGCGCTGCTGCATCAGCGTCTCGATAGCGGCCATGACCAGCGCCTCGGTCTCGACGTCGAGCGCCGAGGTCGGCTCGTCGAGCACGAGGATCGGCGCGTCGCGCAAGAGCGCGCGGGCGATGGTGACGCGCTGTTTCTCTCCCTCCGACAGCGCCACCCCGGATTCGCCGACCAGCGTCTCGTAGCCCTCGGCCAGCTCCATGATGCGGTCGTGGATATGCGCCCGGCGCGCGGCATCCTCGATCGCCGCGTCGTCGGCGTCCGGGCGGCCATAGGCGATGTTGTCGCGCATCGAAAGCGGGAAGATCAGCGGTGGCTGCAGTACCATGCCGATCTGGCTGCGCAGCGATTTGAGCGTGTAGTCGCGCGCGTCGTGGCCGTCGATCTCGACCGCGCCGGCGACCGGATCGAAAAACCGCGGCAACAGCCCGAGCAGCGTCGATTTCCCAGCGCCGGTCGGGCCGACGATCGCGATCTTCATGCCCGGCGCCACGGCGAGGTCGATGTCGTCGAGCACCGGCGTCCCGGGCAGGTAGCGGAAGCTCACCTTGCGCCAGGCGATCTCGCCGCGCGCGCCTTCGGGCGGGAATTGCCGCGTCCCGGCGGTCAGATCGGGCTCGGTATCGAGCACCTCGAAGACGCGCCGCGCGCCGACCCGGGCGCCGGCGATCATCCCCCAGCTCTGGGTAATCTGGTTGATCGGCGTGTAAAGTTGCGCCAGGTACGAGATGAAGACGAGCAGCTGGCCCAGGGTCAGCGTCTTATCCATCACCGCGCGCGCGCCGACGTAAACGACGAGCGCGGTGCCGGCGGCGATGGTCAGGTTGACGACGCCCGAATAGAGCGTCTGCCAGCTATAGAGCCGCAGCGACCAGCGCAGGCTCTCGCTGCTCGCGCCCATGAACCGGCGGTGCTCTTCCTCTTCCTTGGTAAAGGCCTGGACGAGCTTGATCGCGCTCATCGTCCACTGGACGAGCGAATAGACCCGGCTCTCGCGCTCGCGCGCCTCGGTCGAGATGCTGACGATCTTCTTGTTGAAGCTCGAGATCAGCACGAACAACACCGGCACCACGGTGAGCGCCAGGAGCGTCAGCACCGAATCCATCGGGAACAGCACGACCAGCATCCCGGTGAGCAGGATCACCGCCGAGAGAATCGGCAGGATCCCGTTCATGATCATCGTCTGCACCGCGAAGCTGTCAGCGGTGATCCGGTACATCAAATCGCCGACCCGCTGGCGGCCGTGATAGGCGAGCGACTGGCGCTGCAGATGCGCGTAGAGCGCGCCGCGCAAATCGTTGACCATCCTCTGACCGACGCGGATCGTCGTGTAGTAGTGCAATTGGGTCAGCCCGCCGCTGCCGACATTGGCCAGCACGATGCCCAGGCAGGCGACGAGCAGCAGCCTGCCGTTCGGCAGTGCCAGCAGCGGCGCGATCGGGCTGCCGGCCGGCGCCGATTTGCCGCCGAGCACATAGTCGATGACGATCTGCAGCGGCCACGGCTTCAGCAATTCGAAGCCGGCGATCAGGAAGACCTGCGCCAGCGCCCATGCCACCTGCCAGCGATAGGCGCGCAGATAAGGCCAGATCTTGAGCAGCACGACCGTGGCCTCAGGCGGCGCGCGGCGCGGCGGCCGGTCGCGTCGCGAACGGCCCGACCGGGACGAGCGCGCAATCATGCGCCGCCGTCTCGATCACCGCATGCAAGCGGCGCGCGAACAGCATCAACTGCCACAGCGCGACCCCGCCGGCGGCCATGCCCAGGAATGCGCAGATTATTGCCGCCGCGATCCCCCCGCCGACCAGGGCGATGAGCGTCAGGATGGCGAAACCGCCGACTATAGCGCGCGCCAGCCCCGACGGGCGCAATGCCGCGCGCACACGCAGCAGCCGCTTGTCGGCGCCGTGGTTCTCGCCGGCGACCAGGAGGCGCGCGCCGCCGGCCGGTCCGCCGGCGACCTCCAGATCCCAATCTTCCCAGCCGGCATCCATCGCCACCGGGTAGTGCTCCTCGGCGCAGCCGCGCATCAGCGCGCCCAGCATCGCCTCCTTCTCGGTCGCGGTCTCGTTCCAGTACGACAGCACGAACGCGCCCTCGCGCCACGCCCAATCGCCGCGCTGCTCGACGATGCCGTCTTGCGCCGGGACCAGCGCCGGCAGCGCCTTCAGGCGCCACTTGATGCGCGTCCAGCCGCGCAGCAGCGGCCCGAGGAAGATCAAGAGCGCGATCAGCGCCTTGGCCTTCGGCCCGTCGAAGCGCGGATCGATCCTGGCGCCAAGACCGCCCTTGACGCACATCGCCCACGTCACGAGCAGCGGCACGCTCAGCAGCAGCCAGCCATGCCCGGCGATCAGCCCGATCAGCGCCAGCGGCAGCGCCAGCAGCGTCCACTCGAAGGTCAACGGCAGATAGTGGAAGAGGTTCGCGGGCGGCTGGTAGAGCGTCTGGAACAGGCCGCGCCCGAAGGTCCCCGAATAGATCACCGGCCGCTGCCACAGCAGCATCGCCGACGACAGGTCGCCGTAGATCCGGCCGCTCCATCTCGCCTGGCCGAACGCGTTGAAACGGCCGGGATGCTTGCCGTAGACCAGCGCCTCCGCCTTTCCGTAGCCCTTTTGCTGACCGATATAGGCCTGCACCGTATTGCGGCGGAAATGCCAGACAAAGCCGGCCGGGCTGTAGCCGATCTGGTAGCCCGCATCCTGCAGCCGCCAGCAAATGTCGACGTCGTCGCCCGCGGCGCGGAAGATCGGGTCGAACCCGCCGATCCCCAGCAGCACGTCGCGGCGGAACGCCATGTTGCAGCCGGCGATATGCTCGGCGATCTCGTCGTCGAGCAGCACGTGGCACGGCGCGCCGGGCGACACCGCGACCGCCTCGGGCACCAGCTCGTTCTCGGGCGGCGGGAAGTTCGGCCCGCCACAGGCGGCCAGGCCCCGCGCCTCCATCGTGCCGATGAGGTAGTCGAGCCAGTCGGGGTCGGCAACGCAGTCGCTGTCGGTATAGGCGACGATCTCGCCGGTCGCCGCCTCGGCGCCGACATTGCGCGCGACCGATAGCCCCTTGTTCGCCTGGCTGATGATCCGGAAATCGGGATAGTTCTCCGCGATCGCCGGGGTGCGGTCAGTCGAGCCGTCATTGACGACGATGACCTCGTAATCCGGATAGTTCAGCTTTTCGAGCGAGGCGAGGCATGCCGCCATCGTCCGCTCGGCGTTGTAGGCGCAGACCACGACCGAGACCCGCTTGTAGCGCGGCAAGGCCGGCGGCAACTGCCCCAGATACTGCGCGGCGACCGCGGCGAAGGCTTGTTTCGGCCGGCGCTCGCGATCGACGAGGCCGAATTCCCAATCCTCGATCGGATGGCCGCCGGTGAACCACTCGTCGGTCCAGGCAAAGACGAAGGTGCCCGCGACCCCGCCGGCAAACGCCGCACGGACATGCCAGGAGAGGATGTCGCGCTGCTCGGCCTCGCTGCTGCGCAGCGAGTCGGCGCCGAATTCGGTCAGCACCAGGGGCTTGGTGACGGTGAGGTTCTGTAGCCGCGCGACATAGCGGCGGAACGCGGCCTCGTCGTGCAGGTAGACGTTGAAGCACAGGAAGTCGCAGCTATCGACCACGTTGAGATATTCGGTCGACGGGAAGTTGGCGTAGCTGACGAGCGCTCCGGGGTGCTCGCGCCGCACCAGCGCGACGAGGCTCGCGACGAATTTTTCGATCCGCCGGGCGCCGTGCCAGCGGATGATGTCGGGCGGGATTTCATTGCCGACGAGATAGGCGAAGACCGCCGGGTGCCGCGCGCAGGCCCGCACCCCGGCAACGACCGCGTCGCGCACCCCGGCCGTCACTGTGGCGTCGTCGAGAAACGCGACGTGCTGCGACCACGGCAGCCCAACCAGCACCTTCAGCCCGTGCCGGCCGGCGGCGTCGAGCAGCCGCACCGGCGGCACGGTAAAGACGCGCACGGTGTTGATCCCGGCCGTCACCATCAGCGCGAAGTCGCGCTCGACCATCGCCGGCTCGGGGAATTGCGCGCCATCGCTGGCCGGCGCGAACGGGCCATAGGTTACGCCCTTGACGAAATGCTTGGGCGCCTGCGCGCCGAGCCCGGCGCGAAAGAACTTGCCGTCGACGCGGATCGGCGCGCTGGCGGGAGCGGGCGTCCGGGGCATCTCTTCGACGGTGTCTTCGACGACAAGGCTCATTCGACGTCCTCGGTCATATCGCCGGCACGTGCCGGCGGTCTTCCGCGCGCGGCACGACAGGCCGCCAGGTATGGGCAGCCAGCAGCGCTCGCATAACGGGCGGCGGCCGGGTTCATTCCCCGCTCAAGCTCATGCGTCCGACGGGGCGTTGTGCCGCCGCGTCTCCCAGGCGAGTGCGGTGGCGATGATCGTGTCGAGATCGGAGCACGCGGCTTGCCAGCCGAGCACCTCGCGCGCGAGGCTCGGGTCGGCGATGAGTGCCGGCGGATCGCCCGCCCGGCGCGGCGCCTCGCGCTGCGGCACGTCGTGACCAACCGCCTTCGCCACCGCGGCGACGATCTCGCGCACCGAATAGCCGCGGCCCGTCGCGAGGTTGAGCGTCGCGTTGGCGCCGCCGCCGGCGAGGTGGTCGATCGCCCGCACATGCGCGCTCGCAAGGTCCTCGACATGGATGTAGTCGCGGATCGCGGTGCCGTCAGGGGTCGGATAGTCGGTGCCGAAGATCGATGCCGGCGGCCCGGAGCCGAGCGCCGCGCGCAGCACCAGCGGGATGAGATGCGTCTCGGGCTCGTGCTCCTCGCCGATCTCGCCCTCGCGGTCGCAGCCGGCGGCGTTGAAGTAGCGCAGCGCCACCGAGCGCAGCCCATAGGCCTCGCCGTACCAATGAAGCGCACGCTCGATCGTCAGCTTCGTTTCGCCATAGGAATTGACCGGGCGCTGCGCCGTCGTCTCGGCGATCGGCACGGCGTCGGGCAGCCCGTAGGTCGCGCAGGTCGACGAAAAGACGATGCGGTCGACCCCGCCCTCGCGCATCGCGTCCAACAGCGCCAGTGTGCCGACGACGTTATTGCGGTAATAAAGGGCAGGATCAGTGCCGGATTCGCCGACATAGGCAAAGGCCGCGAAGTGCATGACTGACGTCACGCGATGCTTTTTGATCGCCGCGACCACCGCAGCGCTATCGGCGACGTCGCCCTCGACGAGCGGGCCCCAGCGCACCGCGTGACGATGACCGCGCGACAAATTGTCATAGGTGACGGGGACATAGCCGGCCCGCGCCAGCGCCTTGCAAGCATGGCTGCCGATATAGCCGGCTCCGCCCGTCACCAGCACGGTTTGGGACATTATGCGCACTCTATTCCTGTTGGAATGCCGCCGCGACAACGCGGTTGGTTGAGTGGATGTTCCCGCGGTTGCGTGAACAATATCGCAGTGCAGCGAGAGGTATTGGAATAACCGGTGCGGCGGCCCGTTCTGGGCTGCGGTCGCTACCGCGTCTTATTGGAGTCGGCTGATGCGTATTGCGATGATCGGCACAGGCTATGTCGGGCTCGTTTCGGGGGCATGCTTCTCCGAATTCGGCGTGTCCGTCACCTGCGTCGACAAGGACGCCGAGAAGATCGACCGGCTGCAGGGCGGCGAGGTGCCGATCTTCGAGCCAGGCCTCGACCAGCTCGTTGCGGTCAACAAGGCGGCCGGCCGGCTTTCCTTCACGACCGACCTCACGGCGGCGCTCGACGGCGCGGATGCGGTATTTATCGCGGTCGGCACCCCGTCGCGACGCGGCGACGGCCATGCCGACCTCTCCTACGTCTTCGCCGCCGCCTCGGAGATCGCCGAGACGCTGGCGCAGCTGCCGGCCGGCCGCACCGTCATCGTTACCAAGTCGACGGTTCCGGTCGGTACCGGCCGCCGGGTCGAGAACATCTTCGCCAAGCGCCTGCCGCCAGATTCGTTCGATGTCGCCTCGAACCCGGAATTCCTGCGCGAGGGTTCGGCAATCCAGGATTTCATGCGGCCCGACCGCGTCGTGATCGGCACCGACAGCGAACATGCCCGCGCGGTGCTGCGCGGGCTCTACCGGCCGCTTTACCTGCTCGAGACGCCGGTGGTCTTCACTTCGATCGAGACTGCCGAACTCATCAAATATGCCGCCAACGCGTTCCTCGCGGCCAAGGTCACCTTCATCAACCAGGTGGCCGACCTGTGTGAGGCGGTTGGCGCCGACGTCCAGGACGTCGCCCGGGGCATCGGCCTCGACGGCCGCATCGGCCGCAAGTTCCTGCATGCCGGGCCGGGTTTTGGCGGCTCGTGCTTCCCCAAGGATTGCGCCGCGCTGGTGCGCACCGCCGAGGAAGCGGGCCGGCCGCTGACCATGGTCGAGCGCGTGCTCGAGATCAACGACAGCCGCAAGCGCGCCATGGCCGATCGCATCGCCGAGGCGTGCGGCGGCAGCGTCGCCGGCAAGACCATTGCCGTGCTCGGCCTCACCTTCAAGCCGAATACCGACGACATGCGCGAAAGCCCGAGCCTGTCGATCCTGCCGCCGCTGGTCGAGGCCGGCGCGACGATCCGCGCCTTCGACCCCGAGGGCATGGACGAGGCGAAAAAGCTGCTGCCCGAGCTCGCCTATTGCCATGACGCCTTCGCGGCGATCGACGGCGCCGACGCGCTCGTGCTGCTGACCGAGTGGAACGAGTTCCGCGCGCTCGATCTCGCCCGGGTGAAGAGCCTGTTGCGCGCGCCGATCGTTATCGACCTGCGCAACATCTACCAGCCGCAAGAAATGGCCGAGGCCGGGTTCATTTACCACAGCATCGGCCGCACCGCGTCGGAGCCGCCGCTCGGCAGCCCCAACCTGCGCGCCATCGCGTGACCCCCGACAACAAACACAACCCCAGGGAAAACCCATGCGCACCTCAACCAAGCGGGTTCTCGTAACTGGCGGCGCCGGCTTTCTCGGCTCGCATTTGTGCGAGCGGCTGATCGCCGACGGCCACAGCGTCCTGTGCGTCGACAACTACTTCACCGGGCGCAAGGAAAACGTCGCGCAGCTGCTCGACGATCCGAATTTCGAGGTGATGCGGCACGACGTGACGCATCCGCTGTTCGTCGAGGTCGACGAGATCTACAACCTCGCCTGCCCCGCCTCGCCGGTGCACTACCAGCACGACCCGGTGCAGACGACCAAGACCAGCGTCTTGGGCGCGCTTAACATGCTGGGCCTCGCCAAGCGGCTCAAGGCGAAGATCCTCCAGGCCTCGACCTCGGAGGTCTACGGCGACCCGGTCATGCATCCGCAGCCCGAAACCTATCGCGGCAACGTCAACCCGATCGGCCCGCGCGCCTGCTACGACGAAGGCAAGCGCTGCGCCGAGACGCTGTTCTTCGACTATTACCGCCAGCACAATCTGAACATAAGGGTCGTGCGCATCTTCAATACCTACGGACCGCGCATGCACCCGAATGACGGGCGCGTCGTGTCGAACTTCATCGTCCAGGCGCTGAAGAACGAGCCGATCTCGCTTTACGGCGACGGCAGCCAGACCCGCGCCTTCTGCTATGTCGACGACCTCATCGAGGGCTTTGTGCGGATGATGGCCGCGCCCGACGACATCACCGGGCCGATGAACCTCGGCAACCCGGTCGAGACCTCGGTCGCCGAGCTCGCCGAGATGGTCGTCGCCCTCACCGGCTCGCGCTCGCGCATCGTCTATCGGCCGCTGCCGGTCGACGACCCGCTGCAGCGCCTGCCCGATATCAGCCAGGCGAGCGGGCTGTTGAACTGGAAGCCGCGCACCCAGCTGCGCCTCGGTCTGCAGCGGACGATCGCCTATTTCGATCGCCTGCTCAGCGAGACCGACGAGGCGGCGCTGCAAGCATCGGCGGCGGATTAGGGGTTCGGAAGTCTTCGCTTCGCGTCACGAAATGGCCGGGTCACTCCCGGCCATTTTCATTCCGCGCTGGCTCAGTTGCCGATCAGCGGCTGGTGGATCGCGCAGGTGCCGGTGGCGGTGACCAGCGCACCGGGCGCCGCGTCGCTGGTCCTGACCTCGTTCGGCTGGTAGGCGGTCGCGCAGATCTGCTGGGCGAGCACGCCGTTCACCGCGGGGTCGTAGGCGTTGAACTTGGCATATTCGGGCGGGATGGCGCCTTTCGGCACCGCCGCGGTCGTCCCGAAATCGAGCTTCTCGGGAATATAGGGCGTGCAGCCCGCGACGAGCGAGACAAGCGCCAGGGCAAGCAGCAATCGCATGGCAGCAACCGGAGGCCGAAGAACGAGGCGGGAGTGTGCCCGCGCTCGTGCCTCAACGCAACGGCGACGAGAGCGCCGCCAGCGCCGGCAACAGTGCGGACATCGCCGGGACGATCGCCGACGCCCCGGCCGCCCGTAGCCGCTCGGCATGGCCGGGGCGGCAATGACCGCCGCCGACAAAGCCGATCGCCGTCATCCCGGCGGCCTTGGCCGCGGTCACCCCCGGCACGCTGTCCTCGATCACCACCGCGAGCGCCGGCGCGGCCTTCATCCGCTTGGCGGCATAGAGAAACAGATCGGGCGCCGGCTTGCCGTTGGCGACCAGGGTCGTGCTGAAGATGTGCGGGTCGAATCGCCGGTAGAGGCCGGCGAGGCCGAGCGTGTGGCGCAGCCGCTCCGGGCCGCTGCTGGAAGCGACGCAAATCTTGCCGGGCAGCGCGTCCAGCACCGCCTCGATGCCGACCATGGCCTTGAGCTCGGCCTCGCATACCGCGAGGAGCCGAGCTGCGTGGCGGGCGGCAAAATCGTCGCCCAGCGCGACGCCATGACGCGCCTCAAGGTCGCCCAGCATCGTCTTCATGCTGACGCCGCAATAGCGGCTGGCGATCTCGTCGAAGGTAATCGCGATGCCGACCTGGCCGAGCAGCTCGATCTCGACGCCGATTGCCAGCGGCTCGCTGTCGATCAGCACCCCGTCGCAATCGAAGATCACCAAATCCCACGGCATCCCCGGAGATTACCGGGGATGCCCGCGGCGACGCTAGACGACGCTAGTGATGGCCACCGCCGCCATGACCGCCGCCGCCGCCACCGCCACCGCCGCCGTGACCACCGCCACCGCCGCCGCCATGGCCGCCTCCGCCGCCGCCGAAATGCGGACCGCCGCCGCCGCCGCCGAAATGCGGACCGCCGCCTCCACCGCCGCCCATATGCGCCGGGCCGAAGCTGGCATGGGCGACATGGCCGCCGCCGCCGAAGTGGGCACCGCCACCGAAGTGGGCACCGCCGCCGAAGTGGGCAGCGCCGCCGAAGTGGGCACCGCCGCCGAAATGCGCCGCGCCGCCACGCGCAGCGCCCATATGCGGCGCAAAGCTCGCGTGGCCGATATGCCCGCCCGCGCCGCCGCGGCCGGCAGCGATTGCCGCCCGGCCACCGAAGCGGCCCGCCGTGGCGCCGCCGACATGGGTCGCCGCCGACCCAGTCGCGCGCCCACGCCCGGCGGCCTCGGCTATGCCGTTGCGCCCGCCGCGCTCGCCGGCTGAGGCCGCACCGAAACGCCCGCCGCCCACGGCCGCGCCAAAGCGCCCGCCGCCCCGGCCGCCGATCGTGCCGCGCGACAGCGCCGCGCGCCCGGCTGCCGCCACGGCGGAGACGCGGGCGGCGCCGAAGCGCGACGTCACCGCCGCGTCGGTATAGGCAACGCCCCCGCGATGCGCCGGGTCATGCACCCAGGTACTGCCCGAAAACGCCGGATGCGCGTCGATCGACGCAAAGCGCCCCCGGTCGATGCTGATATCGTGATGTCCCCAGTCGAAAGACGCCCAGCCCCAGAATGGGTCGAACCCGGCCAGCGTCACGACCGGCCAGTAATCGACGTAGATCCCCGGCTCGAAGGCATAGCCAGCCGGGATCGGGAACAGATAGGGCGGGTAGTCGGGCTCGGGCCAGGCACCGTAGACGACGCGCGGGTTGTAGACCGGCACGCACACGACATCCGTCTCCGACGGCACGATCGAGATGATGTTGCCGCTGGTCTTGATGGCGCAATGGCATTGCGGCGTCGCCTTGAGGTTCCCGGCATTCATCGCGTCATGGCGCAGGCCCTGCACGGCATCCATCACATCACCCTGCTGGGCGAGGAAGGCGTTGCCGAGGCTTTGCGTCCAGTCGAGCTTTTGCGCCATCAGCGCCAGAAGCTTGGGGAACGGCACGAGCGCCTTGACGCTCGGATCCCAGTTCTGCTCCTGCATCGCCTTGGTCAGCGCGTCGCCCTTAAGGCTGGCGTTGGCCGGCTCGCGCACCCAGCGATCCGCCTCGACGATCTCGAGCGGATAGGTCGAGGCCATCAGCACCTGGCTGAGCAACGGATCGGGATAAAGCGCAATCGGCGCGACCAGCTGCTCAAGCTGCCCCTTGTTGAGCGGGTTTGCCGCGGGCTTGGCGGGGCCGGGCATTGGCGCCGCTGCCGGAGCCGTTGCGTCCTGCGTCGGCGGGGTGGCCGCGGGCTGGTCGGCCACGGCTACCGGCACTGGCGGCATGTCCTGCGCTGCCGCGACTCCTACCAGGGCACAAACCGCGGTCATCGTCGCCATGACCCCACGGCCACTCACCAGTCGAAACATGTGTCGGCTCCTGCTGTCGCGATGCCGACAGAAACGGATAATGGAACGGTTTCGTTCCGTTCGAAAACGATCAAACCGGTGGATAAAAAAGAGCTAGGGCGCGTAATAGCGGCCGCGATAGCCGCCCCAACCGTAATAACCCTGCGGCGGCGCGGCATAGACGAGATGCTCGCGCGGACCGTAATAGCCCGGCGGCGGCCCGACCAGCGTGCCGGGCGGCAGGCTCGGCCCACCGATCGCCGCCATCGCCTGCGGCCGCGTCGGCTCGACACGCTTGAGCGCGACGCGATGGGGCCCGGCCTTGTCATGCCCGGCCTTGTCATGTCCGGCCTTGTCGTGCGCGGCGGTGAGCTTTTTCACCAGCGCGGTGAATTTGGCGTGCTGATGCGCAGGATGGACGGCGGCGACTTGCGGCTTCTTGGCCGGCGGTGCGGCAACAGGGGACGGCGGCGGGATCGTCGCCTGCGCCGAGGGGGCCGGCGTCACCGGCTCCACCTTGGGCGCCGGGGCGGGCGCGATGACGGGTACATCGAGCGGCGCCAGGATCGGCGGCATGTCTTGCGCCCGGGCAATGTTCGGCGCCAGGCTCGCGCCAAACGCGAATAATAATGCCATAGAGAAACCGCACCGTGACGCCGCCATGATCCGCCCCCGCGCTGGACTTCTCCCAGTGCAGCACAACGCAGAACCAACCGCAATTCTTCCTTTATCGCCGCGAAATTGTGCGGCGCGAGCGGATTTACTCGACCGGCGGGACACCGGCCCGGTCGAGCGCGACGCGCTGGCGGCGCGCGAGGCGAGCTTCGCTAAAATCGTCGATCAGCTCGTGGAACAGGCGGTGCCAGTTGATCTCGGCCCGCAAATGCCAGAACACCGAGCCGAGCCCGATCGCTGCGCGATCCATGAAGACAAAGGCGCGCGGCGGCGCGATGCCGCCGAGCCGGCGGATATCCTTATGCACGCTGTCGACGAGGCGCGGCCCCTCGGGGTCGCCCCTTGGTCCCTTGGGCCGCTCCTGGATCGGCCGGACGCGATCGTCGAGCAGCGGCCCGTAGACAAAGCGCGCCCAGCGGTTGAGCACGGCGATCATCTCCTTCGACAGCGCGCCGAAACCCCAGCTCTGGTAGGCGGCGACCGCCAGCGCCTCGTCGTCGCGTTCGAGCGCGTGGTAGAGGTCGATGACGCCTTTGACGAAGCTCGCCGGGAACACCCGGACGCAGCCGAAATCGAGGAGGTTGACGGTATCGCCAGCGGCGTTTCCTGTCGCCACGGTGTAGTTGCCGAGATGCGGGTCGCCGTGGATGACGCCGTAGTAATAAAACGGCACGTACCAGATGCGGAACATGCGCAGCGCGATCTCGTTGCGCTGTTCGAGCGGCGCGTCCTTCGCGACATCGAGTAGCGGCGCGCCGTCGAGCCAGGTCATCGTGATGAGCCGCCGGGCGGACAGCTCGGCATAGGGCGCCGGCACCGCGACCCCCGCCTCGTCCTTGAGGATGTGGCCATAGAGCCGCAGATGCGCCGCCTCGCGCGCGTAATCGAGTTCCTCGCGCAGCCGGGCAGCGATCTCGGCGTGGATTTCCGCCATCGAGACGGCGCGGTCGTAACGCTCGTACAAGCCCATCGCCAGCCGCAGCTGACGCAGATCGGCCTCCACCGCCGAGCCCATGTCGGGGTATTGCAGCTTGCAGGCGAGCCGGGCGCCGTCATGCGCGACGGCGCGATGCACCTGCCCCAGCGAGGCGGCGCGCGCCGCCTCGCGCTCGAAGCTTTTGAAGCGGCTCTGCCAATCGGCGCCGAGTTCGCCCGCCATGCGGCGGCGGACAAAGGGCCAGCCCATCGCCGGCGCGTTCGACTGCAGCTGGATCAGCTCGCGGACATATTCCTCGGGCAGCGCATCGGGGATCGTCGCCAGCAGCTGGGCGACCTTCATCAGCGGCCCTTTGATGCCGCCGAGCGCCGCCTTCAGATCGGCCGCATGACGCTCGCGGTCGAGGCCGATGCCGAGATAGCGCTCGCCGGCGAGCCGCGCCGCCAACCCGCCGACCGCCGACCCGACCTGCGCGTAGCGCCGCACCCGGCCGGTAAAACTGTTGTCGTCACTCAAGGGTCACGCCCATGGGTCGATCAGCTCGACGCCGCAATCGGTAAAATCACGCAGGTTACGGGTCGCCAACACCGCACCGAGCGACCGTGCGATCGCGGCAATACGCGCATCCGCTTCAAGGATCGGCCGCATCGGCTGTATGCAATCAATGATGCGAAGTTAAGCATTGCTGACAGCGCAGGCAAGCACCCGCCGCCGCCCGCCGGTCGTGACGCCGCGAGGCCCGAACCGACCCCTGTTATCCCTGTTATTTGCGGCGATTTATCAGGCGTATCAGGCAAACCTACGCGGCCCTCGCGCTGCGCACCATCGAGAAGCCATCATCGTTACACTGTAATTGGGGCGATTTTCCGGCCGGCCTTTCCGCTATCATGGCAGCATAGGCCGCAGGGGACGCCGAGGGGAAATGACCGATTACGACACCGTCCGCAGCCTGCCGGCGATGTTCTTCGCTGTCGCGGCCGAGCGCGGCGGGCGGCCGTTCCTGTGGGCGAAGCGGGGCGGCAGCTACGCCCCGATGGACTGGACCGAGGCGGCACGGACGGTCAACCGGCTGGCGCGCGGGCTCGTCGCGCTCGGCATCGAACCGGGCGACCGGGTGGCGCTCGCCGCCGAGAACCGGCCGGAATGGGCGCTCGCCGACCTCGCGATCATGAGCGCCGGCGCGATCGCCGTGCCCGCCTACACGACCAACACGGTCGAGGATAACCGCCATGTCTTCGGCGACAGCGGCGCGCGCGCCGTCATCGCGTCGAAGCCGCCGGTCAGCGAGCGCGCCGCCGCGGCCGCGGCGCTGCTGCCGAATATCCGCGCGCTGATTGTCATCGATGGCCCCGCGCCGGAGGGTGCGCACGGCTGGGACGATGTGCTGGCGCTCGGTGACGCACAGGACGACGACATCGCCCGCCGCATCGCCGCGCTGACGCCCGACGACATCGCCTGCATCATCTACACCTCGGGGACGGGGGGGCTGCCCAAGGGCGTGCTGCTCAGCCACCGCAACGTCATCGCCAATTGCGCCGGCGCCTATCACCTCCTGGAGATGCTCGGTCTCGGCGATGAGGTGTTCCTCTCGTTCCTGCCGCTGTCGCATTCCTACGAGCACACGGCGGGGCTGATGTTCCCGATCTCGATCGGCGCGCAGATCTATTTCGCCGAGGGCGCCGACAGTCTCGCCGCCAACCTGCTGGAGGTGCGGCCGACAATCATGACCGCGGTGCCGCGGCTCTACGAGACGATGCATCAGCGCATCCGCCGCGGCATCGAGCGCGAGAAGGGGTTGAAGCGCGGACTGTTCGAAAAGGCGGTGGCGCTCGGCCGGAGCCGCCTCGCCGGCGAGCGGCTCGGCCTTGGCGGGCGCGTCGCCGACCGGGTGCTCGACAGGCTGGTGCGCGACAAGGTGCGCGCGCGGTTCGGCGGCCGGCTCAAGGCGATGGTCTCGGGGGGCGCGCCGCTCAACCCCGAGATCGGCCGCTTCTTCCTGGCGCTCGGCGTGCAGCTGCTGCAGGGCTACGGCCAGACCGAGGCGGCGCCGGTCATCGCGTGCAACCGGCCCGGCGGCAACCGGATCGACTCGGTCGGTCCCGCGCTTAAGGGCGTCGAAATCAGGATCGCGGAGGACGGCGAAATCCTCGTGCGCGGCGACAATGTGATGCGGGGTTACTGGAACGATCCCGAGGCGACCGCGCGCACCATCGTCGACGGCTGGCTCAGGACCGGCGATATCGGCTTTCTCGATGCCGACTCATATCTGCGCATCACCGACCGCAAGCGCGACTTCATCAAGAATTCGGGCGGCGACATGATCGCCCCCGCCAAGGTCGAGGGCGCGCTGACCCTCGCGGCGGAGATCGCCCAGGCGATGGTGTGGGGCGACCAGCGCCCGCACCTCGTCGCGCTGCTGGTGCCCGACCCGGAGTTCGCGGCGCAGATCGCCCCGGGTGTCGAGCTCGCCGGACTATGCGAGCACCCCGAGTTGATCCGCGCGCTGGGCGACGTGGTGACCCGGGTCAACGCGGCGCTGCCGGCGGTCGAGCGCATCCGCCGCTTCACGATCGCCGCCGAGCCGTTCACCACCGGCAACAGCCAGCTGACCCCGACGCTGAAAATCCGCCGCCATGCGGTGCGCGCGGTCTACGGCGCCGCGCTCGACGCGCTCTACGACACGAAAAGCGCAGCGGCTTAGCAGAAGCCGACAGTGAGCGACCGCCGAAGGGAATGCCCTCCTTGTGTTCCGGCCGTCGGCAGCCTTGGCTATCGGTTCGACCGGGTACCGCCGGCCAGACCGCATCGGCCTTTCGGCGGAAATCATTGCCATTTGTTTGTCAGGAACCAAAATCCTGTAACCTGCGAGTGTTTTTGGAACAAGCTCCATGTTATTGACGGGCCTCCGCCACAAGGGGCCGTTCCCGTCTCACAAAGGCGACCCTGACGATGAAATACGCTAGCGGGCGCGATGTAATGGTCGGCGATCGGGTCAAGCTGTCGGCCGATGAATACGGCACGGTCGTTTGCTCGGTCGATACTGATGAATACACGGGAGATTATCCGAAATCGGCGTGGTCGTACCTCGATTGCGGGATTCTTATAAAAACCGATGATGGCGAACTATTTCACTACACCGAGCCCGATGAGGATTTTGAGCCGATCCCTGCACATCATTCCAAACGGAAGAAGCTCCAAGCGAGCTAATCCCTTCGCAGGTAGTGGACACTGAACTTGCCGTCGTCGTCCGTCCAGGTTTCGAGCGCGCGGAACCCGGCGCGGGCGGCGAGTTCGCGGAATTCGGTGATCGCATATTTGTAGGAATTCTCGGTGTGAATGCGCTCGCCCGCGGCGAATGCGAAGCGCCGCCCGGCGATCGTCGCGACCTGGTCCTTGCGGCTTTCGATATAAAGCTCAACCCGGCCCTCGGCGGGGTTGTAGAACGCGACATGGGCGAAATCCTCGACCGCGATATCGCTGTCGAGCTCGCTGCGGATGCGGTGCAGCAGGTTGAGGTTGAACGCCGCGTTGAGGCCCGCCGCATCGTTGTAGGCGGCGTCGAGGATCGCCTTGTCCTTCTTGCCGTCGGCGCCGATCAGCATCTCGGCGCCGGGGCCGAGCAGCCGGCCGCAATGGCCGAGAAACGCCACCACCGCCGCGGGCTCGAAATTGCCGATCGTCGAGCCGGGGAAAAAGCCGACCGTCTTGCCGGCGGGGCCGGCGATCGCCGGCAGCGCGAAAGGCCGCGTGTAATCGGCGCACACCGCGACAACCTCGAGCGTGGGGAAATCGCCGGCGATGCGCGCCGCCGCGTCCTTGAGGAAACCGCGCGAGATGTCGACC
>DASZLY010000220.1:0-3359 GCA_035552135.1 Allostellaceae bacterium | reverse complement strand
CAAGGGTCAAGACGGATCGAGATTGCTTCGCTACGCTCGCAATGACGACGGGGAGAGGGGACGGCGATGCTCTACGATCTGCTGCTGACCGACGGCGAGGTGCTCGATCCGGGGGCGGGGCTGAAAGGCCGTATGGATGTCGGCATCGCCGGCGGCAAGATCGCGGCGGTCGGGCCGAACCTGCCGCGCAACGAGGCGCGGACGACGATCAGCGCCAAGGGCCATTACGTGATGCCGGGCCTCGTCGACATCCACGCGCATGTCTTTGTCAACGCGCACGACATGGGCGGCCATACCGACCATTTCTGCCGGCAGAGCGGCGTCACCACGCTGTGCGACGCCGGGAGCGCCGGCTCGGCCGGGTTCGCGGGATTGCGTCATGTGCTCGATACGGAGGTGCGCACGCGGGTGCGCGCGTTCGTCAACCTGTCGGCGATCGGCATCATCGGCGGCGCGCGCGGCACCGGCGAGCTCAACCACTTCCCTTATGCCGACCCGGAAGGCTGCGCCCGCACGATCACCGAGAACCCCGATCTGGCGATCGGCGTCAAGCTGCGCTTCGGCCCCGGCCTCGTGTGGGAATACACCAACGAGCCGGTCAAGCTGGCGCGCAAGACCGCCGACATGGCCGGCGGCGTGCCGATGATGATGCACATCACCGATTCGCCGATCCCGCTGCCCGATTTGATCGAGCCGATGAAGCCGGGCGACATCGTCACCCACTGCTATCACGGCCGCGCCAACGGCATCATGGGCCAGGAGAAGCAGTTCGTCTTGAAGGAGGTGGTCGAGGCGCAGCGCCACGGCATCGTCTTCGACTGCGCGCACGGCCGGAACCACTTCAATTTCCGGATGATCGAGAAGGCGCTCGACCAGGGCTTCCTGCCCGACACGATCTCCACCGACCTGACGACGACGAGCGCGACGCGCGGGCCGGTGTGGGACCTGCCGACGACGATGTCGAAGCTGCTGCATTTCGGCATGCCGCTCGACGAGATCGTCCGCCGCGCGACCGCGACGCCAGCGAAAATCCTCGGCTACGAGGGCACGGTCGGCACGCTGAAGCCCGGCGCCAATGCCGACATCGCGGTGTTCGAGCTGCGCGACGGCAATTTCCCGCTGACCGATAGCGACGGCGAGACGATCACCGCCAAGCGCCGCCTCATCGCGCAGACGACGCTGCGCGATGGCCGCGTCTGCTACGAACGGGCGGCGGAATAGGCGCCGCGCCGAAGGCTATGTGCCGGAGTGGGCCGGGGTTGGCGGCGGCGCGGTGACGTTGGGCTGGGCCGCGGCGTTAAGCTGCTGGGACTGCGTATCGGCAGCGCGCCTGGCGCGGGTCTGCTCGACATCGTTCCAGCTGACCGCGATCGCCGCGCCGACGACGACGACCGCCAACACCACCGCGATGACGCTCGACGGGCGCACGAACAAAATGACGACCACGGCGACAACCGCCAGAATGCCCAGGATCTGCAGCATGGGCGATACCTCTCCCGAAACGGCTATGCCTAAGAAACATCGCAAATTTTATGAAGTTCCCCGCGGGAAACGGCTTGGAACGCCGCTTGAGGCGCGGCGATGAGCGGGCGGGCCTGGCCGGCGGCGTTGGCCGCGACGAGCGGCAGCGTGATGGTCGGCTTCATGCCGATCATGGCGCGCCACCTCTACGCCGACGGGATCGACGCGGCGTCGATGCTGCTGTGGCGCTATGCGATCGCGCTGCCGGCGCTGCTGCTCGCCGCGGCGGCGCTGCGGATCGATATCGTCACGGCGTGGCGCCGCGGCGCGTGGAAGCTCGCGCTGGTCGGCATGACGCTCGGCGTCGGCCAGACCTATTGCTTCTGGGAGAGCATCCGGACGCTCGACACCAGCGTTGCGGTGCTGCTGTTCTACACCTATCCGGCGCTGACGCTGGTGGTCGACCGGGTGCTGTTCAAGCGGCCGATCCGGCGGTGGGCGGCGCTGTGCGTGGCGATCATCCTCTGCGGCGCCGGGCTCATCACGCTCCCCGGCGTCGAGAGCGGCACGATCCCACTCGCCGGGCTTGCCTGGGCGATCCCGTCGCCGCTGATCTACGTCTTCTACCTCGCCGCCAATTCGGTGCTGCTGCGCGGCCAGAAGCCGCTGGTCGGCGCGCTCGGCCTCTATCTCGGCATGGCGATCGTCTTCGCCGCAGCGACCGCGGCGACCGGGCTCGACATCCCGCGCGACGCCGATACCTGGCTGATCCTGCTGCTGATCGCATTGGGGCCGGGCGCGCTGACCATCACGCTGTTCTCGTACAGCGTGCCGCGCCTCGGTCCGTCGAGCTACGCGATCATCGCCAATATGGAGCTGGTGACGGTGGTGACGGTCGGGGTGACGCTGCTCGGCGAGCGCATGACTCCCGAGCGCGCCACCGGCGGCGCGCTGATCGTCGCCGGGATCGTCGGCTACGGGCTGATGCGCAAGCCGGAGGCCGCGCCCGGCCTCGGCGACGACGAGCCGCTGCCGTCACCCGTCATTACAAGCGTGGCGAAGCAATCTCCATCGGGGTAACCACGGCACGAGATTGCCGCGTCGCGCCGGGCGCTCCTCGCATGACGCGGTGGTTACGCCGCCTTCAAGAGCCCGCGCAGCACGTATTGCAGGATGCCGCCGTGGCGGAAGTATTCGACCTCGTCGAGCGTATCGATGCGGCAGACGAGCGGGACGGTGTCGGTCTTGCCGTTGGCGCGGTGGATCGTCAGCGTCACGTCCATGCGCGGCTTGATGCCGTCCTTGACCCCGGTGACGTCGAGCGTCTCGGTGCCGTCGAGGCCCAGCGTCTGGCGCGTCGCGCCGTCCTTGAACACCAGCGGCAGTACGCCCATGCCGACGAGGTTGGAGCGGTGGATGCGCTCGAAGCTCTCGACGATCACCGCCTTGACGCCGAGCAGCAGCGTACCCTTGGCCGCCCAGTCGCGCGACGAGCCGGTGCCGTATTCCTTGCCGCCGAAAATCACCAGCGGCACGCCCCGCTTCCTGTATTCCATCGCCGCGTCGTAGATCGGCATCACCGTGCCGTCGGGCTGCAGCTTGGTCATGCCGCCCTCGACCCCCGGCACCATCTCGTTCTTGATGCGGATATTGGCGAAGGTGCCGCGCATCATGACGTTGTGGTTGCCGCGCCGCGAGCCGTAGGTGTTGAAGTCGGTCGGCCGCACCTGATAGCTGATGAGGAAGTCGCCGGCCGGGCTCTCGACCTTGATCGAGCCGGCGGGCGAGATGTGGTCGGTGGTGATGCTGTCGCCGAAGACCGCCAGTTCGCGCGCGCCGATGACATCGCTGAGCGGCCCCGGCTCCTTCGGCATGTTCTCGAAATAGGGCGGCAGCGC
>DASZLY010000219.1:0-3617 GCA_035552135.1 Allostellaceae bacterium | reverse complement strand
CGCGCTCCTCAAGGATTCGAACTGCATCGGCGGCACGCTGGTGATGTTTCTCGTCGGCGTGCCGCTTTACGGCACGATGACGCTGCTGCCGACGATGATGCAGCAATTGATGAACTATCCCGTCGTCACCGCCGGGTTCGTTACCGCGCCGCGCGGTGTCGGCACGATGATCGCGATGATCCTTGTCGCCCGCATCATCGGCAAGGTCGACACGCGGCTCATCATTCTCGGCGGCATGAGCCTCACCGCGCTCGCGCTATGGCAGATGACCGGGTTCTCGCTGCAGATGGGGATGGGGCCGTTCATCACCACCGGGGTGCTGCAGGGGATCGGGCTCGGCTTTGTGTTCACGCCGCTCTCGATCATCACCTTCTCGACCCTGCCGCGCAGCGTGCTGACCCAGGGCACCGCGATCTTCAGCCTGATGCGCAATATCGGCGGCAGCGTCGGCATCTCGATCGTCGAGGCGCTCTTGGCCCAGAACACCCAGATCATCCATTCGCAGCTCGCCGAGCACGTCCGCCCCGACAACCCGCTCGCCCGCGGGCTCGCCGCGCCGTTCAGCCTCACCGAGCCGCACGGCATCGCCGCGCTCAACGCCGAGATCACCCGCCAGGCGCAGATGATCGCCTATCTCGACAATTTCCACCTGATGGTGCTGATCATGCTGGTCGCCGCGCCGTTCCTCTTGCTGCTGCGCCGCGCCCGGCGCGGCGGAGAACCGCCGGCCGCCGCGGCGATGGAGTAGCGGCTCAGCTCGCCGCGCGGAAGATCACGGCGTAGATGAACAGCGCGAGCACGGCGGCGGCGACCGCCAGCACGCCGACGATCAGCCAGTAGGCGAGCGGGTCGGCCCGGCGATCGGCAGTCGCCTCCTGCAGCTCGGCATAGCCGAACCAGCCGAGCGGGTTGAGCGGCACCGTGCCGCGCGCCAGCGCCGCCGGGATCTTCGGGAGCACGATCAGCTCGGCGAGGACAAGAATGATAAGGAAAACCCATCCCTGCATTTGCGGCCTCCTGCCAGGAGAACCGCTTAGACATGGGGCTGGCGCCATGCCGCGCCGCGGAAATCGTGGTTAATCCGGCCGCGCAACAACTTCGTCGCGGGCGAAAAGCCGGGCGATCACGACAAACTGAATGCCCGCGCCGCTCGAAATTCGCCGCTGCGACGAATACCTGCAGTGCAGCGCCCATCAGGACTGGCAACCGGCGCGATCTCCTGCGCGGAGCGATCACGCATGAAAAACCGCCGCACATTTGCAATGACCGAGCTGGCCTTGTTGTTCGCCGCGGTGCTGATGCTCGCGGGATGTTCCGGCGGGGTGACGGGACCCTGCAACGATTCCGACCCGGTCGGCCCGTGCGCGACCTCGCACAGCCAGGTCCGCGGCGGCAACTAAGGGCGGATCGGGACGTTCAGTCCGGCAGGTCGAACAGCTTGCACCAGCCCGTCGGGCTGATGTTGCCGGCGACGACCTTGCACGAACGCGGCTTGATGAAGAACGTGCAGACCGCGCAGCTGAACATGCCCTTGGGCGACGGCTGATATTGCGCGTCGGCCTGCGAGATTTTGTTCGGATTCGGCGCGGGATCGTCGGCGCGTGCGGGGATGGCGGCGAGGCCAAGCCCGGCCGCCAGCATTGCGCGCCGCGTCAACATTTTCGCCTTGCCCGGGCGTGACCCGGGCACCCACGTCTTGAATGGCACCGCGCTCGCCCGAAGACGGGGGTGGCCGGATCAAGTCCGGCCACGGTGAGGCACGGTTACGCCGGCCGCGCCACGTAGCCGTAGCGCAGATTGCTGCGGCCCGGCCCCTCGGCGCTGTAGGCCGCCTTGAGCTGCGACAGGCCGTCATGGCGGATCGCCTCGGCGTGCTGCTGGCCGATCCCGTAGAGCCGAGCCGAATTGCCGCTGAAGATCGCGGTCTTGAGCGGGCCGTCGGACGGACCCAGCGGCTTGAAGCCGTATTTTTTTTGCATGTCGTCGGGGATTTCCAGCCGCCGCAGCCCCTCGATCTGCCATTGCGGCGCGCCGGTCCATACCGCGTCGGTGCCCCAGACGATGCGGTCTTGTCCGAGGCCCTTGACCAGCATCCCCATCAGCGCCGCGGCGAGGCGCGGTTGCGCCACCGCGGTCCAGGCGAAGATCTGCCCGAGATCGCCATAGACATTGTTGACGCCGTATTTCTCGGGGATTGCGGCGAGGTCGCTGGTCCACGACGAGCGGCCGCTATTGTCGAACTCGGCCATCGCGTCGGCCGGGTTGGCGCCGACCCAGCGATAGGCCGAGTGGTAGACGAGGAAATTGAGCTGCGGCCAGTCCTTCGCCGCCTTGCCGATATCGCTGACATCGGCATAGGGCAGCAGGCGCGGGAATTTCTCGGCGATCGCCGGCGCGAACAGCCCCTTGTGGATGCAGACGTTCTTGATCCCGGTCTTGGCGATCTTCTCGTAGAACGGGTACATCAGCTTTTCGTCGTCGGCGTGCCACGGGTGCGCGGCGAGCTCCTTATGGGTGTTGTCGCCGACGGTGTAGCCCTTCCAGGAATCGGGTTTGTACTTCTCGATCGCCTCGTCGACCTTGTCGAGCCAGCCGTCCTGGCCCGGCGTGAAGGTGAAATGGGCCATCATGCGCCGCGTGCCGGCCTTCTCGTTGACCGCGGCGCGGGTCTTGAACACCTGGTCCTGCGGCAGGAACCAGTCTTCCGGCACGTCCGAGGGCGAGTTCGACAGGAGCGACACCTTGGTGTCGCTGTCCATGTAGACCTCCTTGACGTAATTGGCGAATTTGAGGTCGTCGATGGTCTGTTCCTTGCCCGACAGCTCCTTGTTCCAGCCCCATTGGCCGACCGCCTCGCGCCCCTTCACAAAGCCGGTGAGGCGCGTGTCGTCGCGCAGGAAATGGGTATGGCCGTCGATGATCATCTGCCCGGACTGCGCGGCCGCGAGCTGGTTGGCGAGCTCCGGGGTCGCGGCCTCGGCCTCGCTGACCGCGAAGTAGCGGCCGAACACCTGGTTCATCGCGACAAACGACGCGGCCATGCCGGCGGCGGTCTGGAAGAAGCGGCGGCGCGACAGGCCCTGGCTTTTCGCCAGCCGGTCGCTCATGTCGACGAGCCGCGCCTCGACCTCGCGCTGCTCTCTGGTCTGCGGGAACGGCAGGTACTCGTCGCTCGACACGATCTGCGTCGGCACCGGTGAAGGGAAGGCTGAGCTTTCCGCCGGCAGCAGGCCGCTGATCATCTCGTCGGTCGGAACGCGCATATCGCCCTCCCCTGGGTTGGTCGTGGCGCTATTTTAGCTTGTATCCCGGAACCGCACCAATGCCGCGCCGGTATCGAGAATCATGCGCGCGGGCGATTGCCGGCCCCGCGCCCGCGCCGCTGCACCGCCGCTAAAATTGCCGCAAAGATGGCGCACGGTCGGTGAAGAAGGTGGCTGCCGGCTCGCCCGGCCGCTTCGGGCTTGGCTGTAGATTCGCTGTAATATCAGTGAAAACAGAAGGCGGGATGGACGGGATCGACCTGCCGGGCGCATAGTTTGCGCCAGAGATGCTGCTGCTACGCGAGGCGCAAATGTCGGTGCAAGATGTCCGGTTCGACGGCGCCGTGAGCTGGC
>DASZLY010000218.1:0-2298 GCA_035552135.1 Allostellaceae bacterium | reverse complement strand
TCCGGGAAGCATTCGGCCGACAGCGCGAGCGCCTTGCCGGGCAGCCATTCGAGCGTGCCGTGCTTGCCGAAATCGATCACCGCATCGGCGCGGAACTCGTCGGCGATCCAGGCATAGGCGGCGAGATAGGCGTGCGGCGGCACCAGCGCCGGGTCGTGATAGGTCGCCTTCGGGTCGCGGCCATAGCCGCGCGCCGGCTGGATCAGCAGCGCGACATTGCCGCAGCGCAAGCCGGGGATGCCGAAATGCCCGCAATCGAGCCGGCTCGGATGGAAGAACGGGTCGCGCTCGCCCGAGCCCCATTGCGCCGCCATCGCCTTCTGCAGCGCTTGCGGCAAGGTCGCCAGCACGGCGGAATAGGCGTTGAACTGCAGCCGCTCCTCGGCCGCGGCCTGCGGGTGCGCGTTGGTCGGGCCGGCGAGGAGGCGCGCCATCAGCGCGGCGCCGTCTGCGGGGGCATCGGTGACGCGGTAGCCGGCGGCGGCGAGCGCCTGCAGCACCGCGACCGCCGAAGCCGGCGTGTCGAGCCCGACGCCGTTGCCGATCCGCCCGTCCTTGTTGGGGTAGTTGGCGAGGACGATGGCGATGCGCCGCTCGCCCGGCGGCTTGGCGCGCAGCCGCGACCAGTTGCGCGCGAGGTCGGCGACAAAAGCGACGCGGTCGGCGACCGGGCGATAGCCGACGAGGTCGGCCTCGGTCTCGGGGTCGCGCCCCAGCAGCGCCTTGAACGACACCGCACGGGCAAGGACGCGGCCGTCCATCTCCGGCAGCGCGACGTTCATCGCCAGGTCGCGGGTCCCGAGGCCCTGCGTGCCGGCGCGCCACTGCGCCTCGTCGCCGCCGGAGAAGACGATCTGCAGCACCGGGCAATCGGTGCGCAGCGGATCGTCGCCGCCCGAGGCCGCGACCGAAAAACCGGTGGCGTTGAGGATCACCGCGGGCGGGTGCGCGGCGAAGACTTGCGCGATCAGCGCCGCCGCCTCGCCGTCTTTGAGGCTGTGGACATAGATCGGCAGCGGATCGAGGCGGCGTGCGGCCAGCGCCGTAACGAGGGCATCGACCGGCGCGGTATTCCCCGACTGCACCAGCGCGCGATAGAAGACGATGGGCACGACGCCCAGGCTGCCGCGCCATTCGCCGGCGATGTCCGCAAGCGAAGGCGTCGCCTTGCCGGGCCAATAAAGCCCGGCGCGCAGCAGCGGCGCGGGCTCGGCCCAGTCGGCGGTGGGGGCTATCAGCGAGCCGGCGTAGCGCAGGAAATTGCCGGCGTTGGCCGGGCCGCCCTCGGCGAGGTAGCGCCACAGCCGGCGGGCGGCCTCGGGCGCGACGGTCGAGAACTCGGCGAGCTCGGGGTCGGGTTTGTCGTCGCCGGGGACGAGGGCGAGTGGGATGCGGTGGGCGCGGCAAGTCTCGACCAGGCGGTCGGTGCCGTAGGGGAAATAGGCGCGGCCGCCGAGTAGCCGGGCGACCACCAGTCTCGCCTTGGCCACGGTCTCCATATAGAGATCGACCGAGAAATTGTGGCCGAGCCGCATCACCGGCGCGAGCCGCAGCGTCGGCGCATCCGGGTGGGCGGCGCGGCGCCGCGCCTGGGCGGCGGCGAGCAGCGCGATCTCGGTGTCGGCGCTCGCCAGCACGACGATGTCGCCCGGCGTCTGCGCGAGGTCGGTCGCCGCCGCGCCGTCGGCGATGGTGCCGGGTTCGGTGGCGAGGAGGTGCATTTACGCTCCCAGCGCCGCGGCGATCGCGGCGCGGTCGAGGCCTTTCTTGCCGATGACGACGAGCCGCGTCGCGCGCGTCTCGCCCGGCTCCCACGGGCGGTCGAAATAATGCTGCACGCGGTCGCCGACCGCCTGGACGATCTGCCGGCGGTCGCGGCCGGGGAGCGCGACAAAGCCTTTGACGCGCAATATGTCGTGCGCGCGGATCGCCGCCGCGAGCCGGTCGTGCAGCCCGTCACTGGCGGTTGTCGTGTCCAGCGTCACGACAAAGCTATCGAAATCGTCATGGTCATGCTCGCCTTCGAGCTCGTGCACCGAGAGCCGCGCGGCGAGGTCGTCCTCGGCCGCGGCATCGAGGCCGAGCGCGACACCGGGCGCTACCTTGCCGTCGCGCGCGGCGACGATGCGCACGCCGGGGCGCAGCCGCGCGCCGATCTCGGCGGTCAGCCGGGCGAGCTCGGCCGGCACGACGAGGTCGGTCTTGTTGAGGATCACCAGGTCGGCGCAGGAAAGCTGGTCGCCGAACACCTCTTCGAGCGGGTTGTCGTGCACGATCGTCGGGTCGGCCGCATGCTGT
>DASZLY010000217.1:0-7814 GCA_035552135.1 Allostellaceae bacterium | reverse complement strand
CACCTTGTCGAGCCGGTCGAGGCGCTCCTCGGCGGTGGTCTTCAGCAGCTCGGGATCGCCGCCGGCGTCGCGCACGATGCGCGCGGCGAGAGCTTCGCCGTCATCGAGCAGCGCCTTCAGGAGATGTTCCGGGATGCAGGTCTGATGGCGCCCGGCCAGGGCTTCCATCTGCGCCGCCTGAAGAATGGCGCGCGCACGTTCGGTGAAATTCGCGAAGTCCATCTAAGGCACCTCGTTATGACCCGCCCTCGAAGAGGCACGGATGGCGCCGGGTACGGCCCGCCCAATGCGCGACCGTCGACGCCATGCCGGAAAGATGGGTTCCAGTACTACACATTCAAGCTGTATGACGCAGAAATCGGACTTATCAGGTACGAATTAAAAAGACCATTTCAACGCAAAAGGACGTAAAGGGACCGCAGAAGACGCATCAGATGCAGAAGCCCCGGAAAAGCTGGGTCCCGGCCTTCGCGACGACAGATGAAGCTTGCAGCTACAAGCCCTGCCTATAAAGCCAGTTCGATCATCACCGGGACGTGGTCTGAGGTCTGCTCCCAGTCGCGGGTTTCGCGGAACACGCGGTAGCCCTGGAGCCCGCCGGTCAGCGCCGGGGTCACCCAGATATGGTCGAGCCGGCGGCCGCGGTCGGAGGCCGCCCAGTCGCGGTTGCGGTAGCTCCACCAGGTGTAGAGCCGCTGGTCTTCCGGCACGAAATGGCGGACCGCGTCGACAAACCCGCCGGCCGCCTGCAGCGCGCCGAGCTTTTCGACCTCGACCGGGGTGTGGCTCACCACGGTGCGGAGCTGCTTGTGCGACCATACGTCGTTTTCCAGCGGCGCGATGTTGAGGTCGCCGACCGCGACCGCCTTGCGGGCACGGTCATGGGTGGCGAACCAGGCGGTCAGCTCGTCGAGGAATTGGAGCTTGTGGGCGAATTTCGGGTTGGCCGCCGGATCGGGCTCGTCGCCGCCGGCCGGGACGTAGATGTTGTGCAGCTCGATCCCACCGGGCAGCTCGACGATCGCATGGCGGCAGTCGTTGCGCGCGCACCAGGCGCGGGTCGCGACGCTGGGAAAGGGCGCGCGGGCGAGGATCGCGACGCCGTTATAGCCCTTCATCCCGTGCACATGGATGTGCTCGTAGCCGAGTGCCGCGAAGGGCTCGCGCGGGAAGAGGTCGTCGGGGGTCTTGGTCTCCTGCAGACAGAGAATGTCGGGCTGCGCCTCGCTCAGGAAGCGGCAGACAAGCTCCGCCCGCAACCGCACCGAATTGATGTTCCAGGTGGCGAGGCGCAGCGTCATCTCGTTAATAATCCGATCAACCGAAAGGTGAGAGCGGCGACTAGACCATGCCGCTCGGGGGTGGTGCAATCGCCGGATCCTGGCTCGGTGCGTCCCTTCGAGACGCGCTCTGCGCGCGCCTCTCAGGCTGAGGATGAAATTTCCCTGCTGCGGCCCCTCACCCTGGGTGCCCGCAGAGGGCGTCTCGAACGATAGAGGCCGAATCGGCAAACAAATAGCGCCCGGTCTGGGGGGAAGACCGGGCGCCAGCTTGTCAGAAGCGCTTGGGGGAGATCCGAACCCGCAGGGGAGACGGGGCCGGAATTAAGAGGACTTGGCGTCCTCTCCGCTTCTGGACTCCCAGATGGGAGTGCTTTTGCCCGGACAAAAATGCAATTCGTGCATGCGTCCACAGCGTCAGACGCATAGGGCGCAGAGGAACCAAATAAGTTCGGAAATGTGGGCTAGGCGGCGCGCCGTTTTCCGCTGCTGCCGGCCGCCGCGGCACGGCACGCATCGCCGAAGGCCGAGAATAAAGCGCGCGATACCGGGTTGGCGAGCGGCTTGTATTCGGGGTGCCATTGCACGCCGACGACGAATCGCGCGCCGGGCAAGCTGACCGCCTCGATCAGCCCGTCGGGCGCGGTCGCCTCGACCTTGAGCCCCGGCGCCGGCCGGTCGATGCCCTGGCCGTGCAGCGAGTTGACCATGATCTCGGTGGTGCCGGCGAGCGCGGCGAAGAAGCCATCGGGCGCCAAGCTCACCGGGTGGCACGGGCCATAGCGCTCGTCCATGGTCAACTCCATGATCCGCTTGATGTCGCGGCCGCGACGATGCACGTCGCCGCCCGGCCGCTCGCCAATGCGCTGGTGCAGCGTGCCGCCGAGCGCGACATTGAGCTCCTGGATGCCGCGGCAGATCGCCAGCACCGGCAGGTCGCGGTCGATCGCGGCGCGGATCAGCGGCAGGGTCGTGGCGTCGCGGTCGGGGTCGTGCAGCGTGCCCTCGCGGCTCGGCGCGCCCTTGTAGTGATACGGCTCGACATTGGATGGGCTGCCGGTGAGCAGGAGGCCGTCGATCGCATCGAGCAGCGTGTCGCAGCAGAGCTTGTCGCCGATCGACGGGACGAGGATCGGCATACAGCCGGCCGCCTCGACCACCGCGTGCGGATAGCGCACCACGGTGGTGTACATCAGGCGTTCGTTATGCTCGCGGTAGCAGGTGGGGATCGCCACCAACGGCGTCTTCACGGACATCAGCAGCGGCTCAGGCGGTTGTTCTCAAGGGTCGTTCTTCCTACCGGCTGTACGGGTCGTGATACTGGAACAGCGTGGGATCGAGCGGCATACCGTACTGCATGTCGGTTAATGTGACGTTGGTGACCCGCCCCCGCTGATCGACCACGGTCCAATTCCGCAGCACCAGCGGGTTTTCGGAAAATACCATAGTCAGGCTCCCCGCGTCCGGCTCGGCGCTCTCAACCACCGTAACCCTGACGGTATTCCCGCTATGCTCAAAACGCGTAACGACGACGCCGTCGGTAAAACTGATCGGCTCGCGCAGCAAGAACCAGGCCGGGGTCGATTTGAGGCCGACCTTGCTCATCTGCTTGAGGTCGGGGTCCCAGGAATAGATGTAGAAGGCGTCGGCGAGCAGCAGGAGCTCGTTGGGCGGGTCGTACTGGAAGCGCATCTTGCCGGGGCGCGACAGCCACACCGAGCCGGTCGCCGCGCCGCCGCTGGCGGTCGCCTGCTGAAAATGCGCGGTCATCGTGTGGATGCCCTCGAGATAGGCGGCGATTTTTTGCAACTCGGCCGAATCGGCGGGGGTAAGCGCGGCCGGCGGCGGGGGCGGCGCGGCGCGCGCCTCGCCCGGCGTGCCGGCGAGCAGCAGCACGGTCGCGGTCGAGGCGCAGCAGATCTGCCAGAACCAGTTCATCGCGTCCGCCGCCTCCATCGCCTTGCGCCGAAAGGCAAATGGCGCGGCAATTGCGGCGCGTCAATGGCGGCGGAATGCGAGTAATGTCGCAGGCCGGCGCGGCAGGCGCGAGCGAAGCGGAACGGGAGGGGGAGATGGCGGGAAGACCGAGGCTCGGAGCGGGGCTGCTGCTGCTCGCCGCGGGAGTCGTCGCGCTCGCCGCGGGGGTGGCCGGCGCGGCGCACGCGCAGGGGCGGGGCCCGTTCGACGGCCAGTATGTCGGCGAAATGGCCCTCACCGGCATCATCAACGGCGATTGCAGCAAGCCGCCGCTCGGCTCGTCCTATCCGCTGACGATCACCGGCGGGGTCGTGCGCTTCAAATACGTGCCGCGCTTCGACACGACGCTGGTCGGCCGGATCGACCCGAACGGCAACTTCAAGGCGACCGCGCTGCTCCATCACGGCATGGCGACGATGACCGGGCACGTCCGCGCCGGCTTCGGCACCGTCACCGCCAACATCGTCACCCCGAGCTGCCAGTACAGCTTCCAGACGAAGTAGCGCCTCGCTTCATCGCCCCCGCGAACCGAAGCGGTCCGGCAATCACCGCCGCGGGGAAGCGCGGGCGAAGGCCATGAAGCCGGTTGCGGACACGCGGCCGCGCAGGCGCTGCAACGCGCCGTCGAGGAGCGCGAGCGGCGCGCGCTTCTTCCATCTGTTGCCGCTCCCGGCGGAGGCCCGAGCCGCGCGGCGCGACACGCTAAAATCCGCCGCCGGGCGCTGCTGAGCGAGCGCCCAGGCGTACCAGTCGTCGAGCGAGGCGTCGCGGCCGTGCGGCGGCGTGCGGACGAAACGCGGAACGAGGTGGGCGACCCGTTGCGGCCAGTCGCGTTGCGCCGCCAGGACGGGATCGTGACGGATGAAATCGGCGTCGCTGCGCTCGTTTTCCGGCGTGAGGCCGAGTTCCGCCAGCCCGCGCGGCGTCCAGGCAATGCGGGCGAGACCGCGGATTTGCGCGGGGTCGATCGCGGCGCGGCGCGCGGCGAGATGGATGACCCGGGCGCCGCGGGCGCGCTCGCGCAGCGAGCGGCGATGGCCGACCCGGCGGCGGGTCGCCACGGTGACCGCCGCGAGCCGGCGCAGGATCGCGCTATTCCGCCGCCGCAAGGCCATTGGCGCGCTCGAGCCGCTGGAGGCGGGTCTCGACCTCGCCCGCCTCGATGGCGCGGATGAAGGCGTCGACGATTTGCGAGAAGGAAGCAGCCTCTTCGGGCGAAATCGCACCGTCCGCCGCGGCGGCGGCGACCGCCGCGAGCGCCGGCGCGCCATCGGCGGCGCTCGCCAGCGGCGGCAGCGTGAAGGCGCTCGGCCGGTGGCGGCGCGGCGCGATGATGCGGCCGAGCACCAGGCGCAACGCCGCGATGTCGCCATCGAGCGCCATCTGCACCGCCTTGTTGGCGAGCGCGCCCGACGCGCCGTCGAATAATTGCTCTGCGAGCAACGTCGCGTGATTGCGCGCGCCGGGCGGGCGGCCCGCCGGGTTACCCGACGTACCGGGGCGGAATTGCCCGGAATCGTCGCGTTCCACCTGTTTTTGCAGAAGATTTACAGGCTCCATGCCTCTCCTCGTTGCGGCGGCGGCCGCGTCTAACGAGGCAAGACGATACACGAAATTGCGATTTTGTCAAGAACAAAACAGGAAAATGAAAGACTGCTTCACGGCAAGGACACGATGGATTGGCGAAAGACAGGGAAGGGCGACGTGCCTCTGACTGCGTTCAGCGGGGTTTCCGACGTTCGACGACGCGCCATGAACGGCCAGGAAGCGCCGAGAGCGGTCCATCTCGGGGCCGCCTGATACGCGGCGGTCGAAACCGCCGCGCCGGCTGTAAAGTCAGCTTTGCTGGATCGGGTATTGCGCGAAGATCGCTTCGGTGCGTTTGAATGCCGCGTCGACCGCCGCCTCGGGGGCGACCCCCTTGTTGATCACATCGAGGATCGCGAGCGGGAATACCTTCTCGGTCGCGACCTGCGCCCGTGCCGGGTTGAACACCTCGTAGGGCGCGATCGTGGGACCGTAGATGCCCTGCTTGGTATAAGCGGCGAGCGGCTCGTTTTTTGGGTCGAGCCAGTACGCCTTGTCGTTCTCGACGATCGATGTCATCGGCGGCAGCCGTCGGCCGAGCCCGACCTTCAGAAGGGCGGCGAGCACCTTTGGCTCGATCGAATATTTGAGGAAATCCTTGGCGACGGTGATGTTGGGAGCGCCCTTCGGGACCACCAGCGCCGCCGGGTCCATGAAGCTCGCCACCGGCTTGCCGTCATTGTCGAGCGGGAGGCCCAAGGTCAGGATATCGTCGTATTGCTCCTTTTCCTTCCACAGCGCGACCTCGGTCGAGATCGTGCCGTCGAAATCCATGACGAGCAACTTCGAGTGAAAGGCGTTGTTGTCGTCGGCATCGTTCCAGTTCTGTATCGCCGACGGCATAAACCCGTTCTTGAAGGCGCCCGCCAGCTTGGTGACCACTTTCACCGCGGCTTCGCGAATTTTGGGATCATCGGTATGCAACTTGCCGTCGGCGGTGAACAAGTCCTTGCCGCCATAGGCGACCATAAAGTGGTCGGTTTGCCTGATTGCATCGAACCCGGTCGCGCTGATCATAACCGAATAGGCATAGACGTTGCGCATGCCCCCCGCCCGCAATTTCTCCGCGACATGCGGGAAGAAATCGAGGAAGGCGTCCCAAGTCTTCGGAATGTCCGACGGCTTGTAACCGGCCTTGTCAAGCAAGGACTTCCAAACATGGAACGGCCACACCGTCATGCGGTTCGGGATCATGTAATAGCCGCGTTTCTTGGTGACGCTGTTGTACGCGAATGCGGTCTGCAGCGCCGTCGGCATGAACAGCGATTTCTGCGTCTCGATGACGTCGGTCAAATCGACCAGCTGGTCCCTCCAGGCGCTCATCAGGCCAAAATAATAGTCGCCGAGATCGATGATGTCGGGCACCACGCCGCTCGTCACCGCGGCGACCTCTTTCTGCCGCATCGCGGCAAAGGGCACGATGCTGTAGTCGATCGTGTTGCCGCTCGCCTTCTGATAATCCTCGACGAGCTGCTTGAAGGCGACGTCCTCTTCCTGAGCGAAGCCCTGCACCCACCAGACGGTCGCCGTGGTGGCTGCGGCATTGGCAATATACGGACGCCCAATCGCTCCGGCCGCCGCGAGCCCCGCCGAGGCACGCAACAGCGACCGCCTGGTCAGTTGTTCCATCGCTTTCTCCCTGTTTAAAACCCCCGATTTTGCGGGTTCTGCGATTTGCTCGCTGTCGCGACTATGCGCCCACGAAGCGGCCCATTTCAATGATCCGTGCAGGCCATGCGGATCGGCATCGGCCTTCGCCGCGCCGCCGCTTGGCGCCGACGGTCGGCTGAGGGGCAATTTCCGCCGGCTGGGCACCTGTCATCGTTTCGACTGTTTCTGAACTAAAAGCCGACGCGCGAGACGCCGCATTGAGGCCGGGTCAGGCCCGGCGCTGGGGAACGAGCGGGCCTGGTGCTGAGAGCTTACCGCGGCGGCGGGGCGAGGACTTCGCGGCGGCCGACATGGTTGGCGGTGCCGACGACGCCTTCTTCCTCCATGCGCTCGATGATGCGGGCGGCGCGGTTGTAGCCGATCTGCAAATGGCGCTGGACGAAGCTGGTCGAGGCCTTGCGCTCGCGGGTGACGATGGCGACCGCCTGGTCGTAGAGCTGGTCGCCGCTGCCGGCATCGTCGTCCTCGTCGGCGAAGCCGCCGGCGCCGCCGCCCCCGCCGCCGCCCTTGTCGTCCTCGGTGATCTCTTCGATGTAGTCGGGGTCGGCCTGCGCCTTGAGGAACGAGACGACGCGCTCGACCTCCTCGTCCGAGACGAAGGGGCCGTGCACGCGGGTGACCCGCCCGCCGCCCGCCATATAGAGCATGTCGCCGCGGCCGAGGAGCTGCTCGGCGCCGCCTTCGCCGAGGATCGTGCGGCTGTCGATCTTGGAGGTGACCTGGAAGCTGATCCGGGTCGGAAAATTGGCCTTGATCGTGCCGGTGATGACATCGACCGAGGGGCGCTGCGTCGCCATGATGATGTGGATGCCGGCGGCGCGCGCCATCTGCGCCAGGCGCTGCACCGAGGCCTCGATGTCCTTGCCGGCGACCAGCATGAGGTCGGCCATCTCGTCGACGATGACGATGATGAGCGGCAGCTCGGCGAGGTCGAACGGCTGCTCCTCGATGATCGGCTGGCCGGTCTCGGGGTCGAAGCCGGTCTGCACCTTGCGCACCAGCTTTTCGCCCTTGTCGCGCGCCTCGGCGATGCGCGCGTTGTAGCCCTCGACGCTGCGCACGCCGAGCTTCGACATCATCTGGTAGCGCCGCTCCATCTCGCGCACGGTCCATTTGAGCGCGAGCACCGCCTTGCGCGGGTCGGTGACGACCGGCGCGAGCAGATGCGGGATGCCGTCATAGACCGACAATTCCAGCATCTTGGGGTCGACCATGATGAATTTGCAGCGGTCGGGCGGCATCCGGTAGAGGATCGACAGGATCATCGTGTTGATGCCGACCGACTTGCCCGAGCCGGTG
>DASZLY010000216.1:0-4866 GCA_035552135.1 Allostellaceae bacterium | reverse complement strand
GCCTCGACGACCGGGCCCTCTTCACCCGCGAGCCTTCGCCGACCGACCATGACGGCGAGACCACCGACGATCGTCTCGCCCGCCGCGCCGCCAACTGGACGCCGGCGACAATCCATCGCTGACCGTCGTTGCGACGACATTCGCCGCAGATCACTCGAGAGGACCCGGATGAGCCGCACCGTCGCCCGCCTGCTGGCGGAAAGCCTGGAAGCGCATGATGTCGACCAGATCTATTGCGTTCCCGGCGAGAGCTATGTCGGGCTCACCAGCGAGCTCTTGCAGCGCAATTCGATGCGCGTCGTCGTGTGCCGGCACGAAACCGGCGCCGGCTATATGGCGGTGGCCGATGGACGTCTGCGCGCCCGCGCCGGGGTGGCGATGGTGTCGCGCGGGCCTGGCATGGCCAATGCGATGGGGCCGCTGCACACCGCGTTTCATGACGCGACGCCGATGGTCGTGCTGGTCGGCCAGGTCGAGCGCAAGGATTTCGGCCGGCTCGCGCTGCAGGAGCAGAATTATTCGCGGCTCTTGTCCGACGTCACCAAGCAGGTGATCGAGGTCAACGAGCCCGAGCAGGCCTCGGAGGCGATCGCCCGCGCCTTTCACATCGCCGAGAGCGGCACGCAAGGGCCGGTCGCGGTGATCCTGCCCGAGGACATCTTCGACGAGGAGACCGACGCGGAAATCGACCCGGCGCGCGAGCGGCCGATCCCCGGGCCGCGGGTCAGCGATCTCGACCGGCTGGCCGAGATGCTGGCGGCGTCCGAGCGGCCGCTGGTGCCGGTCGGCGGCGCGCTGCTGGCGGATGCGGCGCGCGACCCGGCGGCGCTCGCCGACCTCAACCGCCTGGCCGAAGAATGGGTGCTGCCGATCAACCCGACGCATCGCCGGCCGCATCTCTTTGACGCGGCCCACCCGCATTACGGCGGCTATATGGGCATCCGCGTGCCGCCGCCGCTGATCGCCGAGATGAAGAAGGCCGATCTGATGGTCGCGCTCGGCGAGCGAATGACCGATTCGGTGAGCCAGTCCTACAGCTTTCCCAACGCGCCGGTGCCGCAGCTGCCGTTTGTCCATGTCTGGCCCGACGCCAACGAGGTCGGGCGGGTGTGGCGGCCGACGCTCGGCCTGCCGTGCAGCCCGCACGAGGTCATCAAGGCGCTCCTGGCGAAGGGCGCGCCCAAGGACGCCAAGAAGCGCCAGGGCTGGGTTGACGGGCTGCACGCGATCCACAAGAAGCTGCTGGCCAAGGAATGGCAGCCGACGCAGGACGGGATCAATTTCGCGGCGGTCGTCTGCGAGGTCGACAAGCACCTCGCGCCGGACGCGGTCGTCACCACCGACGCCGGCAATTTCGGCAGCTTCGTGCACCGCTATATCGGCTTCAAGCAGACCCAGGTGTTTCTGTCGTCGGTGGTCGGCGCGATGGGATCGGGGATGCCGATGGCGGTCGGCGCAGCGCTGCGCCGGCCGGGGCGGCAGGTGGTGTGCTTTATCGGCGACGGCGGGACGCTGATGATGGGCAACGAGCTGGCGACGGCGATCCAATATGGCGGCGCGCCGATCATGATCATCTCGGACAACAACATGTACGGGACGATCGGGATGCACTCCTATGTACGCTATCCCGAGCGGCCATTCCTCGAAGGGACGCGGCTCACCAACCCGGATTTCGCCGCCTGGGGGCGGGCATTCGGGGCGGAGGGGATCACCATCCGCGAGGATCACGAGATCGCCCCGGGCATCGCCCGCGCCTTTGCGGTGAAGACGCGGCCGGTGGTCGTGCACTGCCTGACCTCGGCGGTGCAGATGAGCGCGTGGCGCCGCTTCGCCGGGTCGGAGACGACACTGCCATGAGCGACGCGAAGCGCGCTCTCGGCCAGGCGTCCGACTGGCGCGACGACATTTTCGCCGCGCTGAAGGCGGCCGAGATCCGTCAGGTCGGCTATGTGCCCGATGCCGGGCATTCGCGGCTGATCGAATTGTGCCGCGCCGACAGCGACATCCGCGCGGTGTCGCTGACGACGGAAGAGGAGGGCGTCGCGCTTGCCGCCGGCGCCTGGCTCGGCGGGCAGCGCGCGGCGCTGTTGATGCAGTCGAGCGGGGTCGGCAACTGCATCAACATGCTGTCGCTGGCGAAAGCCTGCCGCTTTCCGCTGGCGATGCTGGTGACGATGCGCGGCGAATGGGCCGAGTTCAACCCGTGGCAGGTGGCGATGGGGTCGAAGACCCAGGCGGCGCTCGAATTGATGGACGTGCTGGTCTATCGCGTCGAGGAGGCGGCGAGCGCCGGCGAGACGGTCGCGGCGGCGCTCGACATCGCGTTCAACGGCAGTCTCGCCACCGCGGTGCTGCTATCGCAGCGCATGATCGGCGCGAAACGGTGGGTGAAATGATGGCGGCGGGCACGAACCAGCCCCGGCTCGACCGGCGCGCGGCGATCCGCGTGCTGCTGGCCGGGCGCGGCGAGATGCTGGTCGTCACCGGGCTCGGCTCGACGACCTACGATGCGGCCTCGGTCGGCGACGACGAGCGCAATTTCTATCTGTGGGGCGCGATGGGCGGCGCGGCGATGGTTGGGCTCGGGCTGGCGATCGCGCGGCCCGACCGGCCGGTGCTGGTGGTGACCGGCGACGGCGACACGCTGATGGGCCTCGGCGCGCTGGCGACGATCGGGGTCGAGGCGCCGCCCAATTTGGCGATCGCGGTGTTCGACAATGCCCGCTACGCCGAGACCGGGATGCAGCCGAGCCATACCGACAGCGCCGTCGACCTCGTCGGTGTGGCGCGCGCGTGCGGGATCGCGGCGGCGGCCGACATCGCCGACGAGACTGCGCTCGCCGAGTTCGCGACGCGCGTGCAGGCGAAGGAGCGCACGCTGTTCGCCCGCGTGGCGATCCTCGCCGAGGAGCCGCCGCGGGTGCTGCCGTCGCGCGACGGGGTCTATCTCAAGACGCGGTTCCGGCGCGCGACGGGCGCGGAGTAGCGCCACGGTTTGTCGAACCGCTCGTGCCGGCCCCCACCCATTTGCGACTGGCGCCGCAAATCTCCCTCCCCCGTGGTCACGGGGGAGGGGCGGGGAGGGGGGCTGGCGTTAGCGCCGGGGATGGATTTCGGCGCTACTGCGCGGCGGCGGCGAGCTTGTCAGCCGTTTTGGTGTCGAAGTCGCTGGCGTCGTGGCGCTCGTGGAGCTGCTCGTGCGGCTCGCCGGAGAGGCGGTTGACCATGCGGCCGCGCCGCACCGCCGGCCGTGCCAGCATCGCGTCGCACCAGCGCTGCACGTTCTTGTAGCTCTGCGCGTCGAGAAACTCGGCCCCGCCGTATTGGTTGAACCGCGCCAGCCCGCCAAACCACGGGAAGCAGGCCATGTCGGCAATCGTGTAATCGGGGCCGGCGACCCACTTGCTTTCGCCGAGCCGGCGGTCGAGCACGTCGAGCAGCCGTTTGGCTTCCATCGTAAACCGGTCGATCGCGTATTCGATCTTGATCGGCGCATAGGCGTAGAAATGGCCGAAGCCGCCGCCGATATAGGGCGCGCTGCCCATCTGCCAGAACAGCCACGAGAGGCACTCCGCGCGGGCGGCGGTTTCGGTCGGCAGGAATTCGCCGAACTTCTCGGCGAGGTGCATGAGGATCGCGGCGGTCTCGAAGACGCGGATCGGCTTCGGGCCGCTGCGGTCCATCAACGCTGGGATCTTGGAATTCGGATTGATCGCGACAAACCCGCTGCCGAATTGGTCGCCCTCGCCGATCTTGATGAGCCAGGCATCGTATTCGGCGCCCTTGTGGCCTTTCGCCAGAAGCTCCTCGAGCATGATCGTGACCTTGACCCCGTTCGGCGTGCCGAGCGAGTAGAGCTGCAGCGGGTGCTTGCCGATCGGCAGCACCTTCTCATGCTGTGAGCCTGCGGTCGGCCGGTTGATGTTGGCGAAGCGGCCGAGGGCCGGCTTGGCGATCCAGACCTTCGGCGGCGTGTAGTCTTGCGTGTCGCTCATCGCGGATGCTCCAGCGGGTTGGGGGTGTCGGGCGACACGATGCGCAATCGGCGCCGACGAGGCAATAGGCGGGCGGGGTGGGGCGTTAGCCGAGGGCGGAGGTGATGTCGGTCATCGCGAAGTCCTGCCCGATATAAAGCAGCGGCGCATCGAGCGATTTTGCCAGCGCGTAGGAGAACGTGTCGCCGTAGTTCAACTTGCCGCCGTGGCCCATCCCACGGCCATAGCGGATGCGGGCGTCGAGGGCGATGCGAGCCTGCTGCTCGTCGACCGGCCGGAGCTCGATCCGGGTATCAGCCAAAAACGCATCGAGGAAGATAATGGCTCTCGACCGGTCGGAGCCGCGACGGCTGGCCATCACGGTTCCCGCCTCCAGGTAGGATGCAACCGACATGACGCGCTCACGCTCGCCATTGATCCGGGTTGCCAGTCTCCGAGCGGTCGGTTCGCTAGTCAAAATGGCGAGGACCGCAGATGTGTCGATGACGATCACTTCTTTTGATCGCGCAGTGACAAATCCCAGTCGTCGCCACCGGCCCAGTCCCACTCCTCTTGCGTAACGGGGCGCGTGTCGTATTCGGCGCCATAGCGCCGCGCCCATTCGGCAAGCCTGGCCGGCAAATCTTCGTCCTTCTTGCGGCGATCTGTCTCGCGCACGAGGCGCTCGCGCAGCGCGACGGTGACGGCCTCGGTCATCGTCTCGCCGGTGAGCCGGGCGAGAGTGCGGGCGAGGCGGTCGGCTTCCGCGGTTTTGATGCTCAGCGCCATCCGTGGCCTTCTTTCTAGAAAGAGTTTCTAGATAGGCGGCCAAAGCGTGGAAGGCAATGACCGGGTTCTACTTGTCGAGCCAGGCGTCTTCCAGGCGCCAGAG
>DASZLY010000215.1:0-6488 GCA_035552135.1 Allostellaceae bacterium | reverse complement strand
CTGACCGCGCATTTCGTGCGCCATCCCGATTGGTTCGACGTCGTCGTCGGCTCGAACCTGTTCGGTGACATCCTCAGCGATCTGGGGCCGGCGGTGGTGGGCTCGATCGGCATTGCGCCCTCGGCCAACATCAACCCCGAGCGCGACTTTCCCTCGATGTTCGAGCCGGTGCACGGCTCGGCGCCCGATATCGCCGGGCGCGGGGTCGCCAATCCGATCGGCCAGATCTGGTCGGGCGCGATGATGCTCGATCACTTTGGCGAGAGCGCCGCGGCGCAGGCCGTCGAGTGCGCGATCGCCGAGGTGCTGGCCGATGGCGGCACGCGCACGCCCGATCTCGGCGGCAATGCCGGCACCAAGGATCTCGGCGCCGCGGTCGCGGCGGCGATCCGCTAGGGCTGCATCGTCAAGGCTTCCGATCACCTGGGCGTGCGGCAACTATCCGGCACCGGCTGGTTTCGTGCCGGGCCAGGCTTTACAATCGGCGCGAGCATCCCGCGACCACGCCGGGATGACCAACACGGGAGGAAGCGATGCAAAGCAGTGAGAATCTCGCGACCCTGCTCGGCCGCATTCTGATGTGCCTGCTGTTCGTTACGGGCGGCTGGGGCAAGCTGTTGGGGGCCGGGGCGGCTCAGGCGATGTTCGCCAAATACAATCTGCCGATGGTTCAGGTCGCCTGGGTCATCGCCGTCATCGTCGAGCTCGGCGGCGGGCTGGCAATCCTGCTCGGCCTCTTTACCCGGCCGGTCGCGCTGGTCTGCGCGATCTGGTGCGTCGCGACCGCATTGATCGCTCACACGAATTTCGCCGAGCGCGTGCAGGAGATCATGTTTTTTAAGAACATGGGGATGACCGGCGGTTTCCTTTACATCGCCGCATTCGGCGCCGGTGCGTGGAGCCTCGATGCCAAGCGCTCGGGCAGTCGACGGACGGCTGCCGCTTGAGCCGAAACGGTCCTCTCGCGCCTTGAGATAATATCAGCAGTATTGACTTAATTGCATGGCGGCACGCCTCGGCCGGGTCTACTGGCCGAGGCACCCTCGGGATAGTATCGCTCACTTACAGCTTAAAATAGACTTACGGAATCCCGAGGGCCGCGATGGAACCGACAATCGAAAGCGTAACCATGCGCAGGGTGTACCTGCGCATTCTGCCGTTTGCCGCGCTCACCTATTTCTTTTGCTATCTCGACCGCATCAATGTCGGCTTTGCGGCATTGACGATGAACAAGGATTTGGGGCTCGACGCCGCGACTTACGGCATGGCGGCGGGATTTTTCTTCTGGGGCTATGTGCTCCTCGAAGTGCCGAGCAACATCGTCCTCGAAAAGCTCGGCGCGCGGCTTTGGATCGCGCGCATCATGGTGACCTGGGGCCTGATTTCGGGCGCCACCGCATTCTGCACCGGGCCCTACAGCTTCATGGCGGTGCGGTTCTTGCTGGGGCTGGCCGAGGCGGGCCTGTTTCCCGGCTTCGTGCTCTATTTCACCTACTGGTTCCCGCGGCACCACCGGGCGCGGATCAATTCGGGCTTCACGCTCGCGCTGCCGATCGCGGTCGCGCTGGGCGCGCCGGTCTCCACCTCGCTGCTTGGGCTTGACGGGTTGTGGGGGCTCAAGGGCTGGCAGTGCATGTACGTTTTCGAGGCGATCCCGACCGTGCTGATTGGCGTCGTCGTGTTCTTCTATATGACCGACCGGCCCGAGCAGGCGACCTGGCTGACGGCCGAGCAGCGCAGCTGGCTCGCCCGGGGCATCGCGGCCGAGCAGAAGGAGGTCGCGCGCGAGCACAATGTCAGCGTGCTGCGCGCGTTCTGGGACCCCCGGGTCGTCCTCCTGTCGCTCAACTATCTCGGCATCGTCACGGCGAGCCTCGGCATGTTGCTGTTCCTGCCGCAGATCGTGAAGCAGCTCGGCCTCACCAACATGGAGGTCGGCTGGGTGACGATGATCCCCTATGGCTGCGGCGCGGTCAGCATGGTGGTATGCGGCCGCATTTCCGACCGGCTCGGCGATCGCCGCTGGAGTCTGTTCTGGACCTGCGTGATCTCGACCGCCGGGCTCGTCTTGGCCGGGATGACGGTCGGCACCTGGTGGGCCGTGGTCGGCATGTCGATCGCCGCGATCGGCTTTTACGGCACCAAGGGCCCGTTCTGGTCGATCCCGACGATGTGGCTAACCGGCTCCGCCGCTGCGGCGGGCATTGCCTGGATCAACTCGCTCGGCAATCTCGGCGGCTTTTTCGGGCCGACCCTGGTCGGGTGGGCCAAGAACCTCACCGGCAGCTTCGCCGGCGGCCTCTATGCGCTGGCCGTCTGCGCGCTGGTCTCGGCGATGATCTCGCTGTTCTGGATCCGCGTGCCAAAGACCGTGCCCACCGGCGCGGCGACGGTGGCGGCCGAGTAGACCGGGTAAGAACCTTTCGCTGCGGCGACGGCCGGCCTCCCTCGGGGAGGCGGGCCTTTCGCGTTCATCCTGCTGGCCGCCTTCCTCGGAGAGGCGGGCCTTTCGTTTATCCTGCCGGCCGCTTCCCTCGAGGAGGCGTGCCTTTCGTTTCTGGCTACGCGAAGGCCTGACGCAGCGCCTTGGCGCAATCGGCGACCGCGGTGCGCGCGGTGCGGATCAGCCGGGCGTAGCGGATGAAGCCGTGGTTGATGCCCTGGTAGATCGTCAGGTCCGAGGGCACGCCGGCCGCCTTGAGCTTGGCGTGGAGATTGTTGCTGTCATCCTGTAGCGGATCGAGACTGCCGACAATCAGGTGCGCTGCCGGCAGCCCTTTTAAATCGGCGAGCAGCGGCGCGACGCGCCAATCCGCGGCCTGCGCCGGATTTTCGAGATAGGTTTCGAGAATCCAGCGGAACTGCGTTTGCGACAGCCCGGCACCGCGCCCGAAACGCTGCCAGGAGGGGCTTTCGACCTCGGCCGAGTAGACGCCGTAGATGAGCAGCTGAAAGCTGAGCGCCCGCTCGCCGGCGTCGCGCAGCGCCAGCGCCGCGGCGAGGGCGAGATTGGCGCCCGCCGAGTCGCCGCCGACCGCGAGCCGTGTTGGGTCGATCCCCTGGTCGGCACCGCTTTTCGCCATCAGCCGCACCATCGCCACGGTCTCGTCGAACGCGACAGGGAATTTGGCTTCCGGCGACAGCCGGTAATCGACCGACATCACGGCGACGCCGCTCTGCCGCACGAGGTCGCGCAGGAAATGATCCCAGCTGTCGAGGCTGCCCTGCATGAAGCCGCCGCCATGCAGGTAGACGAGGCAGGCGGGGCGTTCGATGCCTTCGGGGTAATAGAACCGGCAGGGCACGTCGCCATGCGGCCCGGGCAGCATCACGTCGCGCTCGCTTTGCAGCGGCACCGAGTCGAGGCCGAGAAACGCGCCGATCCGGTCTTGCGCCGCGCGCACTTCCGAGAGCGGCGCGACGGTGCGGTCGGGCGCCACGAGGCCTTTTTCCTGCAACAGCTTTCCGGCAGCAACGAGCTCAGGATCGATCCAAGGGGTGGCGTCGTTCATCGCAATCCTCCCGACGAGGGTGGCCTCCGCTGTCCAATTGTAGAGGTGATTGGGAGAGGCGGGAAATAGGCTAAGATCACGACTGGGTGTGGACCGAGATTTGGCAGACGCTGCTCAAATTGCCGGCGGGTCGCTCGGGGTGCCGCAATTGCGGCGCCTGTGGCAGCAACTGGTCATGTCCTGCGGGCAACCGGTCGACCCCGTCGAGTGGTCGGCCGATCAGGCGGCGCTCTACGGTCTCGGTCTCGGGCTGCATGAGACGCTGGCCTTCCTCTATTCGGAAAGGCCGAGTTTCGTCGCGTTTGAACGCTGGGTGCTCGATTGCAAGGGCGGGGCGATCGCGGCAACGCAAATCGCTCTGGTGAATGCCGCCGTGTCCCGTGCGCGGGGCGAGACGGGCGCGGTGCCTGACCATGGCCTCGCGCCGGATTTTGAGCCGGTGCTGGGCGAGCGCGAGCTGCATTGCTGGGACGAAAACGGTTACGTTGTGCTTCGCCGCGCAGCGCCGCCGGACGCTTGTCGCGATGCGGCGCGAGCGATCTGGGAGTTCATGGGCATCGATCCGGACATTCCGGAAACCTGGCGCGACGTCGGCAGGTCCGAAGGGATTTTCGTGCCCCTGGTGCAACACCCGGCCTTCGAGAGAAATCGCCGCTCGCCGCGCATTGCCGCCGCATTCGCCCAGCTTTGGGGCACGGACGATCTGCTGGTGACGACCGATCGCGGCGGCTTCAACCCGCCGGAGCAGAACGGTTGGCGGCTAACCGTTCCGGACTTGCATTGGGACACTAGCCTGGTCCTGCCGCTGCCGCGGTACTTTCAGGGCATCCTGTATTTGACGGATACGCCCGCCGAACAAGGCGCTTTCCGCTGCGTGCCCGGTTTCCATCGCCGGCTCGAAAGCTGGCTGGCCGCGCTGCCGCCGGGCGCCGATCCCCGCGCGCAGGATTTGTCGGCGGAAGCCGTTCCGATCGCCGGCGAGGCGGGGGACATGGTGATCTGGAATGGCGCATTGCCGCACGGTGCGTCCCCCAATCGAGGGACGCGCCCGCGCCTTGTGCAGTATATCGCCTACCATCCGCCCGACACGGCCGACGACCGGTCCTGGCGCTGAGGCAACCGATTATTCGGCCGCCTGCGGCACAGCCTCCGGCGTGATCGTGGCCGCCGGCAGGCGCGGCAGCACCTCCTTCGCCATCAGCCGGATCGTCTTCTTCGCCTCTTCGTGGGTGAGGAAGCCCGAGCGGCCGATAAAGATCAGGTGCGCGAAGCCGTCGACCTTGTCGTAGATCTCCATGATCTGCCGGACGACGGTGTCCGGGTTGCCGGCGACAAGGATGCCGCGCTGGATCGCCTGCTCGGCGTTCATGCCGATCAGCCCGTCGGCCGGGCGGCCGCGCACGCCGGCGGTGCGCCAGATGTTCGGCGCCAGCTCGGGCGGGCTGCGGCCGGGCAGGAATTTCGACATTTGCGGCGCCTGCTTGAGGCTGGTGTTGAGGAACCACAACGTCTTCGCGCCAACCGCGAGGCCCTCCTCATCGGTGTCGCCGATGCCGCACAGGACGGCATAAGCGAATTTATCGGTGCCGGCAGCCGGCAGCGCGGCTTGTGCCCGCGCGTTCTTGTAGGCGTCGAAGGCGCGCTTTGACGCCTCCGGTCCGCGCAGCACCAGCGCGTTGACATAGCCGCGCCGGCCGATCTCGGCCGAGGTCGCCGGGTCGCCGGTCGCCGCCCAGAATGGCGGATGCGGCTTCTGGTACGGGCCGGGCCAGATGTTGATGTGACGATGGGTATAGTGCTTGCCTTCCCAGCTCACCGGCCCGTCTTGCGCGGTCAGCGCCAGCTTGATGACGTCGATCGCCTCCCAGAACCGATCGACAAAGCCGACAGGGTTGGCGTTGCCTGAGACCATCTCGCTGTCGCCCGACTTGACGAAGCCGATCTCCAGCCGGCCACGCGAGATGACGTCGGCCGTCGCATATTCCTCGGCGATGCGGACGGGATCGCTGCGCACCGAAATCAGCGTGCCGAGCGAGAGGATGCGCACGTTCTTGGTCTGCCGCGCGGCGATACCGAGGATCATCGGCGAGGCGCCGTAAAGGCTGTTGATCCCCGAATGATGCTCGATCGAGACGATGTTGATCCCGAGCTCGTCGCAATAGAGATGCTCGTCGAGGCATTCCTCAAAGAGCTGCCCGGCGATGTTGGGGTCGCAATATTTATTGGGGAGGCTCGCGCGGACCGAGTCGGCCTCGTCGAGCACATTCTGCGGCACGAACGGGTAGGTGTTCTCGCAATGGTACCAGGCCTGCATCTTCGGCTCCGCGCTTCACTCCGTGTGGCGATATTAGTTTGTAGGGTGAGTGGAGCGAAGCAAAACCCACAGCCAGCTCGCCGGGCTTGGAGCGTCATACGTGATGTATTACATTTACGGTGACAGATTTGATGCGAGGTCCCAATGTCCGAGACCAAGACCGAAACGGTGACGTTTCGCCTTGAAGCTGCGCTCAAGGACGAGTTCGCCGAGATCGCCGAAGCCGAGCGCAAGCCGGTTGGCGAGTTGCTGCGCGATCTCGTGCGGCAACATGTGAAGCAGCGCAAGCGTCTGGCGTTCGAGGCCGAAGCTCGGCGGCAATGCGCGGTCATCAATGCCGCCGCGCAGGATCCGAACAGCGATGAGGCCCGGGTGATGCGGGAGATGGAGGCTCACTTTGTCGATGTGATGCGCGAATGGAAATAAGGCGCGGTGACCTGGTCTTGGCGGCAATCCCCGGCGATTACGGAAAAATACGTCCGCTTCTCGTCCTTCAAGATGACGCGTTTGACATGGTTTCGTCGGTGACGGTGTTGCCGATCACTAGTGATCTGGTCAACTTTCCGTTGGTTCGCCTTGATGTCGATCCGACGGACGAGAATGGGCTGCGGCACCCCTCACAAATCATGGTCGACAAGGCCGGCACCGTGCGGCGCGATAAG
>DASZLY010000214.1:0-6251 GCA_035552135.1 Allostellaceae bacterium | reverse complement strand
TGCTGCATACGGAAGCCGAATTCGATGTTGCCCGAGGCGAAGCCGGCGATGCGCTCGCCGCCGCGCGGCTGAGGCACGGTCGCGACAATCCAGAGGCGCGGGTCGCTCGGGCGATGTGCCAGGTCGCGCTCGATCGCGTCGGCCGGCGCGACCTCGGTCGACAGCTTGAGCGCGTAGCGCAGCGTCTCGGCCATGTGCACATCCCAGGCGCGGAACGCGGCGCCGTCGCCGGCGCGCATCTCGCGCAGCGCCGGCAGCGCGCCGCCGCTGGTGGCCGGCAAGCGCGGCGCGTCGGCGCCGCCGAGCGCCAGCTTGTGGGCGGGCAGCGGGTCCAGCAGCTTGCCCATCCAGAAATCGTCGGTCCACGCGCCGCGCCGGAAGACGCCGGCGCGGATGCGGCCCTCGATCTCGAAACCGCGCTTCGTGTAAAGCGCCAGGCCGCGCTCGTTGAGCGAGCTGACCCGCAGCTCGAGCCGCCAGGCGTAGCGCGCCCGCGCCCAATCCTCGACCGCTGCGAACAGGCGCGTACCAATGCCCTGGCCGCGCCACGCCTCGCGCAGCCCAACAACGGCGATGAAGATGCTGCCGCGATTGCGGGTGAAGTGACCGGCAAAGGCCGAGAGATAGCCGACGATCTCGCCACCCCCGGCCACGGCGAGCAGCACGGTGCCGCGCCGGTTGTCGCTGAGGCTGCGCAGCTCGGCCTCGGGCCGCTCGGCCCAGGGGTGCGGCTGGCCGGGCACGCCGAGGAACTCGGTCTCGGCATCGATCCGCGCCGCCACCGCCATCAGCGCGGCGCCGTCGGCGGGAACGGCCGGGCGGATCGTGACGGATGCGCTTGTTCTTGCCTCGGCCACCGTTGCGCTCGCCAATTCCGTGGGTTAACTGCGATGTTGCGCAGCCGCGGCCCGCCCGGCAAGTCCGCAGGGGACATTTTCTCGCCGCCGCGACGTTATAGGAGCCGGGCTCGCCGCCCGGAGTGTGTTCATGCCCGCCGCAGCCACCGGCCGTCACGCCAACAATTTCGATTTCCTGCGGCTGGTCGCGGCGCTGTCGGTCGTGTTGTCGCATTCCTGGCTGATCGCTTACGGCACGCAGTCGAATGAGCCGCTGGTGCGGTTCACGCACAACCAGTGTCCGCTGGGGCTGGTCGGCGTCTTTGTGTTCTTTGTAATCAGCGGCTATCTCGTCACCGAGAGCTATTGCCGCAACCCGAAACCCTGGGGCTTCGTGCTGCGCCGCACCGCGCGGATCTATCCCGGTCTTGCGGTCAACGGGCTGGTCATCGCCTTTGTGATCGGGCCGCTCGTCACCAGCCTGCCGCTGGCGCAATACCTCGCTGATCCCGGGCTGCGCGACTTCCTCGGCGAGTACGCAAGGCTGTGGCCGGGGCCGCTTGGCCTGCCGGGCGTGCTGTTCGCCAACACCACGGTCGGCCTCCTCGTCAACGGCGCCTTCTGGACGCTGGTCTTCGAGGTGATGATGTACGCGATGGTGCTGATCCTCGGCCTCGTGCGCGGCCTGAGGCTCTCCGTCGCGTTGGCCCTCCTGGTGCTCGGCATCGCGGCGATCTGGTGGGACGAGCGCTGGTCGCTCGCCTGGCTCGGCTATCTGCGCGGCTGGCTGTGGATGCTGAGCCATTTCGCCGCCGGCATGGTGATGTATTTCCTGCGCGACCGCATCGCCTGGCGCCGCTACGGCGCGCTCGCCGCACTCGGGCTGCTGGTGGTGACGAGCCAATTCGGCGAGTTCATCACCTTTTTCGCGCTGTCGAGCGGCTATCTCGTGATCTACGCCGCGACGGCGACGTATTGGCCGCGGCTCGACTATGCGCGCCACGCCGGCGACCTCAGCTACGGCCTCTACATCTATGGCTGGCCGTGCGAGCAGCTCGTCATGTGGCTGACCAACGGGCGCGCGGCGTGGTGGGAGGTGGCGCTGGGCTCGCTGGTGCTGGCGGTGCCGCTGGCCTGGCTGTCATGGCACGGCGTCGAGAAATGGGCGCTGCGCGCGGTGCGCCGCCACCCGCGCGCAGCGGTCGCAGTGCCCGCGCTGCCGGCCGCGGCGGCCGGCGACTCCTAGACCTTCTTGAAAAACGAGTGGTGGCGGCTCGTGGTGTGCGGCCGGATCTTGGTCGCCCAGTCGCCATAGGTGCCGGCGTCGGCCCATTCCTTGGTCTCGGTGACGGAAGGCGAGTCGAGCTCGTAGATCACCATGTATTTCTGCATCCGGCTGTCGTTCGACTGCGCGAGGCGATAGCGGGTGCCCTTGCCGCAGACCTTGGAGAGCAATGGCGCGTGCTCGGTGTCGTAGATGCGGTTGAACTCGGCCTCGACGCTCGCCGGGATATCCATCTGCACGATATAGATGTAGGGCGTCGCCGTGCGGCCCGGGCCGAACTCGCCGATCTTCTCGAAATAGCTATGGTGCCGGCTCGTGGTGTGCGGCCGGATCTTGGCCGCCCAGTCGCCCCAGGCGCTGCCCTCGTCCCATGCCTTCGACTCGACGACCGACGGCGCGTCGATGTCGTAGATCGCGAGGTATTTCTGCATCCGCGTGTCGTTCGACTGCTCGAGCCGGTAGCGCGTCACGCGATTGACCCCAGGCACTTTCGACAACATCGGCACATGCTCGGTGTCGTAGATGCGGTTGAGCTCGCCGTCGTGGCTCGCCGGGATGTCCATCTGCACGAAATAGATATACGACATGAGGCTGTTTCCCTGGGGTTCCGCGGGCCGGGCGCACAGTCTAGCCGAGCGGCGCCGGCGGCGGAACGGCGAACGCGGCGCGGATCGAATGATGCGGCGCCGCCGTTATCGAACCGAAGCGGCGCCGCTTACGTACCAAACAATCACCACAATCGCGGCCGATAGAGGCCATGTCGTTACGCCATTCCGTCGAGCGAGATACCACGCGGCGGCTGGCGCGGCGCCTCGCTCCGATTGCGCGAGACCCTGCGCCGTTCAACCGACGCAATTCAGCAATGCCCTTGTATTCCCCCGGCGCAGACAACAGCTTCTACCCTTGGTTCCCCGTAGTATCCTGGTAGGTCCGATCATGACGCGTTCACCTTCAGCGACCCGACGCCAAATGCTCTTGTCCGCCGCCGCGCTCTGTGCCGGCCTGGCGTTAGCGGGGCCGCCAGCCTTCGCCGTGACGACCGGGAGCGGCGGCGCCGAGGCGGTGCGCGCGTTCTATACGACGCTGCTCGACACGATGCGCAACGGGCCGCAACTCGGCGCCCAAGGGCGTTATGCCAGGCTCGCCCCGGCGATTTCCCGGAATTTCGACATCCCGTTCATGACGCGGCTGGCGGTCGGTCCCGACTGGAACACGCTGACCCCGGCGCAGCAGACGCAGGTGACCCAGGCGTTTTCGCGCTACGTCGTGGCGGTGTGGGCCGAGCGCTTCCACAAATATGACGGCGAGCAGCTCAAGGTGACGGGCGAGGAAGCCTCGCCGGCAGGCACGGTGATCCTCAGCCAGATCGTCGATTCGAGCGGCCAGCCGACGCACATCAACTACCTGATGCGGCAGGGCGGCTCGGGTTGGCAGATTGCCGACATCTACCTCGACGGCACGATCAGCGAGCTGGCGACGCGACGCTCCGAATTCGGCTCGATCCTCAAGACGCAGGGGATCAACGGGCTGATCCAGGCGCTCAACAGCAAGGCCGCGGCGCTGGCCTCGTAGGCGGGTTCAGGCCGCCACGGGAACGCAGCGGAAATCGGGGATCCCGGCGCCGATATCGATAAACGCCTGCTCGAAGACCGTGATGATCTGGCGCGGGTGATCGGCGTCGCGCATTGCCTCGGTGCTCAATTCGCCATTGCAGCTGAGGATCAGGCTCACCTCGCCGTGCTTGTCGCGCAACGGCAGGCGCAGCGTCTCGGTGTGCAGACGGCGGCCGGAACGCAGATCGAGGTGGCGCAGCGACCACGAGCCGCAAGGCTGGCGGCAGATCGCATCGAATTCGCAATGCGTCACCTCGACCGCCTGCGGCGACAGCACCTCGGCATAGGTAAGGCCGGACAGCTCGCGACCCCAGCGCCGCTCCAATTCGGTGCCGGCGAGCCGCACTCGCCATTCGTTCGGCGAGCGGCGCTCGATGAGGCTGATGATCGGCAGGATGCTGGCGATGTCGCACGGGTCGAAATCGGCGCGCGACGGTACAACCTCGGGCCGCGGCAGCTGCCGCCAGGCGGCGAGCAATTTTTGTGACGCCGGCTGGAGCCGGGTGCGGATCGATTCCACCGCGATGCCTCTTCCTCAACCGGCGCAATCCTCGGGCGAGAACGTAAACAATCTCTATCCATTCTTGCGAATGGTTGGTTAATTCCGCCGCACGGGCTCGCGATGGCGCTCGGACTCCCGCCCCGCGTCCGGGCTTTACCGCCGAACGGGCCTCCGCCTATGGTGCCGGCATTGCGCCTTCGAGGAGAAAACGATGATCCACGTGCTCGCCATCATCACCTGCAAGCCCGGCCTGCGTGACGAGGTGCTCGGCTATTTCCGCGCCAACATGCCGGCGGTGCACGCCGAGGACGGCTGCATCGAATACGGCCCGGTGATCGACGCCGAGGGCGGGTTCGGCGCCAAGTTCGGCGGCGACGCGTTCGTCGTGGTCGAGAAATGGCAGAGCCTCGACCACCTCAAGGCGCACGGCGCCTCGCCGCACATGGCGGCCTATGCGGCCAAGACCAAAGACCTGCTCGCCAACCGCGAAATCCACGTCTGCCAGCCGGCAGCCTAGGATCGCGGGCGTCCCGCCCGCCCAACGCACGCAGGGGCCGCCGAGACGGCCGCGATCCCTTACCGGACGTGCAACACCGCCTTGCCGGTAAAATCGCGGTCGATGAGGCGCTGGGCGATCGCGCCGATCTCATCCCAGCCCGCCTCGACCGCGATCTGCGGCGTGAGGCGCCCGGCGGCGATCTCGGCCGCGAGCAGTGCGAGGCCGATGCCGCCGCGCTCGACGCTCATCAGTTCGTGGAACAGCGTGAGCCCGTAGAGCCGCGCGCCGCCGGTGCCGAAAAACGCACGGCTCTCGACATTGGCGCTGCCGGAATCGGAGATGCCGAAGGTGACGCAGGTGCCGTTCGGCGCCAGCATCCCCATCGCCGCCGACAGCGCCGAGCCGCCCAGCGAATCGAGGATCAGCCAGTACGGCCCCTCACCCTTCGCGGCGCCGAGCTCGCGGCCGACGACGACCCGGCCGCCGCACCATCCGGTGACCTGCGCGCGCTGTTCCTCGCGCCGCACATGACCCCAGACGATCGCGCCGGCGGCGAGCGCGAGCTGGCAGGCGAGATGCCCGACCCCGCCCGAAGCGCCGTCGACCAGCACCTTGCGCCCCAGGAGCAGCCCGCCCTGGCGCAGCGCGTGGAGCGCGGTGAGCCCGGCGACCGGCAAAGTCGAGGCCTGCGCGTCGCTGACCGCGGCGGGCAAAGCGGCGACCGCGTGGCTGCGGCAATTGACCCGCTCGGCCCAGGCGCCCGACGGCACGATGCCGACGACCCGCATCCCCGCCTCGGGGCCGCTGCCGTCGTGCGCCTCGCCCTCGACCACGCCGGCGAAATCCCAGCCCGGCCGCCAGCCCGGCTCGGCCTGCTGCACGGCGCGGCGGGTCTCGCCGCGGTTCAATGAGATCGCCGTGACCCGGACCGCGACCTCGTCGCGCTCGGGGTCGCGCAGCTCGACGGGCTTGAGCGCCAGCCACCCCGGCTGGTCGACGACAATGGCGCGGATGGTTTGCGGCATGGTGTGCCTCTATATTGGAAGCATCAGCCTAAATCGCCTCCCCCGGGCTTGTCCCGGGGGTCCACGAAAAGCTTGAAATTATTCATGGATCGCCGGATCACGTCCGGCCAAGCCGCTGAAATGGAAAGGCCCGGCGATTGAGCGAACGCGACACGGTGATCTTCGATCTCGGCGGGGTCTTGCTCGACTGGAGCCCCCGCCACCTCTACCGCCGGCTCTTCGCCGGCGACGAGGCGGCGATGGAGGATTTCCTCGCCACGGTGTGCAACAGCGAATGGAACCGCCAACAGGATGCCGGCCGGGCGGTCGCCGAGGCCTGCGCGCTGCTGAAGGACGTGCACCCGGGCAAAGATGCGCTGATCGAGGCCTATTACGGCCGGCATCTCGACATGATCGCCGGGCCGATCGCCGGCAGCGTCGCGATCCTCCGCGAGCTGCGCGAGCGCGGCGTGAAGCTTTATTTCCTCAGCAATTATTCCGCCGAGACCTAT
>DASZLY010000213.1:0-15815 GCA_035552135.1 Allostellaceae bacterium | reverse complement strand
AGCTGCTCGTTGGTCTGCTGCAGCTCGCGCTGCTGCGATTGCAGCTCGGTGGCGAGCTGCTGCGACTGGGTCAGGAGCGCCTCGGTCTGCATCGTCGCCTCGATCGAGTTGAGGACGATGCCGATGCTCGCCATCAGCTGTTCGAGGAACGAGGTCTGCAGATCGGTGAAGCTGCCGAGCGAGGCCAGTTCGATGACCGCCTTGACCTGGCCCTCGAACAGCACCGGCAGGACGATGACGCTCTTTGGCGGTGCCTTGAACAGGCCCGAGGTGATCGGCACCACATTGCCGGGAATTTCGGTGATGAGCATGCGGCGGGCGTCGGTCGCGCATTGCCCGACGAGGCCGGTTCCCCATTGCAGCCGGGCCGGGTGGGAGAGCAGCTCGCCGTCGGCATAGGCGGAGAGCAGCGTCAGCCCCGCCTCGGGCGCGACCAGGTAGATGACGCCGTTTTGCGCGCTCACCACCGGCGCCAGCTCGGACAGCAGCGTGTGGCCGACCGCGGCGAGATCACGCTGGCCCTGCAGCATGTTGGTGAAGCGCGCGAGGTTGGTCTTGAGCCAATCCTGGTCGGTGTTGCTCTCGGTCGTGAGGCGCAAATTGTCGATCATCGTGTTGATGTTGTCTTTGAGCTCGGCCACCTCGCCGCGCGCATCGACCTGGATCGAGCGGGTGAGATCGCCTTGCGTCACCGCCGTCGCCACCTCGGCGATCGCGCGCACCTGCGTCGTCAGGTTCGCCGCCAGGAGGTTGACGTTGCCGGTCAGATCCTTCCAGGTGCCGGCCGCGCCCGGCACATTCGCCTGGCCGCCGAGCCGGCCCTCGACGCCGACTTCGCGCGCCACGGTCGTCACCTGGTCGGCGAAGGTCGCCAGCGTGTCGGTCATGCTGTTGATGGTCTCGGCGAGCGCGGCGACATCGCCCATCGAATTCACGGTGAGGTTCTGCTTGAGATCGCCGTTGGCGACCGCGGTCACCACCTTGACGATGCCGCGCACCTGCTCGGTCAGATTGGCGGCCATGACGTTGACCGTGTCGGTCAAATCCTTCCAGGTGCCGGCGACGCCGGGCACTGCCGCCTGGCCGCCGAGCTTGCCCTCGGTGCCGACCTCGCGGGCGACGCGCGTCACTTCGGAGGCAAAGCCGTTGAGCTGATCGACCATCGTGTTGATGGTGTTCTTGAGCTGGAGGATTTCGCCCGACACATCGACGGTGATCTTGCGTGACAGGTCGCCGCGCGCGACCGCGGTCGTCACCTCGGCGATGTTGCGCACCTGCGTCGTCAGGTTGGCGGCGAGCAGGTTGACGTTGTCGGTCAAATCCTTCCAGGTGCCGGCGACGCCGGGCACCACCGCCTGGCCGCCCAAGCGTCCTTCGGTGCCGACCTCGCGCGCGACGCGGGTGACTTCGCCCGCGAAAGCGTTGAGCTGGTCGACCATCGTGTTCAGCGTTTCCTTGAGCTGCAGGATTTCGCCGCGCACGTCGACGGTGATCTTCTTCGACAAATCGCCGCTGGCGATCGCGGTCGCGACCTCGGCGATGTTGCGCACCTGGCCCGTCAGGTTCGAGGCCATGAAGTTGACGTTGTCGGTCAGGTCCTTCCAGGTGCCGGCGACGCCGGGGACGAGAGCCTGGCCGCCGAGCTTGCCTTCGGTGCCGACCTCGCGGGCAACGCGCGTCACCTCCGAGGCGAAGCCGTTGAGCTGATCGACCATCGTGTTGATGGTGTTCTTCAATTCGAGGATTTCGCCGCGCACATCGACGGTGATCTTGCGGCCGAGGTCGCCGCGCGCGACCGCGGTCGTCACCTCGGCGATGTTGCGGACCTGCGCCGTCAGATTGCCGGCCATCGAGTTGACCGAGTCGGTCAAATCCTTCCAGGTGCCGGCGACGCCAGGCACCTGCGCCTGGCCGCCGAGCTTGCCTTCGGTGCCGACCTCGCGGGCGACGCGCGTCACCTCGCCGGCGAAGCGGTTGAGCTGATCGACCATCGTGTTCAGCGTTTCCTTGAGCTCAAGGATTTCGCCGCGCACGTCGACGGTGATCTTGCGCGACAGGTCGCCGCCGGCGATCGCGGTGGCGACCTCGGCGATGTTGCGCACCTGACCGGTGAGATTGCCGGCCATCGAATTGACCGAGTCGGTGAGGTCCTTCCAGGTGCCGGCGACGCCCGGCACCTGCGCCTGGCCGCCCAAGCGCCCTTCGGTGCCGACCTCGCGCGCGACGCGCGTCACCTCGCCGGCGAAGGCGTTCAACTGATCGACCATCGTGTTGATGGTGTCCTTCAGCTGGAGGATCTCGCCCGACACGTTGACGGTGATCTTTTTCGACAGATCGCCGCGCGCCACGGCGGTGGCGACCTCGGCGATGTTGCGCACCTGGCCCGTCAGGTTGCCGGCCATGTAGTTGACGCTGTCGGTCAGGTCCTTCCAGGTGCCGGCGACGCCTTTAACCTCCGCCTGGCCGCCGAGCTTCCCTTCGGTGCCGACCTCGCGCGCGACGCGGGTCACCTCGCCGGCGAAGGCGTTGAGCTGATCGACCATCGTGTTGATGGTGTCTTTCAGCTGCAGGATTTCGCCCGACACGTTGACGGTGATCTTTTTCGACAGATCGCCATTGGCGACCGCGGTCGTCACCTCGGCGATGTTGCGCACCTGGCCGGTCAGATTGTTGGCCATCGAGTTGACCGACTCGGTCAAGTCCTTCCACGTGCCGGCGACGCCGAGCACGTTGGCCTGGCCGCCGAGCCGCCCTTCGGTGCCGACCTCGCGCGCGACGCGCGTCACCTCGCCGGCGAAGGCGTTGAGCTGATCGACCATCGTGTTGATGGTCTCCTTCAGCTGGAGGATTTCGCCCGAGACGTTGACCGTGATCTTGCGCGACAGATCGCCATTGGCGATCGCCGTCGCGACCTCGGCGATGTTGCGCACCTGGCCGGTCAAATTGCCGGCCATCGAGTTGACGTTGTCGGTCAAGTCCTTCCAGGTGCCGGCGACACCCGGCACCGCCGCCTGGCCGCCGAGCCGCCCTTCGGTGCCGACCTCGCGCGCGACGCGCGTCACTTCCGAGGCGAACGAATTGAGCTGATCGACCATCGTGTTGATGGTGTCTTTCAGCTCGAGGATTTCGCCGCGCACATCGACGGTGATCTTGCGCGACAGGTCGCCGCGCGCGACCGCGGTCGTCACCTGGGCGATGTTGCGCACCTGGTCGGTCAGGTTGCCGCACATGGCGTTGACCGAGTCGGTCAAATCCTTCCAGGTGCCGGCGACGCCCGGCACCAGCGCCTGGCCGCCCAATTTGCCTTCGGTGCCGACCTCGCGCGCGACGCGCGTCACTTCCGAGGCGAAGGAGCGCAGCTGGTCGACCATCGTGTTGATGGCTTCCTTGAGCTGCAAAATCTCGCCGCGCACGTCGACGGTGATTTTCTTCGACAGATCGCCGTTGGCGACCGCGATGGTCACGTCGGCGATGTTGCGCACCTGCGCCGTCAGGTTCGACGCCATCGAGTTGACCGACTCGGTCAAATCCTTCCAGACGCCGGTCACCTCGCGCACCTGGGCCTGGCCACCCAGCTTGCCGTCGGTGCCGACCTCGCGCGCAACGCGCGTCACCTCGGAGGTGAAGACATTGAGCTGCTTGATCATGCGGTTGACGATCGTCGCCGAGCGCAGGAACTCGCCCTTCAACGGCCGCCCGTCGACATCGAGCTGCACGGTCTGCAGCAAATCGCCGCGCGCCACCGCGGTGACCGCGTCGGTGACCGCGGTCGTCGGCCACAACAGGTCGTCGATCAGCGTGTTGACCGAGCCTTCCATCTCGCCCCAGGCGCCGTGCGACAGCGCGAACTTGACGCGCCGGCGGGTCTTGCCCTCGCGGCCGACCACCTGGCCGACCTGTTCGAGCTGCTTCGCCATGCGCTCGTTGGCGGCGATGATCTCGTTGAACGTGTCGGACAGCTTGCCCATCAGCCCGGTATGGTCGTCGGGCATCCGCACCGAGAAATCGCCCAAGCGCATCGCCTGCATCGCATGCAGGAGCTCATGCAGATCGTCCGATTGGACTTCGCTGGCGCCGTTGGCGTGGCCGTTGGTCTTGCCGTTGCCATTGGCTTTCGCATGGCTAGTTTTCTTGAGCGCGGCGGCTGGAATTTTGCCGGAAGCCGGCTTGACCAGGCTTTCCGCGTTCGACGCCATGGGCTGCTCCTTAGACCTGCGTGGGGGAAGGGGAATTAGGACGAGGATCTGGCGGGCACGCGCCGCCGCGGGCGGATCGACCCAAGGCCCGTCGACCTAAGGCCTGTCGATCCTGGGAGCATCGACCCTGGGGGCATCACCAACGGCTCGGCATCGTCGCAGCAGATCATCCGCAAGTCGCTCCGGGCCTCGGTTTCTCTGCCGGCCTTTTGTCGATCCAAGTATTCGGCGAACGGATTTTATTATTTGGCGCCACGGTACACGGGCGACCGATAGCTTATCACGCCAGCCGTAACTCTATTTGGAGCGGGTTAATGGCGCAGCAATTTGTTTGTAACGTTCTGTAAAATTAGGTAACTACTTCGTAACAGCAGTTATATCGAGGAGACTGCCGGTATCGTTCAGCGCGAAAATCTTTGTTTCGGCGATCCCGGGAGGCGAGCCATGAGCAATCCCGCATTCAGTTTCGACCACGTCCACATCATCAGCGAGAACCCGCGCGCCGCGGCCGCGTGGTATGTCGAGATGCTCGGCGCCACGATCGCCAACGACACGGTCGCGCGCGGCGCGCCGCAGATTTTTGTGGAGCTCGGGGGGATGACGATCCTGATCCGCGGTCGCCGCCCCGGCGAGGAGCCGGCGCCGGCGCGGCCGATCCAGCCTTATGCCGATTTTTCCAGCCACAATGCCTGGGGCACCGACCATTTCGGCTTCATGTACCGGGGCGACCTGACCGCGCTCTGCGCCCGGTTGCGCGCCAAGGGCGTCAGCTTCCCGGTCGAGCCGAAGCGCGGCGTCGGCGGCAGCCTCTTGTGCTATGTCGCAGCGCCCGACGGGGTGAGCATCGAATTGATGGAGTGCTGAGTGCCGGCGGGCTCGCGCTAGCCCCTTTCCCTCTCCCCGCTTGCGGGAAGGGAGCCATGTTTAGTCGCAAGATCGGTCGAACGCGTCGAGCCCGGCGCCGAGATAGGCCGGCAGCGCCGCGTCGCCGATCATGTAATCGGGGTCGCCGTCGGCAATGGCCGTCGCCGCTTCACGCACCGCATCAGCCCATTCCGCGATGTCGAAATCGCCGCGCCCGAGATAGATCAGCGCGAGCAGATCGACCTGCTCCGCGGCATTGAGCCCGAGAATGAACTCGACGATCTGCGTGCGCCTGGCATCGCTTTCCGGGTGATCCTCGATCGTCACCAGCGGGCTGTCGTCGCCGGTCGTGGTGCGGTCGCCGGTGGTCGGCTCGACCAGCCCCGCGACCTCGCGCGCCGCCTCGATAAAGTCGCAGACCTTGTCGGTGCTGATGTGCAATTCCGGCATCGTTGTCTCCTGATGAGGCGCGGCGGCCCTGCCGGCCGTGGCCTGATCCGCCAACGGCCGGGGTGAGGCGCGGTTCCGGCTCAGTCCTTGGCCGGCGGCGCGAGCCGGCGGCGCGGCTCGACGAGGCGCACGCAGCTCACGGCAGCGGCGACCAGCGCGATCCCCGAGGCGATCGCCAGCGTCAGCACGGTGCCCGCCGCCAGCCCGAACAGCAGCGCCACCAGCGCCGCGCCGGTGGTCTGGCCGAGCAGCCGCGCGGTGCCGAGCATCCCGCTCGCGCCGCCGCTGCGCTCGCGCGGCGCGGCGTTGATGATCGCCCGGTTGTTGGGCGACTGGAAGAGGCCGAAGCCGAGCCCGCACACCGCCATGCGCCAGGCGATATCGGCGGCGGCCGGGTCGTGCGGCAGCAGCGCCAGGAGCCCGACCCCGCTGCCGAACACCGCCAGCCCGATGCCGCCGAGCAGTCCCGCCGAATGGCGGTCGGCGAGCCGCCCGGCAATCGGCGCCATGACCGCGGTCATCAGCGGCCACGGCGTCATCAACAAGCCGGTTTCGACCGCTGAGCGGCCGAGCCGCGTTTGCAGGTAAAACGGCAGCGACACGTAGGCCATCATCTGCGCGACAAACGAGCAGACCGAGGTCAGCACCGACAGCGAGAACACCCGCCCGCGCATCAAGTCGACCGGCAGCAGCGGCCAGGCGCGGTGGGTCTCGCGCCATACCAGCACGGTTCCGACAATGAGCGCCCCGACGCCCTCCGCCGCGATCAGCGCCAGCGGCTGGTCGTGCCCGGCGCCGTCGATCGTCACGATGACGAGGCCGAAGGTCGCGGCGCTGAGCAGCGCGCCGATCATGTCGAAGCGATGCTTGCCGCGCGGCGTCACCGGCAGCGCGCCGACCGCGAGCAGCGCGACGAGGCCGATCGGCACGTTGATGGCAAACAGCCATTGCCACGACGCGACCGAGAGGACGGTCGCCGCCACGGTCGGCCCGATTGCGGCCGCGACCGACACGGTCACCGCGTTGATCCCGATCGCCCGGCCGAGCTGCGCGCGCGGATAGATGAAGCGGATGAGCGCGGCGTTGACGCTCATAATGCCGGCGGCGCCGAGCCCCTGCAGTACGCGCGCCGCGGTCAGCTCGACGAGCGAATGCGACAGCGCGCAGGCGAGCGAGGCCAGGGTGAAAACTACGAGCCCGATGCGGTAGACGCGGCGGTATTCGTAGATGTCGCCGAGCGCCGCCAGCGGCAGCAGCGTCATCGTGATCGTCAGCTGATAGGCGTTGACGATCCAGATCGCGGTGGCCGGGCTCGCCGACATGTCGCCGGCGATGGTCGGCAGCGCGACATTGGCGATCGAGCTGTCGAGCACCGACATGGTGATCGCCAGCCCGACGGTGAGCATCGCCCACAGCCGGCGCGGCCACGGCAAGCCGTCGTCCGGCCGGCGCGGCGGCAGGCGGATGTCGGGCAGGCGGACGTCGTCGTCCGGATGCGGCGCGCCGGCGGCCGTGCGAGCGCGCGTGGTGTCGTCGGCGGGGAGGGTCATCACAGGATCAATGGCGCGGCCGGACGAAGGTTCATCCGGCATCGCGCGACCATGTGGGGGCGCCGGCGCGCGATGCAACCGCGCGGCGAAACGCTGCGCGCGCTCGAGAGGGACTGGCTCGGGCGGAATTATTACTCGATCCCCTTGGCCGGACTTGATCCGGCCATCCACGTCTTCTTGCGCCGACGTTCGGGAATAAAGACGTGGGCCCCCGGGTCAAGCCCGGGGGAGGCGATCGATTAAAGTGCTTCGACCTAGTGCAATCCCGTTCTATCCCGCCGCCGCGACCGGGATGTTGTAGAGCCGCACCGCGTTGTCGAAGACCAGCCGGTCGAGCGCCGCCTTGCCGAGCGCCGCCTCGGCCGGGGTGTGGCCCATCGCCTTCGAGTTGGGCCACGGGCTGTCGAGCCCGGGGAAGTCGCTGGCCCACAGGAAATTGTCGAGCCCGATCTCGGGCACGCGGCGGAAGCCGCCTTCCTCCTCGACCTCGAAGGTGAAGAAGACCTGGCGGCGGACGAATTCGCTCGGCATCGCCGAGAGTTCGATGTCGGGTTTGAAGACGCGGTTGCCGGGCTCGCCGAACTCGTACTCGCGGTCGAGCCGGTGGTAGAGGAACGGCACCCAGCCGACCCCGGCCTCCTCGAGCACGAACTTGACGCCGGGATGGCGGTCGCAAATCCCGCACAGCACCACCGCGCTCATCAGCTCGGCCATCAGCCCCATCGGGAAGTTGGCCACCGTCATCAGCGACTGGTTGCGCGCGCCGAGGCCCTGCACGCCGACGCCGATCTGCCGCGAGCCGCCGCGCGGGTTGGCGTGCAGGTTGACCGGCATCCCGGTTTCCGCGGCGGCGGCCCAGACCGGCTCCCACATCTCGTGGATCACCGGCTCGGGCGCGCCCACCCAGTCGAAGATCACCCCGGTCGGCAGGCCGAATTCGGCGACCCGGAGGATTTCCGCCACCGCCTCGTCGGCGCTCTGGCATGACAGCGGCAGCAGCATGATGAAGCGGCCGCCGGACTCGGTATAAAGCTCGCGCGCCCAGTCGTTGACCGCGCGGACGCAGGCGGCGCGCAGTTCGGGGTTCTTGATCTGGTGGATCTGCTCGTAGGGGCCGTTGACCAGCTCGGCGTCGACGCCGTCGCGATCCATGTCCTCGCAGCGGTATTTGGCGCTGGCGGCGCGGAAGATGCCCGGCTCGGCCTCTTCCGGCAGTCCGGCGCGGGTGTAGCAATTGACCGGGCCGCGCCCGACCCCGGCCCAGCCGATGCCGCTCCACGGCCGCCCTTCGACGACCCATTGCCGCACGCCGTCGGCGCCGGTCACGACGCGCGGCGCGTCGTCTAGGAATTTGCGGGGCAGCCGGCTTGTCCACAAGTCGAAGGGCAGATGCGGCAGGCGGCAGTGACCGTCGGCTGACACCACGCCAAATCGCTTTTCCATCGCGCGCCTCCCTGCGAGGGAGCTCGAGTATACGCCGATCGCGTGCCGGACGAAGGCCCTCTTGTCAGCCGGCCGTGCCCCAGGCGATCGCGTTGCGCAGCAGCGTGGCGACGGCGTCGTTCTCCCACGGACGGCGGAAGGTCGGCGGCGTCGTGTCGGCCGGGTCTTGGCTGGCGCGCGCGGCGCGGATCGCCGGGTTGTGGCAATGGCCGAACACGAAATAGGTGACGCCGCCGCGCCCGACCGGCTTGGTGTAGCCGATGATTCGGGTCTTGCCGTCGGCCAGCAGCGAGCTGTCCGCGGGGTAGAGCCCGTCAGTGGCCGAGGCGGCGCTCGCGCCGTATTCGGCGGTCAGCAGGATTTGCGTCGCGCCGGGATCTTGCAGCTCGATGAAATAGGGCTCGTCCTCGACGGTGAACGAGGCGCCCAGGCCTTGCGTCAGCGGCGAATGGCGATCGGCGACGTCGACGCGGAACTCGCGGATCGGCGGATGGGTGAGGAACATGCTGCCGAGCACCGCGTGGTGCTCGGTCTTGACCGTACGGCGCATGCGCGCGCCCTCGACGCGCTGGGCGCGCCCGCCGCTGGTGCCGTGCAGCCCGAGCCAGTGCCCGCCGGCCGAGAGCCAATCGCCGATCGCCCGCGTCTGCGCCGCGTCGGGGTAGGGGCCGGCGACATAGGTGACGAGCAGCCGGCTGGCCGGCAGCCATTTCCCGACATCGGCGAAATCGTTCGCCACCGAGGCCGGCACCTCCTGTTCGGCGAGGAGGCCGAGCAGCTTGAGACGCGCATAGTCGTGATCGTGCCCGCCCATCGCGCCGGGGGGAAAGCCGCCCGCGATCAAATGGGCGCGGCGGGGTGTCGCCTCGGTCATCTTCGGTCTCGCTCTCTCTCGTTTTCGCGATGGCAAAACCGCAGCTTACGCCAAAAAGCGGGGCCGCGCCGCGTTACATAATGTTGCAAAAAAGTCCCGCTTCTTCAGCTTTTGCGCGAGTATCCTGATGCTTGCCGAATGCGGGGCGGGCGAGGGGAACATTGGGTCTGAGCAGGGGAAGCCGTGCGGCGCTCAGCGGCGCCGCGGCCGCCGCCTTCGTGCTGGCGTTGCCGGCGGTCGCGCGCGCCCAGACGGTCGAGCAGCTCCAGCAGCTCTCGCTCGAAGACCTCGCCAAGGTCGAGGTGACATCGGTCTCCAAACGCCCGGAATCGCTGAGCGACGCGCCGGCGGCGGTCTATGTCATCAGCCATGACGACATCATCCGTTCGGGCGCGACGACGATCCCCGAGATGCTGCGCCTGGCGCCGAACCTCGAAGTCGCCCAGCTCAACGCCACGAGCTACGCGATCACCGCGCGCGGCTTCAACGTCGGCAACAACGCGGCGATGTCGAACAAGCTCCTGGTGCTGATCGACGGGCGCACGGTCTACACGCCGCTGTTCGCCGGGCTCTATTGGGACATGCAAAGCGTGCCGCCCGAGGACATCGCGCGGATCGAGGTGATCAGCGGCCCGGCCGGCACGCTTTACGGCGCCAACGCGGTCAACGGCGTCATCAACATCATCACCCGCAGCTCGGCCGACACGCAGGGCGGGCTCGTCGCCGCCGGCGGCGGCAACCAGCAGGCCGGCGGGACGGTGCAGTATGGCGGCCAGGCCAGCAAAGTCGGCGGCGGCGATTTCTCCTATCGCGTCTACGGCGAGGGCTGGCGCTTCAATTCCAACGAAACCGCCGCCGGCACCAGCGCCAGCGACGCTTGGTCGCGGCCGCAAGGCGGCTTCCGCGTCGATTGGCACAAGGATCAGGACCAGGTGATGCTGGAGGGCGACGACTACGTCGCCTACGAGGACCCGGGCCAGCGGGTCGGCGGGCATTATCTCGTCGGCACCTGGCAGCGCGAGCTCGACGCCGCGTCGAACCTGCAGGTCGAGGCGTATTACGACCAGGCGACGCGCTACACCAATAATGGCGGCGGCGGCTTCACGGTCGATACCTACGACCTGACCGCGCAGCACAGCCTCAAGCTCGGCGGCTGGAACGATTTCGTCTGGGGAGCCGACGAGCGGCTCATCAGTTATAATATCGAGAATACTTCGACCCTCCTGTTGCTGCCGTCCGGGCGCACTCTCGACTATGCCAGCATCTATGGTCAGGACACCGCGACGCTGCTGCCGAACGTCAAGCTGGTCGTCGGCATGAAGCTCGAAGTCGACCCCTATATCGGGCTTGAGCCGCTGCCGCAGGTGCGGCTGTCCTGGAAGCCGGCGGACCGCGTGCTGCTGTGGTCGGCGGTGTCGCGCGCGGTGCGGGCGCCGACGCCGGTCGACCGCGACCTCGTCGAGCGCATCGGCACGACGAACATCCTCGCCGGCTCGTTCGACTTTCAGTCGGAGACGCTGATCGCCTACGAGGCCGGTACGCGCGTGCAGCTGAATCCGGCCGTGTCGTTTTCGGTTTCCGGCTACTACAACGATTACAGCGACCTGCGCACGCTTGAGCCGACGCCGGGCGGGCCGATCTTTCCCGGCCTTGGCGGCCTGCCGCTGCGCTGGAGCAACGAGATGGCGGGCCATGTCTACGGCGTCGAGGTGTGGGGCGATTATCGCGTCACCGATTGGTGGCGCCTGAGCGCCGGCTTCAACCTGCAGCACGAGGATTTGTTCTTCCGCTCCGGCAGCGCGCAGATCGGCGGCACGACCTTCACCGCCGACGACCCGAACCATCAGGCGCAATTGCGCTCCTACGTCGATTTCGGCGGCGGCGTCACCTGGGATGCGTTCCTGCGCTATGTCGGCAAGCTGCACAACCCCGCGGTTGACGAATATGTCGAGCTCAACACCAGGCTCGGCTGGAAGATCAGCCCGACCTGGGACGTCTCGCTCTCCGGCTTCAACCTGATCCACGCGCACCACCAGGAATTCGCCGAACCCGGCCTGACCGACGAGATCCCGCGCAGCTTCCTTGTCGAATCGCGGTGGAGGTTCTAGCCGTGCGCTGGCGCCGCCTCGCATCGGCGGCGGCGCTGCCGTACTGGCTGCTCGCCGCGCCGGCCTCGGCCCAGGAAAGCCAGCTCGAAGTCGCGGTCAAGGCGACGTTTCTCGTCAAGTTCGCCGCTTTTGTCGAATGGCCGGTGAGCGCCTTCGAATCCCCCACCGCGCCGCTGACGATCTGTATCGTCGGCACCCCCCTCGGCGGCATCGCCGACCAGGCGGCGCAGGGCCAGTCGGTCAGCCAGCATGGCCTGGCGGTGCGGCATATCGCGGCCGCGGCGCGCGGCGACGGATGCAACATCCTGTTCACCGCCGGCACGGCGCAGCAACCGGTGGCGGGGGCGCTCGACGCGGTGCATGGCGCGCCGGTGCTGACCGTCACCGATCTGCCGGAAACCGCCGCGCGCAAGGGCATCATCAATTTCGTGCTGCGGAACGGTCGCGTTCGCTTCCAGATCGACGATCGCGAGGCCGCGCAAGACGGGCTGCGCATCAGTTCGCAGCTGCTCGCGCTCGCCGTCAACGTCGGGGCGCGCTAGACATGAGGGCGATGACCGGCCGTGCCGCCCTCGGCAGATTGTGGAAGCTCGCCCCGCTGATCGCCGGGACGACGGCGTTCCTGCTGCTCGTCATCGGGCTTCTCGTCGTCTATTCCGGCGAGGAGTCGTATCGCCGCGAGAAGGTCGAGGAGGTCGGCGTCCAGGCGCGCGTTCTCGCCTCGACCGTGGTCGCGGCGCTGACCTTCGACGACCGCGGCGCGGCGCAGGATTACGTCGGTGCGCTGGACGTCAATCCCGAGATCGAGGCGGCGGCGATCTATGACGCCAACGGGCAGATTTTCGCGCTCTATCGGCGCCTGGCGGCGCTGCGCGTGCCCGCGCCCGCGCCCGAGCTCGGCACGGTGCATGCCGACGACCGGCTCAGCATCACCGTTCCCGTCATGCAGGACAAGGCCGTGCTCGGCCGCGTCTACGTCCGTGCCGTGCTCGAGCCGCTGACCACGCGCTACGAGCGTTACGCCGTCATCGGCCTCCTGGTGGTGATGGCGGCGCTCGTCACCGCGGTGCTCGGCATCACGCAACTGGCGCTGTCGCGCAGCTACGGCGAGCTGAGCGACTCCAACGCCCAGCTCGAGGCGCAGATTGCCGAGCGCGAAAAGGCCGAGGAGGCATTGCGCCAAGCGCAAAAGATGGAGGCGATCGGCCAGCTCACCGGCGGCGTCGCGCATGATTTCAATAACATCCTGCAGGTGGTGCTGGGCAATCTCGGCAATGTCGAGCGCCATTTGCAGCGCGGCGTGGATGGCGACTGGCGGCTGCTCGACCGCGGCGTCAAGGCGGCTATCCGTGCCAGCGAGCGCGCCGCGGTGCTGACCGGCCAGCTGCTCGCTTTCTCGCGGCGCCAGCCGCTCGCGCCAAAGCCGCTCGACGTCAACCGCCTGCTCGGCGGCATGTCGGACCTGCTGCACCGCACGCTCGGCGAGCGGGTGGAGGTCGAGACCATCCTCGGCGCGCGGCTGTGGCAGACCCTCGCCGACGCCAACCAGCTCGAAAGCGCGATCCTCAACCTCGCGGTCAACGCGCGCGATGCGATGCCCGAGGGCGGCAAGCTGACCCTCGAGACGGCCAATGCCTTTCTCGACGAAGCCTATGCCGCGACCGAGGAGGACATCCGCGCCGGGCAGTTTGTCGTGCTGGCGGTGAGCGATACCGGAACCGGCATGTCGCCCGAGGTGATCGCCAAGGCCTTCGACCCGTTCTTCACCACCAAGGATATCGGCCTGGGCACCGGGCTCGGCCTGTCGCAGGTCTACGGCTTTATCAAGCAGTCGGGCGGCCACGCCAAGATCTACAGCGAAATCGGCGAGGGCACGACGATCAAGCTCTATCTGCCGCGGCTGTTGACCGCCGGCGCGGCGGACGAGGCGGAGCCGGCATCGCGCTCGGCGCTGCGCGGCGGCGCGGAGGTCATTCTCGTCGTCGAGGACGAGGCCGATGTGCGCGGCTTTGTCGTCGATATGCTGCGCGAGCTCGGCTACGAGATCGTCGAAGCAGGCGACGGGCAGACCGCGCTTGCCGCGCTCGACCAGCGCCGCGACATCCAGATGTTGTTCACCGATGTCGGGCTCCCCGGCAGCTTCAACGGCCGCCAGCTCGCCGACGAGGCCAGCCGGCGCCGCCCCGCGCTCAAGGTGCTTTACACAACCGGCTACGCGCGCAACGCGATCGTGCACCAGGGCCGCCTCGACCCCGGCGTCGAGCTGCTCAGCAAGCCCTTCACCTATGCCGCGCTCGCCGCGCGGGTGCGCGCCGTGCTCGACGCCAAAGGGGAGGGCTGAGCGGGGCCGGGCCGCTCGCGTCGAGGTCCGGCCGCCAAACGCGTCATTCGCATACCCGCGGCGATCCGCTACTCTGGCTCGCGCTGCATATGCCGAGGAGACGTTCATGGCCAAGCCGATCGCGAAACTGGCGCCGGGGTTTGACGTCGTCGTCAAGGGCGGGCGGGTGATCGATCCGAAAAACGCGCTCGACGCGGTGCGCGACATCGGCATCAAGAAGGGCCGCATCGCCGCGGTCGAGCCCAAGCTCGATCCCGGCAAAGCCAAAATCATCGACGCCGCGGGCCTCGTCGTCACCCCCGGGCTGATCGATACGCACGCCCATGTCTACGAGCACGTCTCGGGCGATTTCGGGCTCAACCCCGACCTCGTCGGCATCCGCACCGGCGTCACGACCGTCGTCGACCAGGGCGGCCCGAGCGCGCTGACCTTCGACGGCTTCCGCAAGTTCATCGTCGAGAAGGCGAAGACCCGGGTCTTCGCCTTCATCTCGGCCTATCTTGCCGGTGGGCTGCTCGGCCACCGCTATGTCGACCTCTACGGGCCCAGCGGCATCAATGTGAAGGCGATCGTCAACGCGGCGCGCGACAATCCCGATCTGGTGCGCGGGATCAAGGCGCATGCCGAGCCGGGCGGCTATTCGCGCTGGGGCATGGCGTCGATGAAGCTGGCGAAGGAAGCCTCGCGCGAACTGAACCTGCCGGTCTACATCCATCTCGGCACGCTGTGGCCCGAGGCCGAGGGCAAGCCGCCGGTCGACCCGACAAGGATCATCGACCAGGTCGTGCCGCTGCTCGATCCGGGCGACATCCTGGCGCATCCCTTCACCCGCTTCCCCAGCGGCTTTGCCGCCGCGGACGGGTCGATCCACCCGCTGGTCCGCGAGGCGATCGCCAAGGGGGTGCGGATCGATGTCGGGCGCGGCGCGCATTTCAGCTTCAAGAACGCCGAGACCGTGCTCGCCGCCGGCATCATGCCGTTCACCCTCGGCGCCGATCTGCACGGCTACAACGTCCGCCTCAAGGATGGCGGGCGCGCCTATCGCGGCATGTTCACCGGCGAGGGCGTCGATTCGATCGTCGCCGACGACCGCGCCTCGCCGTTCGAGCGTCCGTACAGCCTGCACCACGCGATGACCGAGCTCCTGGCGCTCGGCGTGCCGCTCGTCGAGATCGTGCGCATGGCGACGCAAAACGCCGCGACCATGCTCGGCCTCGACGGCGAGCTCGGCGCGCTGTCGGTCGGGATGCCGGCCGACATCTCGGCGCTGCGCCTCGTCGACGGCGACTGGACGCTGGTCGACAGCGAGCAGGTGACAAAGCAGGCGAAAACGCTGATCCACCCCGAATTCGCGCTGCGCGCCGGCCGGCTGCACGCGGCAAACTCGCCGCTGCTGCCCGATGTCGCGGCAATGGCCGCGTAAGCGGCGGCGGTTGTAGCGAGGAGGAATGGCGCGCCCGAGAAGAGTCGAACCCCCAACCTCCTGATCTGTGGTCAGGCCGGAGCCGATATCGAGGCATGGCATCCGATACCAGCCCCTCATCTTCAAATGTCTGGGATCATTAGTGTACGGGCGTGGATCACGTCGTCGTGTGGTGCACCATGAGGTTGCCGGCGACAAGATCGCTACCGTCAGGCTGGTGGGGCAACTCACCGACCCAGGAACCAAGCGGTTCGTGCAAGACGGGAAGTCGGCCAAATAGCCGCCGTCGATTGTCTCGCGGTCGCCGCTCGCCCATTGTTCCTCCGACTCCGGCGTGACACTAGGAAGATTGCCGTCCCACTGGCTATGTTGCCTTCAATAGAAGACATATGTTTTTGATTGAATCGCGCGAGCGTAGCGCATAGCATGCTGCAACCGCCCCGTTCGATGCTTGAAAGGCGGACCGCAAAGGAAGCGGAGGTGTCGTGCCTGCGCGAGCCGCACGTGCTGAAAGCCAGTCGCCGCCGGCCGGTCCTGCTCATTCTTCTCCGGTCGCGCAGATTGGT
>DASZLY010000212.1:0-1715 GCA_035552135.1 Allostellaceae bacterium | reverse complement strand
ACAGCTTCACCTGGTCGCCGCCCTATTTCCCGGCCTACGACCAGATGTGGGACAATGTCTATTTGGCGCGGCTGTGCTCGCACCCGTGGGGCGCGCAGCGCTTCATGGCCGGCTTCCTCGCCAGCGGCATCCTCGACCGCTATCCGGGGCTTCGGCTTTGCGTGCTCGAATGCGGCTTTGGCTGGCTGCCCTTCTGGGTCAGGCGGATGGACGAGCAGGTGAGCTATGTCGGGCGCACCGCCAAGCTGAAGATGCTGCCGAGCGAGCATTTCGCCGCCGGGCGCGTCTTCTGCAACATCGAGGCGCACGAGCACGAGCCGATGTTCGAGATGGTGACCGCGGCGCTCGGCGAGAATTGCCTGATGTTCGGCTCGGACTACCCGCATTTCGAATCGTGGTTTCCCAACTCGATCGACAAGATCCTCGAATGGAAAAGCGTCGCCGGCGAGCGCGCGCAAAAGCTGTTCTGGGACAACGCCAATCGCTGCTTCAAGCAGACGTGAGCAGTCTGCGCGTCGCCTCGGATGTCGGCGGCACCTTCACCGACAACGTCGCCTATGACGCGGCGACAAAGCGCGTCACCGTCGCCAAGGTGCCGACGACGCCCGACAACCGCGCGCTCGGCACGGTGCTCGGCCTGCAGCGCGCGCTGGCGCTGCAGGGGCGCGGCGGCGGCGAGGTCGCCTATGTCGGGCACGGCATGACGACCGCGACCAACGCGGTCATCCAGCGCAAGGGCGGCCGCACCGCCTTCATCACCAATGAGGGGTTCCGCGACATATTGCTGATCGGCCGGCAGGACCGGCCGAGCCTTTACGACATCCGCCAGACCCGCGCCCCGCCGCTGGTCGCGCGCGCGGATTGCCACACGGTGCGCGGCCGGCTCGATCCCGCCGGCGCCGAGGTGACGCCGCTCGACGAGGACGGCGTTCGTGCGATCGGCGAGCGCCTGCGCGCCGACGGGGTCGCGGCGGTGGCGATCTGCTTTCTGCACGCCTACGCCGACCCCGCGCATGAGCGGCGCGCCAAGGCGATCCTCGCGGCGCTGCTGCCCGGCGTGCCGGTCTGCGCCTCGACCGACATCCTCGCCGAGTTCCGCGAGTACGAGCGGGCGAGCACGGTGGTGCTCAACGCCTTCCTGATGCCGATCATGGGCGATTACCTCGCTTCGCTCACCGCGCTGCTGGCCGACGGCGATCGAGGGCTCGGCCTCGCCGCCGCGGTGCCGGTGATGATCATGGAGGCTTCGGGCGGGCTGATGACCGTGGCGACCGCGCGCGAGCGGCCGGTGCACACGGTGCTGTCGGGCCCGGCGGGCGGGGTCGTCGCCAGCGCCCATGTCGCGGCGCGCTCGGGTTTTGCCGACATCATCACGATGGACATGGGCGGCACCTCGACCGACATCTCGCTCATCCTCGGCGGTGAGCCGCAGGTGACGCGCGAAGCGAGCCTCGAACGCACGCCGATCCGCATTCCGGTGATCGACATCAACGCGATCGGCGCGGGCGGCGGCTCGCTCGCCTGGATCGACGACGGCGGCGCGCTGCGCGTCGGGCCGCACAGCGCCGAGGCGGTGCCCGGCCCCGCCTGCTACGGCCGCGGCGGCACGCTGCCGACGGTGACCGACGCCAATCTCGTGCTCGGCCGCTTCGGCGGCGAGACGCGGCTGGGCGGTGAGCTGACGCTCGACGCCGCTGCCGCGGCGCGCGCCATCG
>DASZLY010000211.1:0-3059 GCA_035552135.1 Allostellaceae bacterium | reverse complement strand
TGCGCGGAGGACGAGATCATGCCGTACCCCACCGTCTATCTCGCCCGCCACGGCGAGACGGAATGGAGCCTCTCGGGCCAGCATACCGGGTTGACCGACTTGCCGCTCACCGCGCGCGGTGAGGACGCGGCGCGGGCGCTGGGCGAGCGGCTGCGCGGGATGAGCTTCGCCAAGGTGTTCACCAGCCCGCTGCAACGCGCCCGGCGGACCTGCGAACTTGCCGGGTTCGGCGACGGCGCCGAGGCGATGCCCGACCTCGTCGAGTGGAATTACGGCGATTACGAGGGCGTGCGGACGCACGACATCTTGCAGACGCGGCCGGGCTGGCAGCTGTTTCGCGACGGCTGCCCGAACGGCGAGATGCCCGGCGATATCGGCGCCCGGGCCGACCGGGCGATCGCCCGGCTGCGCGCGGTCGATGGCGACGTACTGTGCTTTTCCAGCGGCCATATCCTGCGGGTACTGGCGGCGCGCTGGCTCGGCCTGCCGCCGGGACAGGGGACGCTGTTTGTGCTCGGCACCGCCAGCCTCAGCGCCCTCGGCTATGAGCACGACCTCGGCGAGCCGGTCATCAAGCTGTGGAACGACACGCGGCACGTGGTATGAGGCCGGCAATCAGCCGCGAGGCCGGGCGGGGTTGCCGGCGGGGGAAGCATCGATGGACTTGAAGGAAGCCGCCAGCGTCGCCAAGCAGCATGTCGGCGACCTGTTCGCCGCCGAGGGGCCGCAGAACATTCGGCTCGAGAGCTTCCTCTATGACGACCACCTCGCCGTGTGGACCTTGACGATCGGTTTCGCGCTCGGAGGCCGCTCGGCCGCGCCGCCGCCGCGGACCTTCAAGGTCATCCGGGTCTCCCAGGTCGATAAGTCCGTTTTGTCGGTTGGTGACCGTTGACCTTCGCGGTGAGCTGGTAGCTGGTAGGATGGGTTGAGTGCAACGAAACCCATCGGTGCCGCCTTGGCGGGTATCGCTTCGCTCAACCCACCCTACCGTCGGTCAGAAGCTCGCCATTCCCATCCACCACATCGTGCGGCCGCCGCTGACGTCGATGTCGTATTTGCGGACGTAATCGAGCTTGCCGTCGTCGCCGATGCGGAACAGCGACAGGCAGCACGGCACGTCGCCGCCATCCCGGAGCGCGATGCCCTGGATATGCGCGGCGACGAGCAGCCTTCCCGACGGGTCGATGTGGAAGGTGCGGCAATGGATGCCGCGCGTGTCGACGTGCTGGATGATTGTCGGCTCGCCGGTCCTGGGGTCGATCGCGTAGGCGGCGAGCGTGTTCTCGCCGCCGGCAAAGACCTTGCGGCCGCCGTGATCGACCGGCGTCGAGGCGCGGTTGGCGACATAGACGAAACGGCCGTTGGGGTGGACATGCACCGTGCCGACCGCCTGGCGCGCGCCGGGGACGCCCAATTGCGACAGGTTGTTCTTGCGGAACGCCGCCTGCGGCGACAGCCGGCCGCCCTCCAGCGTGAACATGTCGAGCCGGTTCTCGCGCTCCAGCGAGACATAGACCCACGGCTGCGACGGGTGGAAATCGAGATGGCGCGGGCCGAAGCCGTAGCCGCCGCCGAGGCCGCTATCGGGCGCCACCTTCTGCTGGTTGGAGAGGACGCCGTCGGCGAAGTCCCACAGCATCAGCGCGCCGGGATCCTCGGCCTTGGGGCCGGCCGGGTCGTGGCCGCGGGTGACGAGGATCACCTGCTGGTTGTCGGGGGTGGCGCGCACCTGATGCGCGAAGATGCCGGGATCGACCGGGTGCGGCTGCGCCACTTCGGCGCCGGGGGTGCCGTCGGCGTTGACGCGGTAGACGCGGATCGCGCTCGGATTGTTGAACGCGACCAGCACGTATCGGCTCGGAATGTCGGTCGCCATGTGGATCGGGCGCGTCGGCAGCGGGATCGGCGTCCCGTGCAGCGCCAGCGCGCCCGAGGCGGGGTCGATCCGGACCGCGCTGACATGGTGGTTGCTGCCGCCCCCGCCCATGCCGGAGGCGCTGTCGCTGGTGGCGGCGTAGAGCAGCGGCTGCGACGCGTGCGGCCAGACATATTGCACATTGGCGGGCAACGCGACCGAGGCGCGGCGGGTGAGCGTCGCGCCGGCAACGTCGATATCGTACTGCGTCAGCTCGTTGGCGACGCTGGCATAGAGCGCAAGTTTGGCCATCGCGGCGGGCTCCCTCGGATGGGGTCTGGAACGGGCGGCAGGCGGCCGAACTTAGGCCGGGTCGAACTCGCGGTCCTTCGACGGGATCAAATCGTAGGGCAGGGCACAGCCGGGCATCGCCTTGATCTTGTTGGCCCAGGCTTCGAGATGCGGCCAGTTGGCGATCTCGAACCCGCCTTCGGCCATGAACACCATGCGGCCCCAGCAGCCGATATCGGCGATCGTCATATAATCGCCGACGAGAAAGCCGTTCGCCTTCACCGTCTTGTCGACAAAGGACAGCGCCGCTTCGGCGCGCGGGCGGAACTCGGCGATGACCTCGTCATGCATCTTGCGGAAGCGCGCCGAGTGGCGCACCCGCGCGACGGCGGTGATATGGTCGGCTTCCCAGGACAGCCACGACCGCGCGTCCCATTTCGCCTGGTCGGTCCGGCCCTCGAAAATCCCGGTCTCGCGCGCCAGGTAGTCGAGGATGACATTCGACTGGAGGATCGTCAGGCCCTTGTGCTTGAGGCTCGGCACCACGCCCCAGCGGTTGACCGCGAGGTATTCGGCCTCCTTCTGCACGCCGATCTTGAGGTTGACCGTGCGGAACGAAAACGGCAGCCGCGCCAGCGCCAGATACAGCATCGGCTTGTAGCTGGAGCTGGAGGTGAAGCTGCCGTAGAGCGTCAGCCGGTCGGGGCTGAGGGGTTGTCCGATCACTCCCACCTCCTCATTCAACATCTCCCATGCCGAGCTGGTCGAGCAGCTTGTACTCCTCGGCGAGCAGCTTGAGCTTGGTCCAGGTCGCGTCCTCGACGTCGATGCCGTTCTTGCGGCGGTCCTGCTCTTTCATGTGCTCGATCTCGCCGGGATAGAGCACGCCGCTCGACCCTTCCGCGGCCGG
>DASZLY010000210.1:0-8793 GCA_035552135.1 Allostellaceae bacterium | reverse complement strand
CTCGACGACGCCATCAGCGCGACGCGCCACGGGCTCTCGGCCATGATCCGCGCGGTCGCCGCGCCCACCTCCATGCAGCGATGCGGGTTCGGTGACGGCGGGTCGAGGTCGCGGATGTCGTCCTTCATCGCCAGCGGCAGGCGCAGCCCGCGAGCGGCGTTGACCCGCCGCCCATAGCAATTCACCGAGAACTGCACCAGCGGATAGTCGAAGCCGCGCCGCGCGTCGTCGAGCAGCAGCACGGTGTTCTCGAACGCGTGCCCCATCTTGTGGTGCAGCGGCTTATAGGCATAGCCGGCATCGATCCCGGCGGCGATCAGCCGGGTCGCCAGGTATTTGCCGGCCTCCTTGTGGCCGCGCACGCGGAAGCTCTGGTCCTTGGGCTCGTTCCACGGGTTGTCGGGTGAGCGGCGATGTGCCCAGGGCTGGATTTCCTGGTCGTCATAGGCCAGCACCGCAAAGGGCGGGACGATATCCTCCTTGAAGTTCTCGTACTGGTCGTCGCCCCACATGATGACGACGTCGGGCTGGAATGCGTCGAGCGCGGCGCGCGCCTCGGCGAAATGCCGGCGGTAGATTTCGCGGTAGCGCGACGCGGTGGCGGCGCCCCAATCGTTGCCCAGCTCCTCGCGCAGTTTCGCGGGCCATGCGGCCGGGTTCTTCATCTCGTCCGGCATGTCGGGGTCGGCGAGCGAGGCCTTCATCATGCCGGTCCAGTCCTCGTTGCGGCGCAGCATCACCGGCCGGTGGGTGCAGCCTATCCCGAGTATCTCAGCCATGGGTCACCTCCACGGGAAACGGGTTATTGCTTCGCCGCTGTCGCTTCGGGCGGCACCAGCGTCATCACGAAAATCGGCGGCTTGTCATTGGGGCCGAACGGGCCCGGCGCCTTGTTTGTCACCGGCGGCAGGCTGCGCAGAAAGGCGACGAGCGCCGCCACATCGCTCTTGGTCATCTTGGCGAAGGAGCGCCACGGCATGATCGGCGCGAGAATGCGCCCGTCCGGGCGCACGCCGGTGGTGAGCGCCGCGGCGATCTGCGCGTCGGTCCAGTTGCCGAGCCCGGTCTCCTTGTCGGAGGTCAGGTTCGGCCCGACGAAAACCCCCAGATCGCCGACCTTGAACCCGACATCCGAGCCGATGAACGCGCGCGTCATGTCGGGATGCCCAAGGAAATAGCCCGGGGTGTGGCAATGGTCGCAGCCGGCGAAGCTCGCGAGGTATTTGCCGCGCTCCGCCGGGGTTTGCGCGTGGGCCGATGAGAAAGCGAGCAAGAGAAGGCCGGCGGCGGCGAGCACTCGTCTCACCGGCGATCCTCCGGCACGGTGATATTGAGAAGCCTGGCGGCATTGCGGCCGAGGATCGCGCGCCGCTCGCTGTCTTCGAGCGCCCCGGCGCTTTCGATAAAGCCGATCGGATCGACCTCGCCCATGTCGGCCGGATAGTCGGTACCCATCAGCACATGGTCGGCGCCGTATTGCTCGACCAGATAGTGCAACTGGTGGTGGGTGTAGACGATCGTGTCGAAATAGAGCCGCTTGAGGTAGGTCGTCGGCATGTGGCTGAGGCAGGTGCAGGTATCCGGCCGGGCCGCGGCGGCATGGTCGATGCGGCCCGAATACGGCGCCAGGAAGCCGCCGCCGTGGCTCAGCACCAGCTTGAGGTTGGGGCAATCCTGCAACACGCCGCCAAAGATCAAATGATGCACCGCGACCGTCGTATCGAGCGGGTTGCCGATGATGTTGGTGAAATAATGGTCGCGGAAGCGGCTCGCCTCGGGGAAGCCGGTCGGGTGCATGAAGAGTGTGAGGCCCAGCTCCTCGGCGCGCTGGAAGATCGGCCGGAAGCGCGGCTCGGAGAGGTCGGCGCCGGCGACGTTGGTGGCGATCTCGATGCCTCTGAGGCCCAGCGATTTGTGCAGCCGGTCGAGCTCGGCGACCGCCAGTTCGGGCGCCTGGAACGGCACCGTGCCGAGCCCGACAAAGCGGTCGGGATGCTTGCCGCAAATCTCGGCGATATTGTCGTTGATGACCCGCGCGGTCGCGATGCCGAGATCGGCCGGGACGCTGTAGAAGGTTTGCGCCGGCGACGGGGTGATCGCCTGGATGTCGATCCCCATCAGATCCATGTCGGCAAGGCGCTTCTCGACCGAGGTGAACTGCACCCGGGTGCGCCGCGCCTGCTCGCGGTTGGTCTCGCGCGTCAGCTCGTTGGCGAATTGGTGGCGCGGCTGCCAGTCCATCGACAGCCCGGCATCGGCGACCATCTTTTCCGCCGCCTCGGTCAGCCAATGGCAGTGGATGTCGATCGTGAACCACTTGCCCCGCGCATGCGCCGGCCCGGGAAACCGCCCCGGGATCGGCAAGCCTTCCGGCCGGCATTTGAACAACATCGGCGAAACCCTCCCTGACTGGACGTTATTCTACGCGATGTTGGGTGGGGTTCGCGAGGTTAGACGCGCTCGATCGGTCCCGGATATTGCGCGACGATCCGGTCAGCCGTCAGAAGGGTGATGCCTTCGACGATGCACTGTGCGACCAGTAGGCGGTCGAACGGGTCTTTGTGCAACACCGGGAGATCGGCGACGGCGACCGCGTGCTCGCCGGTCACCGGCAATTCCTCGTAGTTGCTATTGAGCAGGTTGCGTCGAAGCAGCCTCGCGTCGACGTTGAAATCCAGACGCCCGCGGCGCTGCTTGATCGCGACTTCCCAGAGGTTGGCAGCGCTGAACAACACCTTATTCTCGGGGTCGTCGATCAACTGCTGGGCGCGGCGAGGCATCAATTCAGGTTCCACCGCAGACCACAGCAGCAGATGGGTGTCGAGCAGCAGCTTCATTCCTTACCGTAGAATTCTTCTTCGATCTCGGCCTGGAACATCGTGTCGAAATCGTCGGGAACCTTGAACGCACCGCGCATGAAGCCGAGGCGGCCGGTTTTGCCATGCGCAGGTGCGTCGAGCGGCACGACCTTGACCAGCGGCTTGCCGGCCTTGGCGATAATGAACGGCTCGCCGTTCGCCGCGCGAGCGACAAGGCGCGACAAATGGGTCTTGGCTTCATGGATATTGACGCTGCGCATAGCGATAAACTTAGTCTGTTCGACCTAGTTCATCAAGCGGGCATCGCCAAAAGCTTGCCGAGTCCCTGGATGCGGTCCTTGCTGCCGAGCCGGCGCAGGATCGCCCAGACGCAAGCCTGGTTGGTGGTGATGACGGGCTTCTTGAACTCGGCCTCCCACGCTGCAACCGAGGCCATGGTCGGGAAATTGCCGCCGGGCACGACAAACGCCTCTATCTCGGGCCGGTCGATGCGGGCAAAAGCGTCGCGCGCATTCTCGGGGCCGAGCTTGCCGATCATGTAGGAATCCTTGGCCGCGAAGCCTTCGAGCGCGGCGATCTTGAGCGCGTGCTTGCTCTCGAAATAGTGCCGGGCGCGGGCATTGACCTCTTCCGAATAGGGCGAGACCAGCGCGACATGGCGGGCGTTGAGCGCGCGCAGTGCCTCGCCGATCGCCATCGCCGAGGTGATCGCCGGAACCCCGCCCGACGCCTTGGTGATGCGCGCGCAGGTGGTCTCGTCGTAATCGTCGGCGAAAAGGCAGGCCGAGGTCTGGATCAGCGCGATCAGCTCGACCCGCGCGGTGCCGAGCAGCTTCGCCTGGTACTCGACATCGGCGTCGAGCGGCGAGGCGAAAGGCGAGGTGCCGTAATTGCTGCTCATCATCCGCCCGTAATGCGCCTGAATCACCGGGGCCGGGAGAAGATGGCTGTATTCGACCTCGACGGTGGTGTTGGTCGAAGGGATGAGGGCGCCGAAATGGCGGGTCATTAGCGGGCCTTTCGCGAGTGTTGGGTCTCGTCCTACTCTGACAGAACCGCCGCCCCCGCGAAATGGAGGGAGTTCTCCGATGGCCGATCTCGCGATCCGTTTGGCCTGCGCCGATTACGCCCGGCTCGCGCCGCTGAGGCCCTCTGGGCCGCCCCGGAATGACGAAAGGTAATTTCCAGTCAAGCTCTAAGCACGAGATAGAACGGAGGATGGCAGCACCAACCTCCCTCATCCTGAGGTGCCCCCCGCAGCGGTGCCTCGAAGGACGCTAGATGCCGGCCCCGACACTACCCTTCATCATCGCCATTGACGGCCCGGCCGCCTCGGGCAAAGGCACGCTGGCGCGGCGGCTGGCGGAAAAATTCGGCCTCGCGCATCTCGACACCGGCCGGCTCTATCGTGCGACCGGGCTTGCCGTGCTCCACGCCGGCGGCGACCCCGCCGACCCGGTTGCGGCGGAGAAAGCCGCGCGCGGCCTCGACCTGGCGCGGCTCGACAGCCCGCGGCTGCGCGACGAGGATGTCGGCCGTGCTTCCTCGGTCGTCGCCGCGATCCCGGCGGTGCGCGCGGCTCTTTTGGAGGCGCAGCGCGCTTTCGCGCACCACCCCCCGGCGCTGGACAATTTGCCCGCGAAAGGCGCCGTGCTCGACGGCCGCGATATCGGCACGGTGGTGTGTCCTGACGCTTCGGTGAAGCTTTTCCTCATCGCCAGCGCGGAATCCCGCGCGTTTCGGCGGGCCAAGGAGTTGCGGCAAGGCGACGCGGCGGCTATATACGAGGCTGTCCTCAAGGACATGAGGGAACGCGACGCGCGCGATAGCGAGCGTCAGGTTGCGCCGCTCGCCGCCGCACCCGACGCCGTGACCATCGATACGACATTGCTCGACGCCGATCAGGTGTTCGCGCAGGCCTCCGATCTTATCGCGCGCCATCCGGCCCTCCGTCGCTGACGGTGGGCGTCCCCCACGCCCTTGCTGACCGGGTCAACGCGGCTGCCCCCGAACCCCAATGCCGGCCGCCTGCTCCGCCCTGATCCCGGCGGGGCCACGAGCTATCGGGATCGAGGATCTATAATGGCTGTTGCTGAACCCGTCGCCGCCCCCAAGGAAAGCTTCGCCGCGCTGCTCACCGAATCGCTCGGTGTCGCGAACGGGCTTGAGGGCACCGTCGTCAAGGGCCGCGTGATCGCGATCGAGAACGACGCCGCGCTGATCGATGTCGGTCTCAAGTCGGAAGGGCGCGTCGCGCTCAAGGAATTCTCGACGGGCGGCCAGCCGCCCGACATCAATGTCGGCGATACGGTCGAGGTCTTCCTCGAACGGATGGAAGACAAGAACGGCGAGGCCTCGCTGTCGCGCGAGAAGGCGCGGCGCGAAGAAGCCTGGACCCAGCTCGAAAAGAATTTCCAGGCCAACGAGCGCGTCACCGGCCAGATCTTCGGCCGGGTCAAGGGCGGCTTCACGGTCGACCTGTCGGGCGCCGTCGCGTTCCTGCCGGGCAGCCAGGTCGATATTCGCCCGGTGCGCGACATCGCCCCGCTGATGGGCACGCCGCAGCCGTTCCAGATCCTCAAGATGGACCGCTCGCGCGGCAATATCGTTGTCTCGCGCCGTGCCGTGCTCGAAGAGAGCCGCGCCGAGCAGCGCTCGGAGCTGGTGGCGAGCCTCAAGGAGGGCCAGATCCTCGCCGGCGTCGTCAAGAACATCACCGATTACGGCGCCTTCGTCGATCTCGGCGGCGTCGACGGCCTGCTGCACGTCACCGATATCGCCTGGCGGCGCATCAACCACCCGTCCGAGGCGCTCAATATCGGCCAGAACGTCCAGGTCCAGGTGATCCGCTTCAACCCCGAGACGCAGCGCATCTCGCTCGGCATGAAGCAGCTCGAGGCCGACCCGTGGGAGGGCGTCGAGTTCAAGTATCCGGCGAGCGCCAAGTTCAAGGGCCGCGTCACCAACATCACCGACTACGGCGCGTTCGTCGAGCTGGAGCCGGGGGTCGAGGGCCTCGTCCACGTCTCCGAGATGAGCTGGACCAAGAAGAACGTGCATCCGGGCAAGATCGTCTCGACCAGCCAGGAGGTCGAGGTCATGGTGCTCGATGTCGATCCGCAGAAGCGGCGCATTTCGCTCGGCCTCAAGCAGACCCTGGCGAACCCGTGGGACGCCTTCCTCGAAGAGCACCCGGCGGGCAGCGAGATCGAGGGCGAGGTGCGCAACACCACCGAGTTCGGGCTTTTCGTCGGCCTGCCCGGCGACATCGACGGCATGGTGCACCTCTCCGACATCGACTGGACCCGGCCCGGCGAAGAGGCGATGCAGGACTATCGCAAGGGTCAGATGGTCAAGGTCAAGGTGCTCGACGTCGATGTCGAGAAGGAGCGCATCTCGCTCGGCATCAAGCAGCTCGAATCCGACCCGTTCGAAGCCGGCATGTCCAAGATCAAGAAGGGGGACGTCGTCACCGCGACGATCACCGGCACTTCGGATAACGGCATCGATGTTCAGCTGCCCGACGGCATGCCGGGCTTCATCCGCAAGTCCGAGCTGTCGCGCGACCGCAGCGAGCAGCGCCCCGACCGCTTCGCCGTCGGCGAGCGGATCGACGCCAAGATCACCACGCTCGACCGTGCCACGCGCAAAGTCACGCTGTCGATCAAGGCGCGCGAGGCGGATGAGGAGAAGAAGGCGATGGCCGAATTCGGCTCGTCCGACTCCGGCGCCAGCCTGGGCGACATCCTGGGCGCCGCAATCCGCCGCCGCGAGGCGGAGGCCGACCCGGAGGACAAGGAATAGCGCCTTACCCTCTGCCGGCCGTCACAACCCAACGAACGCCGCCTTCGGGGTGACCCGGGGCGGCGTTTTTCGCCCGCGCACGCCCGCTCAGCCCTGGTGCGAGCGCCGCGACGGCTGAATGTCCGTGGCCTTTCAGCGGCTTGCTTGACGCTGGCGTACAGCTTTGGCACGGTAGCGCCACCCCAACAAAACCGACGGGAGCTGCGACCGCCATGACGAAATCGGAACTCGTCCAGCGGCTTGCGGAAAGCAACCCGCATCTTTACCAGCGCGACGTCGAGATCATCGTCACCGCGATCTTCGACGAGATCACCGCCGCCCTGTCGCGCGGCGACCGGGTCGAGTTGCGCGGCTTCGGCGCGTTCTCGGTCAAGCGGCGCGACGCCCGCATCGGCCGCAACCCGCGCACCGGCGACAGCGTCTCGGTCAGCGAGAAGCACATCCCGTTCTTCAAGACCGGCAAGCAGCTGCGCGACCGGCTCAACCATTAGCTTTTAATGCTCCGTCCCTTCCAATTCGCCTCCCCCCGGGCTTGACCCGGGGGTCTACGAATAGCTTCAGCTTTTTCGTGGATGGCCCGATCAACTCCGGCCAAGGGGACCACATATAACGACGGTCCAGAAGCGATGGGCGGGATACGCGAATGAAGTTCTTCTGGTGGGTCTTGCTGGCGGTTGCCGCCGTGCTCTTGATCCTCTTCGCGGTGTCGAACCGCGAGAGCGTCTCGGTCGGGCTGTGGCCGTTGCCGGACGCGATCGAGCTGCCGCTCTATCTCGTCGTGCTGGTGACGCTGATCGTCGGCTTTTTCGCCGGCGAGCTGGTCGCCTGGATCGGCGGCCGGCGGTGGCGCAGCGAGGCGAAGCGCTCGCGCAACCGTATCGCCACGCTGGAGCGCGAGCTCGATGCCGAGCGCGCGCGTCCGGTCGTCGCCGCCGAACCGGCTCCGCCGCTGGCGGCGATCCCGCGATGAGCGTCGCCGCCAAAATCTGCGGGCTGTCGAGCGAGGCGGCAGTTGCCGCCGCGGTGGCGGGTGGCGCCACCTATGTCGGCTTCGTGTTCCATCCGCCGAGCCCGCGCTCGATCGAGCCGGCACGCGCCGGCGCGCTGTGTGCCGCGGTGCCGCTCGGCGTCAAGCGCGTCGCGCTCTTCGTCGATGCCGACGACGCGGCGATCGCGGCGGTGCTGGCGGCCGCGCCGATCGACATCCTGCAATTCCACGGCGCCGAGACGCCCGCGCGCGTCGCCGACGCCAGGCGCCGTTTCGGCTGCGCGGTGATGAAGGCGATCTCGGTCGCGGCCGCCGAGGATGCCGACGCCGCCGCGCGCTACGAGGACACCGCCGACCTCCTGTTGTTCGACGCCAAGCCGCCACGCCGCGCCGACGCGCTCCCCGGCGGCAACGGTCTCGCGTTCGACTGGCAGCTCATCGCCGGCCGCGACTGGCGCCTGCCGTGGATGCTGTCGGGCGGGCTCACCGCCGCGCTTCTGCCCGAGGCGGTGCGCATTTCCGGCGCGCGGATCGTCGATGTCTCGTCCGGCGTCGAGATCGCGCCCGGCCAGAAAGACCCCGCGAAAATCCGGGAATTTCTCGCCGCGGCAGCCGGCCTGTAAGCGAACGTTTAACGCAAAGGACGCGAAGGTTCCGCAGAGGACGCGAAGGCGCTCACCAGGCGCGTAGCGCCAAAAAACACAATGAGACGGCGAGGCGGTGAGAGGGCCGTCGCTCGATCGCTCACCGCCTCATTGTGGATAAAGGGCGCTCCGCGCCGCACGAACAGCTTCGCGTCCTTTGCGTTTCCTTCGCGTCCTTTGCGTCGTGGTGTTGTCTTTTTCTCCGTGACCTCCGTCGCTCCGTGGTTCATTAAAAGGCGATGCAGACACCGAACACCTATCGCGCCGGGCCCGACCCGGATGGGCATTTCGGCCTCTATGGCGGACGCTATGTCGCCGAGACGCTGATGCCGCTCGTGCTCGCGGTCGAGGCGGCCTACAACGCCGCCAAGGCCGACCCCGCCTTCCAGGCCGAGCTCGACTATTACCTCAAGCACTATGTCGGCCGGCCGAGCCCGCTGTTTTTCGCCGAGCGGCTGACCCGGCATTTCGGCGGCGCTAAGATCTACATGAAGCGCGAGGAGCTCAACCACACCGGCGCGCACAAGATCAACAACGT
>DASZLY010000209.1:0-2903 GCA_035552135.1 Allostellaceae bacterium | reverse complement strand
GCCGTGGTCGACTTCGATTTCCATGCGATGTTCACCGCGCTGCATAATTTCTGCGCGGTCGATCTGTCGGCGTTCTATTTCGACATCCGCAAGGACCGGCTGTATTGCGACGCGGCCGACGATGCCGGCCGGCTTGCCACGCGTGCGGTGATGGACCGCACCTTCGACTGCCTGGTGCGCTGGCTGGCGCCGATCATCTGCTACACCGCGGAAGAAGCCTGGCTCACGCGGCACGGCGATGCGGATGGCCGCAGCATCCATCTCGAAACCTTTGCCGACCTGCCCGGCGACTGGCTCGACCCGGCGCTCGGCGCACGCTGGGCGGAGCTGCGCGACATTCGCCGCGTCGCCACAGGCGCGCTCGAACTGGAGCGCGGCGCCAAGCGCATCGGCTCCAGCCTGCAGGCGGCGATCGCGCTTTACGTGCCGGCCGACAAGGCCGCGCTGCTCCGCGAGGTCGACCTCGCCGAGCTCTGCATCACCTCGGCGGCCACGGTGATTGCCGCGCCGCCGCCCGACGGCGCCTTCACTCTTCCCGACCTCGCCGGGATCGGCGTCATCGTGAAGGACGCGCCGGGCGACAAATGCGAGCGTTGCTGGCGGGTGCTGCCGGAGGTCGGCAGCGTCGCGGCTCATGCCGATCTGTGCCGGCGCTGCGTCGCGGTGGTCGATCGCCTGCCGGCCGCCGCCGCATGACGGGACGCGGCATCGGCACGGCGATCATGGTGGTCATCGTCGACCAGCTGAGCAAATACGTCGTGCTGGAGCATTTCGGCGTCACCGCCTGCACCGACCGGCGCGAGCCGGTGACCGCGTTCCTCGAGCTCGTGCTGACCTGCAATCGCGGCATGAGCTTTGGCCTGTTCAATGCCGGCTCGGGGCTGAGCGTGCCGCTCTTCACGATCGCCGCGATCGTCATCGTCGCGGTGCTGGTGTTCTGGCTGTCGCGCGCGAAGAGCGAGATGCTGGCGAGTGCGATCGGGCTCATCATCGGCGGCGCGCTGGGCAATGTGATCGACCGGCTGCGCTTTGGCGGCGTCATCGACTTTCTTTATTTTCATCTGGGCTCGTGGTACTGGCCGGCCTTCAACCTCGCCGACTCGGCGATCTGCATCGGTGTCGTGGTGATGCTGTTCGATGGCTTGCTGAGCCGGCGGCAATTGCAGGCGAACCAGGAGGGCGACAGGCTGCCATGACCGGCTTTCGGGTTATCGGGATCGCCGCCTGCATCGCGGCAGGCGTATCGCTGGCGGGCTGCGGCGGCGGCTCCAATTGGAAGCAGGCGATCGGCATCGAGCCGACCTCGCCCGACGAATTCGCGGTCGAATCGCGCGCGCCGCTGACCATTCCGCCCGATTTCAACCTGCGCCCGCCCGAGCCCGGCGCCGCGCGGCCGCAAGAGACCAGCATCGCCACCCGGGCGCAGGGCGTCGTCGACAATGCCGGCCCCGGCGCACCCGGCAAGCAGGCCTCGGGGACGCTGCATTACCAGGGCACTAACCTCGCCGACCCGAACGCGCAGATCGCCGATCAGAGCCTCGCCGCCAAGCTGCTGCAATCGGCCGACACCAATGACAGCGCGGTGCTCGAAAACCGCGACACGAAGCCGCTGCAAGGCGTCTACTGATCCGGCCGCCTGGCGGCGAGGGACGCGCGCGATGAAAAGCCTGTGGTCGGAGCAGGACGCCGAGGCGATGGTCGCCCGCTACGCCGACGCGGGTACCGGCCGCGATCTGGCGCTGCGCGTCTACACCTCGCGGCTGCTCGGCGGCGACCCGGCGTTGGTGCTGCACGGCGGCGGCAACACCTCGGTCAAGACAGTCGCGACCGACCTCGCCGGCGACGACACGCAAGTGCTGTGCGTCAAGGGCAGCGGCTGGGACATGGCGGCGATCGAGCCGGCCGGGCTGCCGGCGGTGCGGCTCGCGCCGCTGCGCAGGCTGCGCCGGCGCGACGCGCTCTCCGACGAGGATATGGTGCGAGTGCAGCGTGCCAACCTGATCGACCCGGGCGCGCCCAACCCCTCGGTCGAGACACTGCTGCACGCCTTCCTGCCGCATAAATTCATCGACCACACCCATGCGACCGCGGTGCTGAGCCTCGCCGACCAGCCCGACGCCGCCGAGCGCTGCAGCGATCTTTACGGCGGGCGGCTCGGCTTGGTGCCGTACATCATGCCGGGCTTCCTGTTGGCCAAGAAAGCCGCGGAAATCTTCGAGGACGACGAGGCGGTCGAGGGGCTGGTGCTGCTGAAGCACGGCATCTTCACCTTTGGCGATACCGCGCGGGATGCCTATGAGCGGATGATTGAGGCGGTCAGCCGCGCCGAGGAGCGGCTGAAGCGCGGCCGTAAGAACGTCTTCGCCGCCGTCGCGCTACCGGTGGCGCTCGCCCAGCCGGACGAGATCGCGCCGATCCTGCGCGGCGCCTGCGCGCTGCCCGAGAAGCGGGGCGCCTACAAGCGTTTCGTGCTCGATTACCGCGACGGCGCGGCGGCCCGCAACCTGGCGAGCGGCGCCGATGTGGCGCGCTACGGCCGCGCCGGCGTTGCCACCCCAGACCACACGATCCGCACCAAGAACTATCCGCTGATCCTGCCGGCCCCCGAGGCCGGCAAGCTCGGCGATTTCGCCGCCGCGGCGCGCCGGGCGGTCGACGCGTTCGTCGCCGAGTACCACGCCTATTTCACCCGCAACAACGCCGCGGTCGGCGGCATCAAGCGCGAGCTCGACCCGGCGCCTCGCGTCGTGCTGGTGCCGGGGCTGGGGCTGTTCGGCCTCGGGCGCAGCGCCAAGGATGCCGCGGTCGCCGCCGACCTCGCCGAAAGCTGGGTGAGGACCGTCACCGACGCCGAGGCGGTCGGCACGTTCGAATCGCTGCCCGAGGCCGAATTGTTCGAGATG
>DASZLY010000208.1:0-8003 GCA_035552135.1 Allostellaceae bacterium | reverse complement strand
GTGACGCCGCGCCCGACGCTGCTGCAGGCGATCGAGCAGATCAAGCGCGACCTGCGCATCCGGCTCGACGAGCTGCACGGCGCCGGGCGGCTCGTCGAGGCGCAGCGCCTCGAACAGCGCACCACCTTCGACGTCGAGATGATCGAGGCGACCGGCAGCTGCGCCGGCATCGAGAACTATTCGCGCTATCTGACCGGCCGCCTGCCCGGCCAGCCGCCGCCGACCTTTTTCGAGTACATGTCGCGCGACGCGCTGGTCATCGTCGACGAGTGCCATGTCACCGTGCCGCAGCTCGGCGGCATGTTCGGCGGCGACTGGACACGCAAGACGACGCTTGCCGAATACGGCTTCCGCCTGCCCTCCTGCACCGACAACCGGCCGCTCAAATTCGAGGAATGGGACGCCTATCGCGGCCAGACGGTGTTCGTCTCGGCGACCCCGGGGCGCTGGGAGATGGAGCGCGCCGGCGGCGTGTTTGTCGAGCAGATCGTACGGCCGACCGGACTGGTCGACCCGCCGACCATCATCCGCCCGATCGAGAACCAGGTCGACGATCTGATGGCCGAGTGCCGCGACGCCGCCGCCAAAGGGCAGCGCGTGCTGGTGACGACGCTGACCAAGCGCATGGCCGAGGCGCTCACCGAGTACCTGCACGAGGCCGGGCTGCGGGTGCGCTACATGCATTCGGACGTCGACACGATCGAGCGCATCGAAATCATTCGCGATCTGCGGCTTGGCGTGTTCGACATCCTGATCGGCATCAATCTGCTGCGCGAAGGGCTTGATATTCCTGAATGCGCCCTGGTCGCGATCCTCGACGCCGACAAGGAAGGCTATCTGCGCTCGCGAACCTCGCTGATCCAGACCATCGGCCGCGCCGCGCGCCATCTCGACGGCCGCGCGATCCTCTATGCCGACCACATGACCGCCAGCCTCACGGCGGCGATCGAAGAAACCGGCCGCCGGCGCGAGAAGCAGCAGGCCTATAACGCGGCGCACGGCATCACCCCGGAAAGCGTGCGGCGCGGCATCGCCGACATTCTCAACAGCGTCTACGAGCGCGACCACGTCACCGTCGGCCTCGGCGAAAGCGACGCCGCGCACTACCAGGGCAAGGACCTCAAAGCGGTCATCGCCGATCTCGAAAAGCGCATGCGCGCGGCCGCAGGCGATCTCGAATTCGAAGAGGCGGCGCGGCTGCGCGACGAGATCAAGCGCCTCGAACAAGCCGATCTCGGCCTTGCCGCGAGCACCGTGCCGGCGGGAATCGGCCGCGCCGAGGGCATGCGCGGCCGCTCGCAGGCCGGCCGCGCCGGCGTCTCGGCACGCGATGTGATGCGCGCCAAGATGCGGGCGAAAAAGGAACGCCGTGCCGGGCGTTAGCTTCCGGGCACGCGGCATGGTCGGCTTACGGTATATTTGCGTCCATCCCGGCGAAGGCCGGGACCCATATCTCCGGCGTTTCGAGCGGTTGAACGATGGGCCTCGGCCTGCGCCGGGGTGGAACGGAGAGCAGCGGCGTGACTCAAGGTTCTAGCGATGTGACCGGCGCCTCCCCTGCCCCGCCGGTGCCAATGGCGGCGCTGGTGACGGGCGCCGGGCAGCGCATCGGCCGCGCCTGCGCGCTGGCGCTGGGCGAAGCCGGCTACGCGGTCGCGGTGCATTACCACCGCTCGCGCGAGCCGGCCGAGGCGGTGGCCGCGGAGATCGCCGGCAAAGGCGGCAAGGCGGTGGCGCTCGGCGCCGATTTCGCCGACGAGGCGGCGGTCGCCGAATTGCTGCCGCGCGCCGCCGTGGCGCTGGGGCCGATCGGCGTCCTGATCAACAACGCCTCGCTGTTCGAGAACGACACCGTCGACACGGTGACGCGCGACGGCTGGGACGCGCATCTCGCGGTCAATCTGCGTGCCCCGTTCGTGCTGATGCAGCATTTCGCGCGGCAGCTCCCGGCCGATGCCGGCGGCAATATCGTCAATCTGTTGGACGAGCGGGTTTGGAGCCTCACGCCCTATTTCGTCTCCTATACCTTGAGCAAGGCTGGCTTATGGACGCTGACCCAGACGATGGCGCTGGCGCTCGCGCCGCGCATCCGGGTCAACGGCATCGGTCCCGGCCCGACGCTGCCGAGCCCGCGGCAGGATCATGAGCAATTCCTGCAACAATCCCGCTCCATGCCCCTGCAACGCGGCACCGCGCCGGAAGAGATCGCCGCCGCATTGCGCTTTATCCTCGCCGCGCCGGCGATGACCGGGCAGATGATCGCGCTCGACGGCGGCCAGCACCTTGGCTGGGCCCAGCGGCAGCATAACGTTGTGGTTGAATGAGCCATGGCATCGCACGCGGCACGCGGGGTGACAAAATGTCCGGGGTAAGTCTCGGATTCATCACGAAACTACGCGGTGCTCCTAAAGTTGTGCACAAGCTGTGTGACGTAAGTGTGACATGGTACAGCGGCGGATCAAGGTTCCTTTTATGACAATGCGTTAACCAAACTTGTGAAAAATCACCCTATGAAACAATGGCTTATTAACTTGCCACTTTTTTAGGCAATCGCAGGAAAGGCTCGGGATTGGTTGCATTCGCGATTGTCAGGACAAAGCTTTTCGACAGAGTTATCCCCAGGTTTGGTGGATATGACGCAAGCCGCTGAAACAAACCAGCCGACCGCCGCGACGCAGCGGCCGGCGAGGCGTTCCCGCCAGCCGGCGCCCGAGTCGTTCGATCCGCGGCGCGGCCCGGGCGGGATCGATGTCGACGTCCCGGAAGCGGCGCCGGCGCGGGCGCTGCCGGCGGGCAACATCGCCAGCGGCGCCGCGATCATCCGCGCGGCGCTGAAGAACGTGCCGGCGCGTCCCGGCGTCTACCGCATGCTCGACCGCAAGGGCGACGCGATCTATGTCGGCAAGGCGCGCAATCTGAAGGCGCGGGTGCAGAACTACACGCACCCGCTCGGGCTGTCGAACCGCACGCGGCGCATGGTCGCCGACACCGCGGCGCTGGAGATCGTCGAGACGCGGACCGAGGCCGAGGCGCTGCTGCTCGAATGCAACATGATCAAGCGTTTGCTGCCGCGCTTTAACGTGCTGCTGCGCGATGACAAGTCCTTCCCGTTGATTCACATCACGGTTGGCCAGGAATACCCCCAGCTTACCAAGCATCGCGGCGCGCGCGCCAATGACGGGACGTATTTCGGGCCGTTCGCCTCGGCTGGCGCGGTCAACCGCACCTTGATCACGCTGCAGAAGGCGTTCCTGTTGCGCTCGTGCAGCGACAGCGTCTTCACCAACCGCACGCGCCCCTGCCTGCTCTATCAGATCAAGCGTTGTAGCGCGCCTTGCGTCGGGCGGATCGCTCCTGGCGACTATGCCGCGCTGATCGAGGAGGCGAAGGGCTTTCTCAACGGCCGCAGCGCCGACGTGCAGGCGCGGCTCGCGGTCGAGATGGAGGCGGCCTCGGCCGGGCTCGACTTCGAGGCCGCGGCAATGCTGCGCGACCGCATCCGTGCGCTGTCGATGGTGCAGGGCCACCAGGACATCTACACGCGAGGCATCGACGACGCCGACATCATCGCCGCGCACCAGGCCGGCGGCCATACTTGCGTGCAGGTATTCTTCTTCCGCGGCGGGCAGAACTGGGGCAACCGCGCCTATTTCCCGAGCCACGACCGGCAGCTCCCGGTCGAGGACGTGCTGACGAGCTTTGTCGGCCAGTTCTACGACAACCGGCCGAAGCCGCCGTGCGTGCTGCTGAGCCACAGACTGGTCGAGCAGAAGCTGATCGAGGAGGCGCTGTCCCTCGGCGGCCGCAAGGTGACGCTGAGCGTGCCGCAGCGCGGCGACAAGAAGAAGCTCGTCGATCGCATCGTCGCGACCGCGCGCGAGGCGCTCGGCCGGCGGCTCGCCGAAAGCAGCACGCAGCGCCAGCTGCTCGACGGCGTCGCCGCGGCGCTCGGGCTGGCCGGCCCGCTCAACCGCATCGAGGTCTACGACAACAGCCACAACCAGGGCGCCAACGCGGTCGGTGCGATGATCGTCGCCGGGCCTGACGGGCTGATGAAGAACCAGTATCGCAAGTTCACGATTCGCGGCGAACGTGCCGCGGCGGACACGGCGGTAGCGCCGATGGAAGCGCCGATGGAACCCGGCGGCATCGGCGGCGATGACTATGCAATGATGCGCGAAGTGCTTTTTCGCCGGTTCTACCGCGCGCTGAAGGAGGATCCCGAGCGGACCGGCGGCAGCTGGCCCGACCTGGTGCTGATCGATGGCGGGCTCGGCCAGCTCGGCATCGCCCAGGGTGTGTTCGACGAACTCGGCATCGGCGACGTATCGGTCGTCGGCATCGCCAAGGGGCCCGACCGCGATGCCGGACGCGAGCGATTCTTCATCCCCGGCAAGCCGTCATTCTCGCTGGAGCCGCGCGACCCGGTGCTCTATTTCCTGCAGCGGCTGCGCGACGAGGCGCACCGCTTCGCGATCGGCACCTATCGCGCCCGGCACGCAAAGTCTCTTGGGCGCTCGCCGCTCGACGAAATCGCCGGGATCGGCGCGCGGCGCAAACAGGCGCTGCTACACCATTTCGGCTCGGCGCGCAGCGTGGCGCGGGCCGGCCTCGCCGAGATCGAGCGTGTCGCCGGCATCAGCAAAGCTGTCGCAAAAAAGGTTTATGATCATTTTCATGGGGATGGCTAAGATCATGTCCATCCCACCGGCCTTTGGCGCCCGGAGGAAAGCGTGCCGTTGACCAGCCTGCCGAACCTGCTGACCCTGTCGCGAATCCTGGCGATACCGCTTGTCGTGGCGACCTTTTATCTCGACGGCGACGGCGCGCGCTGGCTCGGCTGCGCGCTGTTCTCGGCCGCCGGCGTTACCGATTGGCTCGACGGCCATTTCGCCCGGCGCTGGGAACAGCAATCCGAGCTCGGCCGCTTTCTCGATCCGATCGCCGACAAGCTGCTGGTCGCGGCGACGCTGTTCATGCTGACCGTCACCGGCCGGCTGGCCAGCCATGCGGTGCTGCCGGCGCTGGTCATCCTCTGCCGCGAGATTCTCGTCTCGGGGCTGCGCGAATATCTCGCCGGCCTCAGCGTCGGCATGCCGGTGTCGCGCCTGGCGAAATGGAAGACCGCGATCCAGATGGTCGCGATCGGCGTGCTGATCGTCGGCGACGCCGGCTGGCACGTGCTGCCGGTCGTGGTGATCGGCGAGACGCTGTTGTGGCTCGCGGCGATCCTGACGCTGATCACCGGCTATGACTATCTGCGTGCGGGGCTGGCGCACATTACCGGCCCGCGCGCCGCTGGGAGAAAGACCCAGCGCTTGGCGTAATGCGGGTCTTTGGTCTTGCGGGTTGGAGCGGCAGCGGCAAGACGACGCTGCTGACCCGGCTGATCCCCGAACTGATCGGGCGCGGCATCACGGTCTCGACGATCAAGCACGCGCACCACGAATTCGACATCGACAAGCCGGGCAAGGATTCCTGGCTGCATCGCCAGGCCGGCGCGACCGAGGTGATGGTTGCCTCGGCGCGGCGTTTCGCGCTGATGCACGAATTGCGCGAGGCACCCGAGCCGACGCTCGACGCGCTGGTCGCGCGCATGGCCCCGGTCGATTTGCTGTTGGTCGAGGGGTTCAAGGCGCACCCACACAAGAAGCTCGAAGTGCACCGGCCGTCGGTGGGAAAGCCGTTCCTCTATCCCGCCGATCCGCATATCGTCGCCATCGCCTCCGATGCCGCCCTGACCGCGCCTTTGCCGGTGCTGGCCCTTGAGGATGCCGGGGCAATCGCCGATCTGATACTCGGCGAGACGGGATTGAGGTGATGGCGCAGCTCAGCGACGATTGCTTTGCCTTTGGCGGGACGCTGCTCGGCGTCGATGCCGCGCTGGCGCTGATCGCCGAGCGCGTGACGCCGGTCGTCGGCGAGGAGACGGTGCCGCTTGCCGCCGCCGCGGGGCGCATCCTGGCGCACGACCTCGTCGCCGGGATGGATGTGCCGCCGCACGCCAACAGCGCCGTCGACGGCTACGCGATCGCCCATGCGGATTTATCGCCGGACAGCACGACGGTGCTGCCGGTGACCGGGCGCGCCGCTGCCGGACATCCGCTCGGCCGCACGATCGAGCGCGGCGAGGCGATCCGCATCTTCACCGGCGCGCCGATGCCCGAGGGCGCCGATACGGTGATGATGCAGGAGGATTGCGTTCTCGCCGGCGGCAAGGTGACGCTGCAGTCCGGCATCAAGCAGGGCGCCAACCGCCGCCATGCCGGCGAGGACGTGGCGAAGGGCGCGGTGGCGCTCGCCGCGGGGCGGCGGCTGAAGCCGGCCGGTCTCGGCCTCGCCGCGGCGCTCGGGCATGACCGGCTCGTCGTGCGCCAGCCGCTGCGCGTGGCGCTGCTGTCGACCGGCGACGAGGTGCGCGAGCCGGGCACCGCGCTGCCGCCGGGCGCGATCTACGACGCCAACCGCGTCATGCTGGCCTCGCTCCTGCAAGGGCTCGGCTGCGGGGTGAGCGATCTCGGCATCGTCGCCGACCGTGAGGCGGCGCTCGCCGACACGCTGGCCGCCGCTTCGGCGGAGCACGATTTGATCGTTACCTCGGGCGGCGTGTCGACCGGCGAGGAAGACCACGTCAAGACCGCGATCGAGCAACTCGGCCGGCTCGATTTCTGGCGCCTGGCGATCAAGCCCGGGCGGCCGGTCGCGCTCGGCCAGGTCAAAGGCGTGCCGCTGATCGGCCTGCCGGGCAACCCGGTCGCGGCGGCGCTGACCTTCGCGATCCTCGGGCGGCCGCTGATCCTGCGCCTCGCGGGCGCCGCGGCCGAGGTCCCTGCCCTGTTCCGGGTGCGCGCCGCGTTCGCCTACAAGAAGCGGCCGGGACGGCGCGAATATGTCCGCGCCAGCCTCGGACGCGACGGCGACACGGTCACCGCGCACAAATACCCCAAGGACGGCGCCGGCATCCTGTCGTCGCTGGTCGGCACCGATGGGTTCGTCATCATCGACGAGGCGGCAGACGGGCTGCGGCCCGGCGCGATGGTCGATTTCCTGCCGTATGCCGGGACGCTCGAATGAGCGGCCGCTCATTTGTTCCCACTCCGCCCAATGGGGGGAGAGGGTGGCCGCCGCGCGGCGGCGGTCGGGTGAGGTGGGAACACGCGATTGCCTCTGGAACCCTCCGCCTCACCCCGATCCTCTCTACCGCCGGGGGTGGAGAGGGAGCCGGAGCTGCGCGATGAAGCTGATTTATTTCGCCTGGCTGCGGGCCAAGATCGGCACCGCCGAGGAGGAAGTTGACTTGCCGTCGCAGGTCACCGACGTCAACCACTTGCTGCAATGGCTGAAGACGCGCGGGCCGGGCTATGCCGAGGCGCTCAAGGACCTCGCCACGGTGCGGGTCGCGGTCAACCAGGATTATGTCGGCCCCGAGCACCGCGTGCGCGACAGCGACGAGGTCGCGATCTTCCCGCCGGTGACCGGAGGGTGAGGCGATGATCAAGGTGCAGCGCGAGGATTTCGATATCGGGGCCGAGCTGGACGCGCTGACCCGGGGCAATCCGCGCATCGGCGGCGTCGCCAGCTTTATCGGGCTGGTGCGCGATATGGGCGGCGGGGATCGGGTGCAGGCGCTGACCCTCGAGCATTATCCCGGGATGACCGAGAGAAAGCTCGCCGAGATCGAGGCCGAGGCGAACAGACGCTGGCCGCTCGACGGCAGCCTCGTCATCCATCGTTATGGCCGGCTCGAGCCGGGCGACCGCATCGTGCTCGTCGCCACCGCCTCGCCGCACCGCGAGGCGGCGCTCGCCGCCTGCCATGTCCTCATCGACTGGCTGAAGACCGACGCCCCGTTCTGGAAGAGCGAGGAGACGCCGCAGGGCGAGCGTTGGGTCGCCGCGCGCAGCGAGGACGACGAGGCGACGCGGCGCTGGAAAGAAGGGTGACACCATAAACCCCTCTCCCGCTTGCGGGAGAGGGAGGGGCCCATCGCGCCAGCGATGGGA
>DASZLY010000207.1:0-1627 GCA_035552135.1 Allostellaceae bacterium | reverse complement strand
TTTCGACGTGCGCGACGCGGTGCGCTCGGTCGCTCAATTGACCAGCGTGCGCGCCCAGGAGGGCGGGATCACCGAGACGATCGACATTCCGCCCGACGTGCCGCTGCTGCGGGGCGACGAGCGCAAGACGATGCAGATCGTCCTCAACCTCGTCACCAACGCGATCAAGTTCAGCCCGGCGGGCGGCGGCATCGTCATCGCCTGCCGTGCCGATCCTAGCGCCGGGCTCTCGATTACCGTCACCGACACTGGCATCGGCATCGCCGAGGAGGATCTCGGGCGCGTGCTCGAAGCCTTCGAGCAGGCGGACTCTTCGCTCTCGCGCAAGCAGCAGGGTACCGGGCTCGGCCTCCCGCTGGTGCGCGCAATGATGGAGCTGCACGGCGGCTCCTTCGAGCTCAAGAGCACCCTCGGCGTCGGCACCGAGGCGAAGATCACCTTCCCGGCCGACCGCCTCGTCTATTCGCCGGAACACGCCGCCGTCAGCATCGCGGCTTAGGGCACCTCGCCGGCGTATCTGTTCCCCTCTCCCGTTTGCGGGAGAGGGTGGCGAGCGCAGCGAGCCGGGTGAGGGTTTGCATGCGATGACCCTCACCCTCCCGTCGCTGCGCGATGGGCCCCTCCCTCTCCCGCAAGCGGGCGAGGGGATTGACGTGCTCGCGCTCTCGCCATCGGTCCCGAACTCGCTCTAACATCCCTCCGCCACCAGGCGGGGGAGAGCATGCCGTTCCGCATCGAAGAAGCGACGATCGACGACCTGCACCGCGCGATAAAGGCCGGCGAGACCACCTGCGTCGCCGTCGTCGAGCAGTATCTCGCGCGGGCGCGCGCCTATAACGGCGTCGCCAGCCGGCTGGTGACCGCGGACGGCGCCACCGTGCCGGCAGCCGAAGGCACAGTGCGTGCCGGCGCACCGCTGCGCTTTCCCACCGACACTGTCGCCGCCGCGACGATCTACCCCGACCTCGACAAATATCGCGGCCCGCCGCTCGAATTCGGCCGCATGGAGGCGACCGCCTCCGACCCGTCGGTGCGGCAGCAATACGGGATGATCGCCGGCATCCCCGCCGCCGGGCAGCTGAACGCGCTGGCGACGCTCAACATCCGTGGCGAGCGCTCGGTGACCTGCAAGGGCGCGTACGACCGGCATCCGTCGCTGGGCCCGCTACCGGCCGGCGCGCCGCCGGTGTGCGACGAATTCCGCCATCTGCCCGACGCGCTCGAGCGCGCCGCCGAGCTCGACGCGCGCTATGGCGCCAACCCGCCGCTCGACGAGCTGCCGATGTACGGCGTCGTGTTCTCGTTCAAGGATCCGTTCGACACCAAGGACATGCGCACCACCGCGGGCGGCGACGCGGCCTACGACATCGACTTCCCGGCGCGCGACCACATCCTCGTCGAGCAGCTGCGTAAGAAGGGCGCGATCATCTTCGCCAAGGCGGTCAACACCGAATATAACGGCCGCGCCGGCAATCCCGGCGGGCGCCACAAGCCGGACAAGGTGCTGCCCTCGGTGCTCGGCTATCAGCGCAGCTCATGGGCCGGCAACCCGGGCAACCCCTACGACACGACCCGCGCCGCCTCATTGGGATCGAGCTCCGGGTCGGGCGTCTCGGTCAGCGCCAAT